>DASRYE010000159.1:0-2628 GCA_035653915.1 Novosphingobium sp. | reverse complement strand
AGGTGCAATTGCGGGCCAGATCCGCCCGCCCCGCCGCCAGCAGCACCTCGCGCACCAGATCATGCGCGCGCGCCAGGATCACCTGGCGGCGGCCGGCGGCAAAGCTTTGGGCAAATTCCACCAGCGCATCCAGCGCGGTGGCATCCAGATTGGCGGTTTCCTCCAGGCTGAGCACCACCACCCCGGCGGTGGTGGCATGGGCGCGGGCGGCAATGGCGTTCAGCGTGGCCTCGGCATTGGCGAAGATCAGCGGCGCATTGGGGCGGAAAATGGCGACATTGGCCACGCGCGCGGCTTCGGGATGGCGGGCGATGTCGACGAAATCGCGGCTGTCGCCCACTTCGCCCAGCTCGCTGATGGAGGGGTGGGCAAGATCGTAGAGCAGATGGGCGATGGAGAGGGCAATGGCGGCCAGCATGCCGTTCAGCACGCCCAGCGCCAGCACGCCAATGGCCGCGGCCAAGGCAATCCAGTGGTCGCGCCGGATGCGCCACAGCCGCAGGAACGGCGCCGGCGACAGCGCATGGGTGAGGGCGGCGATGACGACGGCGGCCAGCACCGGTTCCGGGATGCGGGCGATCAGCGGGCCGGCCCACAGCGCCAGCGCCAGCAGCGCCAGCGCCGCCGTGGCCGCCGACCAGCGCGAGGTGGCGCCGGCCGCCGCATTGGCCGCGCCAGCGGAAAAGCCCGCCCCCACCGGCATGCCCATCGCCAGCGCCGAGGCCAGGTTGGCCGCGCCCAGCGCGCCCAGCTCGCGGTTGGCGCTCAGTCGGTCGCCGGTGGGCAGGGCCAGGCTGCGCATGGTGCCCCAGCTTTCGGCAAAGAGAATCAAGGCAATGGGCGCGGCCAGCTGGGCCAGCCGCGGCACCAGCGCCAGCGGCGGCAGGCTGAGCACCGGCTCTGCCAGCACCACAGGGCCTGCCAGCGCCACGCCATGGCCGGCCAGATCCGCCCCTTGCGCCAGCGCTATGCCGCCGGCCATCACCACCAGCGCGCCCGGCACCTGCGGCAGGCGGCGCAGCGCGATCAGCGCGGCCAGCGCGCCGGCCCCCAGCGCCAGGCTGGCGATGTTCCACGCCGGCGCCGCGGCGATCAGCCCGCCGGCCACCCGCCACACCGGGCCGCCGGCGCTTTTTACGCCCACGATCGCCGGCCATTGCTTGATGATGATGGTGCAGGCCAGGCCAAAGGCAAAGCCATGCAGCACCGGGCGCGAGACAAAGCCGGCCAGGCTGCCCAGCCGGAACAGCGCCAGCCCGGCAAACACCAGCCCCACCATCGCCACCAGCGCGGTGGCAAGGGCGGCTGGCGGCGCGCCACTGGCGCCAAGGCTGGCAATCGCGGCGGCCAGGATCGCGGCGGAAGAGGAGGTGGGCGAGATCACCGCGAAACGGCTGCGCCCGGCCAGCGCATAGATCAATCCGCCGGCCACGCCGGCTGCCAGCGCGCGCCCCGGCGGCAGGCCGGCAATGCCGGCATAGGCCACGCCCTCGGGCAGCATCAGCCCGGCCAGCCCCAGCCCTACCAGCCCCTCGTGCCCCAGGCGGCCCAGCGCTGCCAGGGGCGGTTTCCCATCTTGCCGAATCACCAGCCTGCTTTCCGTCCTGTCCCCATTTGGCTGGCACAGTGCCGGCAATCGGCCGCCGGGCCAAGCCTGGGCTTATGGCGCCGGTTCTGCCAGTGCCACCACGGCGCCCTGGCGGGCAGAGGTGAAGGCGGCCTCGATCACGGCCTGCACGGCGAGGATTTCCTCGATCCGGTTGGGGCCGGCGGTGCCCGGCGGCTGCGCCAGTGCCTCGGCCACGGCGGCATAGAAGGCCTGCTGGCAGCCGCGCAAGGCCGCGCGGGCCTCGCAGCCGCCCTCGCCATCCAGCAGCAGCAGCGGGTCCTCGTCCACCCCGAAGGCGGCATCGGCGGGGCGCAAGCCCGCCACCAGCTGCGCCTCCTGCGGATCGAGCCCGCGCTTCACCAGCGCGCCCTGCGTGCCGTGGATGGCGATGCGCGGCGGCCCCCCATGCAGGCCGGAAGGGGCATGCAGGCCCGCTTCCAGCACCACCCGCTTGTCGGCATAAAGCAGCTGGACGAGGGCATAATCATCGGCGCTGCCACCTGTGCGCAGGGCGGCGATATCGGCGCTGACCGCTTGCGGCCAGCCAAACAGCTGCAGCGCCTGATCGACCAGATGCGGCCCCAGATCGAACCACACGCCAGCGCCTGGCCCGGCCTGCTCGCGCCAGCGCTGGCGCACCTCGGGGCGAAACCGGTTGAAAGTGAGGCGGGCATGGGTGACACGGCCCGGCAGCCCTTCGGCCAGGGCCGCGCGCACCGAGAGAAAATCGCTGTCCCACCGCCGGTTGTGGAAGGCGAAGAGGTGGCGGCCATGGGCCCTGGCGCAATCGGCCAGCCGCTGCGCCTCGGCCAGCGAGAGGGCCACCGGCTTGTCCACCACCACATGCTTGCCCGCTTCCAGCGCGCAGGTGGCAAGGGCGGCATGGGTGGCGCTGGGGGTGGCGATCACGGCGAGGTCGATATCGGGCCGGGCCAGCAGCGCTTCGGGCGTTGGCAGGGCGGCGATATCGGCGCCCAGCGCTGCCACCTCATCGGCCCGGCTGGTGGCGATGGCGGCCA
>DASRYE010000158.1:0-7957 GCA_035653915.1 Novosphingobium sp. | reverse complement strand
CCCGCCGCGCTCTGGCTGGCCTGGCCCGACGCGCTTAGCCCTTCGGCCGTGAGCGGCTGCGCGCCCTTGCCCGCTGCCGACAGCCGCGCGGCAGTGAAGCGCCAATCGACGCGCATGCCGTCACCATTTCGGTTAACCAGCGCATGGAGCCGCGCGCCCGACAGGCTGGCGCTATCGTCCAGCGGCATATCGCCACGGCTGGCCAGATCGAGCGTGACATCGCCCAGCCCGCCGCCGCTATCCACCTGCCCGGCAGCGCTCGCCAGCAGATGGGGGCTGGCCAGCAGCGCCCGCCCGGCCACGCCCTTGCCGGCCAGATCGCCCTCGGCGGTGATCGCCAGCGGGCCGCCCAGCGCCTGGCGCAGCGCCGGGGGCACCAGCGGATCGGCGCCCAGCAGCCCGGCCAGCCCCACATGCGCGCCGCGATGAGTAAGCAGCAGGGCGGCCGCGCGCGCGCCGGCGCTATCCAGCACCAGCCCGCCGTGCCAATCCTGCCAGTTGCCCTGGCCGGCGATGCGCAGGCGCCGGTCTGCCCGGGCGCCGCTGAGCGCGGCCAGCAGCCCGCCGCGCGGCGCCACATAATCCACATCCAGCCCGAAGCGATTGGCGGCGCGATCATCCTCGAACAGGGCGGCCAGCCTGTCCCCCCCGCCCAGCCGGCCATTGAGGCTGACAAAGCGGCGCGCCTGGCGCCATTCCAGCTCGCCGCGCAGATCCACCCGCCGTTCGCTGCCGGCCACCGCGCGCGCCACCGTCAGCCGCTCCACCGCCAGCCGGTTCACCTGCACGGCCCAATCGCCCAGATCGGTGGGCTGGTTGCTGCCGGGCTGCAGATGCGGCACGCGCAGCAGGCTGGCCCGCCGCAGCGCCACATTGCGCAGCTCCACCCGGTGTTCCAGCAGGGCCAGCGGGCGCCAGTCCACCTCCAGCTGGGGTGCGCGCAGGAACACCCCGCGATCATCGCGCAGCACCACTTCGGACAGGCGCAAATGGCCAAACAGCGAGCCATCGATCCGCCCCACCCCGGCGCTGAGGCCGCGGCCCAGATCCATCTCGGCGATCAGGTCGGCGATCAGCCGGTGGCCGAGCGGGCTGTCGGCCAGCAGCGGCAGCGCCAGCACCACCAGCAGCAGCGCCAGCGGCAGGCCCAGCGCATATTTGCGCAAGGCCCGCAGGAAGCGCCGGCGCAGCACCGCCCGCCGCGCGCCCGACAGCGCCAGCCAGCGCGCCAGCGCATGGCGGGGCGCCACGGGCGGCTCTTCCGGCGGGGGTGCGGCAGGCTCTGCCATCAGAAGCTCTGCCCCAGCGAAACATAGACGCCCAGCCGGCTTTCCCCGGGCCGCGGATCAAGCGGCGTGCCGACATCGAGGCGGATCGGGCCGAAGCCGGTCTTGTAGCGCAGGCCCAGCCCCGCGCCATAGCGCAGCCCCGAGAAATCCGGCCGCGAGCGCGTGCCCACCCCGCCAATGTCGATAAACGGCACCAGCGCCAGCGCGCCGCCGAACCAGCCGGTATCCACCCGCGTTTCGGCCGAGACTTCGTAGAGCGACAGGCCGCCCTTGGGCTCGCCCAGGGAATTGAGCGGGCCGACCAGCTCATAGCCAAAGCCGCGGATCGAGCCGCCGCCGCCGGCATAGAAGCGCCGCGAAGGGGCGATCTGGTCGATCCCGGTGCCGATGATGCTGCCAATGCGCACCCGCAGCGCTTCCACCACGCCCTTCACCAGCGGATGGAAGGCGGCCGCATCCAGCTGCAGCTTCACGTAATTGCTCACCTGCCCCTGCGTCCACGATCGTTCCGGCGAGGCGCGCAGCGAAATCCGCCCGCCATGGGTGGGATCGAGCAGGTCGTCGCTGGCATCGAAGGCGGCGCGCAGCGGCAGGGCGGTGGTGATATACATGTGCCGCCCGGTGATCACCCCGCTGGGCACGCCCTCGCGCTCGTCCGAGGCTTCCGCCTCCAGCCCCACAGACCAGCTCCACGGCTTCTGGAACAACAGCGTCGTCTGCCGCTGATAGGTGAGCGCGGTGCCCACCTTGCGCGCGGCATAGGCCGTGAGCGTGGCATTATCAGCATACAGATCAAGGCTGAGCGTGCGATCGCGCCCGTGGAAATTGGCGCGGCTGACGGTGACGCCGGCCAGCTGTTCGTTGGTGCCGGCCACGCCGCGCAGGCGCAGGGAACCCTCGGGCGGGAAGATGTTGCGCTTTTCCCAGCTGGTTTCCAGCCGGAAGCCCTCGCCCGTGTCATAGCCGATGGCGCCGGCGATGGTGTGCTGCGGGGCCTTGGCCATGGTCACGTCCAGCGCCAGCTGGCCCGGCGCGTCGCCCTTGGGCGGGCTGGTTTCCCGCGGGGCGATGCCGGCGCTGGAGACCAGCCCCGTCGCCAGGATCGCCTTGTGCAGATCCTCCATCTGGCTGCGGCGGAAGGTGTCTCCGGCATGGAAGCGCGCCAGATCAACCAGATGCCGCCCGGGCAGATAGCGCGGCAGGTTGCTGGTGATGGCGCCGAAGCGGTATTTGCCGCCGGGGGTGACCGGCAGGCTGAGGCTGGCCTGCTCGCGCGCATGGTCCACGCTCAGCGCGGGCGCGCCCAGCTTGGCGAAGGGATAGCCCGCCTCGCCCAGCGCCGCGGTCAGATGGTCCACCTCGGCGAGGATGCGCGCCGTGCTCACCGGATCGCCCGCCTGCACCGCAAAGGCCTTGCGCAGCGCCGGATAATCCTGGCCCGTATCGGCCAGCCCGCCCAGATCGACCGAGCCCAGCCGGTAATGCGCACCCGGCTGGATATCGAAGCGCACGGTGATCGCCCCGCCGCCGGCCTGGGGCAGCCCCTCGCCCTGCGCAGGGGTGGCCAGCGCCTGGTTCACCTCGCCATCGTAATAGCCGAAATAGGCCAGCAATTTCAGCAGCAACTGCCGATCGGATGCAGCCCGCACAGCGGTTTGCGCAGCGGCATCCTGATCCTTGCCGATGGGCGTCTGCACGCTCGACAATTCGCGGAAGCGCGCCTCGAAGGCCGCGCGTTCCGGGAAGGCCTGCAGGGCATCGGGATAGGCCAGCACCACGCGGCCGCCGGGTAAGCGCTTTTCCGCCTTGGCGGCGGCCTGCTTCGCCTCGCCGGGATTGCGCGGCTCGCGCACGGCGCGGTGCACCTTGGCGGCCGGCTGGCTGGTGGCGCCGGGCAGATCGAGCGGGATGGCGGTCAGCTCGGTCACCGCCTCGCTCATCGCCTTGGGCAGGGCGGGGTCCTGCTCCAGCGGCGGCAGGGCGGACATGTCGACGCTGGTGCCGGGCCAGGGCAGGGTGAAACCGCCCGGCTCTGCCAGCGGCGAAGCGGGGTTGAGCGCCGGCGGCGCTTCTGGCGTGGCGGGGGCGGGAGCGTTCTCGGCAGTGGTCTGAGGATTGGCCTGCACGGGCGCGGCGCCGGCTTCCGGTGCGGGGCTGGCCTTGTCTGCCGCCAGGGCAGCGCCAGCCCAGCTTTCCGGATGGGCCACCGCCTCATCCGGGATCAGCGCGCGCAGGCGGTCTTCCACCAGCGGCGGGGCAATGCCCACGCCCGCCGCCACGCCATCGGCATGCGAAGGGGCGGCGCTGCTGCCCCCTGCCGTGGCCGCCGGCACGGGCGAGCTGCCCCCCGCGCTGCCCGCCGGCGCGGGCGAGCTGGCAGCCCCGGGCGCGGGACTGGCCGGCTCAGCGCGCGCCCGGCCCTCCAGCGGACCAGGCAGCACCCCCAGCACAGACACCAGCCCTGCCAGCAGCACCACCCGGCAGGGGCTTTCTTTCGGGGTTTCTCCCGCTTCTGTCATGGCCTTGGCTTGCCGCCGGCCGGCGGCGCCGTCAACCCGACTGCGTCATTCGCCTACAGGAAAGCGCTCAGCCGTGGCCTGGCTGCCATCTGTGGCCAGCAGGCCCTCCTTGCTGCCCTTGGCCTCGCCATCGCCGCGGCGGCGGGCGGCGGTGGCGTTGATCAGCGCTTCCTGCTCGTGCGGCTCCATCCGCATCCAGCCATCGCGCCCCAGCTTCTCCAGCGGGCGATAGCGCACCTTGTACTGCATCCGCTCCGAACCATCGACCCAATAGCCCAGATAGACATAGGGCAGCCCTTCGGCCACCGCCCGGCGGATGTGATCGAGGATGATGAAATTGCCCAGGCCCGGCCGCCCCTCGCCCGGATCGTAGAAGCTGTAGACCATCGAGAGGCCATCGGCCTGCCGGTCGGTCAGGCAGGCACCCACCAGGCGGCCCGGCCTGCCATCCTCGCCCGGCTCCCTGTATTCGATCACATAGCTGGTGACGGGCGTATGCTCGATCATGTCGGCATAATCCATCTCGTCCATCGCCGCCATGCCGCCGCCCGGGTGGCGCGCGCCCAGATAGCGCTTCAGCAGGTCATACTGCTCCGTCGTCGACCAGGGGTGGCAGATGGAGGAGACCAGGTCGCCATGGCGCTTCAGCGTGCGCTTCTGCGTGCCGTTGGCCACGAATTCGCCCGCCACCACGCGCACCGAAACGCAAGCCGTGCAATCCACGCAGGAGGGGCGATAGGCCACCGTCTGGCTGCGGCGAAAGCCGATGCGGCCCAGCGCATCGTTCAGCGCGGCCGCATTCGGCCCCTTCAGCTCGGTGAACACCTTGCGCTCCTGCCGCTCGGGCAGATAGGGGCAAGGCGCCGGGCTGGTAACGTAGAATCGGGGAAAGCGAACAGGAACCGTCACAGCGGGCATGATCCTTTGACAAATCAGACCCTTGGCCGCGCCGGCGAGCGGATGCCCGCGGCCCGGTCCAAGTTCGGCTTACTATGCCCCGCCTCGCCCCCTGGTGAAAGCCTATTAACCACGAAAAACGCGCGATCCGCCGGCCAATCGCCTCCGTTGCCGAGCCATGCCGCCGGCCATGATGGCCAACGGGCTGAAAAGGCGCGGGAATGGCAAAGAGGGCCGGGGGAGGCTAGCGCGCCCTCAGTTCAGCTCCACCTGGCTCACGTCATAGCCCTTGTCGCGCAGGGCATGCACCAGCGCTTCCAGCTGCTCGCGGTCACGCGCTTCGCATTCGATGTCGGTGATCAGGCCCTTGGCCGGCAGGTGGGTGAAGATGCGCTGGTGCCAGATCTCGATGATGTTGATCTGGTGGCGGTTGAATTCCTCCATCACCTTGAACAGCGCGCCATAGCGATCCTGCAGGGTGAGCCGCAGGCGGGCCAGCCGGCCCGAGCGCGCCAGATCGCGCAGCAGCACATTGGCCAGCAGGCGCTGATCGATATTGCCGCCCGACAGCACGATGCCCACCTTGCGCCCCTTGAACAGGTGGCCATGGGCGATCACCGCGGCAAGGCCGGCAGCGCCCGCGCCTTCCACCACCGTCTTCTCGATCTGCAGCAGCAGGGCCAGCGCGCTTTCCAGCTCGCTCTCGCTCACCAGCACGAAATCGTCGAGCAGCTCGGCCAGCACCTGCGAGGTGAACTGGCCCGGCTCCTTCACGGCAATGCCCTCGGCCAGCGTGTCGCCGCCGATCGGATAGCTGGTGCCCTTCAGCCGGTTGTACATCGAGGGGTAGAGCTCCGCCTCCACGCCCACCAGGCCGATATCGGGCTTGATCGCGCGGGCCGCCGTGCCCATGCCGCTGGCAAGGCCCCCGCCGCCCACCGGGATCACCAGCATGTCCAGCTCGGGCACGTCTTCCAGCATTTCCAGCGCCACCGTGCCCTGGCCGGCCGCCACTTCGGGCGCATCGAACGGGTGGACGAAGGTGAGGCCCAGCTGCTTTTCCATGCTGCGGGCATGCTCATAGGCCTCGTCGAAGGTCTCGCCTTCCAGCACCACGGTGCCGCCCACGCTTTCGGTCTGCATCACCTTCACGGTGGGGGTCGTCTTGGGCATGACGATGGTGACCGGCACGCCCAGCCGCCGCCCGTGATAGGAAAGGCCCTGCGCATGATTGCCGGCGCTCGCCGCGATCACGCCCTTGGCGCGCTGCGCCTCTGTCAGCTGCAGCAGGGCATTGAGCGCGCCGCGCTCCTTGTAGGCGGCGGTGAACTGCTGGTTCTCGAACTTCAGCCAGATATCGGCACCGCAAATGGCGCTCAGCGTCTTGCTGTGGTGAATCGGCGTGCGCACCACATGGCCGCCAATGCGCTGCGCGGCGGCGTGCACATCGGCGATGGAGAGCAGGCTGGAATCGGCAAGGGCGTTGGCTGGCTTGGTCATGATTCGGCCCGGATAGGCCGCCCTTGTGGCCGGAGCAAGGCGTTTGGCAAGATCGCCCCGCGGCGCCTCACACGCCGATGCCCCGTTTGCTTTTCGCCCGCACACGCTAAAAGGGCGCCATGCCAGATTCCGATCCCGCAGCAGCCTTGCCCGCCGATCCCGCAACGCCGCCCCGCCGCATCGCCATGATCGGCCTTGGCGTGATGGGCGGGCCCATTGCCCGCCATCTGGCCCGGGCCGGCCACGGGTTGACGATCCACGCCCGCAAGCCCTCGCGCCTGCACCGCTGGATGGCGGCCAACCCTGATCTGGCCGTGCAAAGCGCTGCCAGCCCGGCCGATGCCGCCGCCGGCGCCGATGTCGTCATCACCTGCGTTGGCAATGACGATGATCTGGCCGATGTCGTGCTCAGCCCCAATGGCGTGTTTTCCACGCTGAAGCGCGGCGGCCTGTTCATCGATCACACCACCGTTTCGGCCCGCATCGCCCGCCAGATCGCCGTGGAAGCGCGCGACAAGGAGATCTTGTGCGTGGACGCGCCGATGACCGGCGCCCAGGCCGGCGCCGAGGCCGGCACGCTGACGCTGATGTGCGGCGGCCGCCCCCCCGCGATAGAGGCCGCGCGGCCGATCATGAGCGCCTATGCGCGGCTGATCGTTCATGTCGGCAAGGCAGGCACCGGCCAGGCCACCAAGATGGTGAACCAGATCGCGCTGGCCGGCGTAACGGCGGGCGTGGCCGAAGCGCTGCGGCTGGCGCAGGCGGAACATCTCGATCTCGACAAGGTGTTCGAGGCGATCTCCCATGGCGCTGCGCAAAGCTGGCAGATGGACAACCGCTGGCACACGATGGCCGCCGATGCCTTCGACGATTTCGGCTTCGCGATCGACTGGATGCGCAAGGATCTCGGCCTCGCGCTTGACGAAGGGCGCGGGCTGGGCCTCTCGCTGCCGATCACCGCGATGATCGACCAGCTCTATGCCGATGTGCAGGCGATGGGCGGCGGCCGCCAGGATACCAGCGCGCTGATCCGCCGCCTGCCGCGCCGGGGGGCCAAGTGAAGGCAAAACTCGGGGTGAAAGCAAGGCTGGCAGCGCTGGCCGCCATGGCCGCGCTGCTGCCGCAAGGCGCCCGCGCCGATACGCTGATCGATCATGTGAACGGGCTGGGCATGGATGCCCAGGGCCAGGCCACCCGCTTCACAGGGCTTGTCATCGGCGATGATGGCAAGATCGCCACGCTGCTGGGCGCCTACGACATCCGCCCGCGCACGCGCTTTGCCGTGGATGGCCATGGCGCGCGCCTCCTGCCCGGCCGCCTGCTCGACAGGGGGCAGCTGGTGCGCATGGGGCTGTCGCTGCTGCTGGGCGGCAAGCCGCTGGCCAACCTGCCCCCGCCCCGCCCGGAAGACCGTGATCTGGCGCTGGCCACGGCGCAAAAGGCGCTGCTGGCGCAAGGCATCACCACCGTTGTCGACATGGGCACCACCATCGAGGACTGGCAGGCGCTGCGCCGGGCGGGCGATGCCGGGCGGCTGGCGATCCGGGTGATCTGCTATGCCGGGGGCATTGCCGATATGGCGCTGATCGGCGGGCCGGGCCCCTCGCCCTGGCTGTATGACGGGCGGCTGAAGCTGCAGGGCGTGTGGCTGGATGCCGGCGGCCCGGCGCGGGCGCGCCCCAATCTCATCCAGCTGAAGAACATGATGAGCCGGGCAGCGATGGACCATTTCCAGGTGGCTGTTCAGGTGGC
>DASRYE010000157.1:0-6588 GCA_035653915.1 Novosphingobium sp. | reverse complement strand
GGGGGAAGCCTGCCATTTCCAGCACATTGGGGGCAAACAGCGCGACCCCGCCAGCCAGCGCCACCGCTGCCCAGCCCAGCAGTTGCGGCACCAGATAGCCGCTTGCCCCGCCCGCCAGCGGCGCGCCCGCCATGGCCCGCAGCACGGCCACCGCGCTGGCAAATGTGTCTGCCCGGAAGAGCACCCAGGCCACCACCACCGCCAGCATCGTGAGGCCCCAGCCGGCCAATCGCCCCACAGGCCCCCGCGCCGGGCCAAAGCGCCCGCGCCACAGGTGGTTGATCACCAGATAGCTGCCATGCAGCCCGCCCCAGGCGATAAACGTCCACCCCGCGCCGTGCCACAACCCGCCCAGCAGCATGGTGGCCAGCAGATTGGCATAGCGCCGCACCGGCCCCGCCCGGTTGCCGCCCAGCGAGAAATAGAGATAGTTGCGCAGGAAGCGCGACAGCGAAATATGCCAGCGGCGCCAGAATTCGACGATGCTGGTGGATTTGTAGGGCGAGGCGAAATTGACCGGCAGCAGGATGCCGAACATCAGCCCCAGGCCGATCGCCATGTCCGAATAGCCGGAAAAATCGAAATAGAGCTGCAGCGTATAGGCCAGCGCCCCCTGCCACGCCTGCCATGGTGCCAGCGCCAGCCCATCGCGCGCGGCGTTGAACACGGGGTTGGCCAGCATCGCCAAGAGATCGGCCACCACCACCTTCTTGGCCAGCCCCATGATGAAGATCGCCGTGCCGATCGGCATATAGCTGGGCGGCAGGCGGTGGCGGCCCATGGCGGCAAACTGGGGCAGCATTTCCTTGTGATGGGTGATGGGCCCGGCGATCAGATGCGGAAAGAACAGCACGAACAGCGCATAATCCAGCAGGCTGTGTGCGGCTTTGCCATCGCGCCGGCTTTCGATGAGATAGGCGATCTGCTGGAAGGAGAAGAAGCTGATCGCCAGCGGCAGCACGATGCGGCCCCTATGCCAGGGCAGGCCGGTGGCGCCGGCCAGCGCCGTCACGAAGAAATGGGCGTATTTGTAATAGCCCAGCAAGGCAAGGTTGCCCGCCACGCCCAGCCCCAGCAGCAGGCTGGCGCGGCCGGGCTGGCGCTCCATCAGCAGGCTCAGCGCGAAATTGGCGCCGATCGACAGGCTGACCAGCGGTACATAGCGCGGATCCCACCAGCCGTAGAAGAACAGCGAGGCGGCGACGAGGAAATATTTGGCCGTCCGTTCATGCCCGGCGCCGCGCAGGGCGTGATAGGCCAGCAGCACAACCGGCAGAAAGGCAAAGACAAATACCAGCGATCCGAACAACATGACGGGCAAGCCTCATCCTGGGCGCCGGATTGCGGCGCCTGCCAGCTTTGGGAGGAAGGGGTGGGGCGTTAGTGTTCCCGGCCGCTGCGCCACAGCGCCTGGTTCAGCGGTTCCAGCAGATAGCCCATCAAGGTGCGCCGCCGCAGGGGCACCAGCACCGTGGCTGGCAAGCCCGGCCGCAAGCCCAGCCCGCCGGCGGCAAAGGGCTTCAGCTTGGCCATGTCTGCCGGCGGCACGGTCACCTCGATGGTGAAATAGCTTTTGCCGGTGTGATCATCGGTGAAGGCATCGGCCGAAACGCGGGTGACGGTGCCCTCGATCTGCGGCAGACTGCGTTCGTGGAAGCCGGGGAAGCGCACCTGCGCCTTCTGGCCCACCACCAGATCATTGGCATCGGTGGGCTGCACATGGCCTTCCACCACCAGCGTGGCCTTGCTGGGCACGATGGACATCAGCTTTTCGCCCGGCGTGATCACCCCGCCCACGGTGAAGATCGACAGCCCCACCACCTGCCCGCCCACAGGCGCGCGGATGCGGGTGTTTTCCACCTGCTGGCGGGCATCTTCCCACTTGGGCAGCGCCGCGTTCAGCTCGTCCACCGTCTTGCGCAGGTCTTCGGCCACCTGGCGGCGGTCGTCCGTGTCGATCGAGAGGCTGCGCATGCGCATTTCGCCGATCTGGTTGCGAGTGGAGGCGCGATCGGCCGACAGGCGGGCAAAATCGCCGTTCATCTGCTGGCGCGCGCGCTCCAGCTCGCGCACGCGGTTAACGCTGGCATAGCCTTGCGCGGCGAGTTCGCGCATGCCATCCAGCTGGGCGGCATAGGAGCTGTCTTCCTGGCGGTTGGCGCCCATCTGCTCGCCAAGGCCGCTGGCCTTTTCCTGCAGCTGGGCGGCCTGCTGGGCGACCACGCGCTTTTGCGTCGTCAGGGCCACGCGGTTCTGCTGGAACTGGTGGATCTGCTGGCGCAGCGCGGCTTCGGCCAGCGGCTTGTCTTCTGCCGGCAGGGTGGCAAATTCGGGCGGCGGGATCACTGCAGCGCTGCTGTTCAATTCGGCCTGCAGGCGGGCCCGCTCGGCCATCAGATCCACCACTTGCGCGGCCAGCGATTGCTCGTTGGCGGCCACTTCCGCGCCGGCCAGCAGGATCAGCACATCGCCTGCCTTCACCTGCTGCCCTTCGCGCACGAACAGCGCGGCCACCGTGCCGCCGGCGCGATGCTGCACCGTCTGTCGCTCTCCCGAAACCTTCACCACGCCATCGGCATTGGCCGCCGCATCCAGCCGGAAGAAGGAGGCAAAGCCCAGGAACACGCCGAAGAACAGCACCACAACCACCCAGCCCAGCCGCGCATTGGCGCCGGCCTCGGCCTCGCTATCGGCATGGCCCTGGGGAAGGGCCGGCAGCAGGCGGTGTTCCGCATCGAGAATGGTGACATCGCTAGTCATGGCCTGCTCCTGGCTCAGATCGCCGGCTGGTCGTGGGGGGCGGGGGTGTCGGCCGGCGGGGGGCCTTCCGCGGGCGGCGGCGGGGCAGGGGGGGCATCGGGGGCCTGGCCGCTCAGCCGCTGCACCACCTGCTGGCGCGTGCCGAACATTTCCACCCGGCCATCCTTGATCACCAGCAGCTTGTCCACATGGGCAAGGATGCCGGTGTTATGCGCCACCAGAATGATGGTGATCCCTTGCGTTTTCAGCGCGGCCAGCGCGCTGACCAGGGCTGCGGCGCCTTCGGCATCGAGGTTGGCGTTGGGCTCGTCCAGCAGCAGCACCTGCGGCCGGTTGTAGAGCGCGCGCGCCACCGTAACTCGCTGCGCCTGCCCGCCAGACAGCCCCGCGCCGCCCCAGCCCAGTTCCGTGTCATAGCCATGGGGCAGGCGCAGGATGAAGTCATGCGCGCCGCACATTTGCGCTGCCCGCACCACCTCGGCATCGATCACGGTACGGTCCTTGGCGGTCTCTGTTTCGAAGCGGGCGATGTTTTCCTTGATCGTGCCGCGATAGAGCGTCGGCTCCTGCGGCACATAGCCGATGATGCTGGCCAGCTGCTCTTCCGGCCAATCATCCAGCGCGGCGCCATCGATGCGCACCTTGCCGCCCACCACCGGCATGATGCCCACCATGGCCTTCACCAGCGTGGATTTGCCCGCGCCGCTGGGGCCGATCACCCCCAGCATCTCGCCCGCGGCCAGTCCAAAGCTGATGTTTTGCAGCAGCAGCCGGTCCCGCTGCGGCGATGCCACAGACAGGCCTTCCACCGCCACTTTGCCGGTGGGCGCGGGAAGGGCGGTGGGCTGGCGCGGCTCGCCACATTCCTCGAACAGGGTTTTCAGCGCGTCATAGGCGTCGCGCGCCTGTTGCAGGCCGCGCCAGGCGCCGGTGACCATCTCGATCGGCGCCAGCGCGCGCGAGACCAGCAGCGAGGCCGCAAAGATCGCGCCGGCGGAAATCTCCTGCTCGATCGCCAGCCAGGCGCCCAGCCCCAGCGCCAGCGATTGCATCAACAGGCGCAGCGCCTTCACATAGGAGGTGTAGGCCGCGCCGCGATAGCCGGCGCGGGCCTGCAGCGTGGTGGCCTCGCCGCGCTCGCGCAGGTGTCTTGCCACCATCGCCTCGCGCATGCCCAGCGCCCAGATCACCCCGGCGCTGGAGAGTGAGGCGTCCATCCCCATGAAATTGCGCTGCGACAGCTGGTTGGCCTGGGAATAGCCCTGCTTGGTGCTGCGCTCTGCCAGCCAGCTGAACAGGCCCAGCAGCAGGCAGCCGGTCAGCGCCAGCAAGCCCAGCGCCCAATGCAGCAGCAGGCAGGCGATGATATAGATCGGCGCCCAGGGCACGTCGAACAGGGCCAGCACGCCAATGCCGGTCAACGTCTGGCGCAGATTGTCGAACTCGCGCAGGGTGGCGGTGTTGCGCCCGCTGCCGGGCTGGCGCGCCACGCGCATCAGCGCATCGAGGATCTGCCCCACCAGCAGCCGGTCCAGCCGGGCACTGGCCGCGCCCAGCAGCCGCGTGCGCACCAGATCCAGCGTGGCGATAGTGGCGGTGGCCGCCACGAAGATCACCGTCAACAGGCCCAGCGTCGTCTCCCCGCGCGAGGGCAGGGCCCTGTCGTAGACCTGCAGCATGTAAATGGTCGGCGCGAGGTAGAGCAGGTTGAGAAAGGCGCTGAAGATCGCCGCATCAACGAAGATCTTGCGGCATGCCCGCAAGGCTTCCCGGAAAATGCCCGAAGCCCTGGAAAGCGGAACCGGCTGAGCGGCAGATCTGGTGAGTGAGGTCATGGTGCATGGCTTTCCGCAAAGGGCAGAACCTGCTCAGTTCACGTAATAATTCTTGTAGGTGCCGTGATAGAGATAGGAGTCCCCGTCGGCGGTGGCGGCAAACTGGCGGCTGTCCACCATGGAGAGCACGCCGCCCACCAGCTGCGCGCGGCATTCCTGCAGCACCTGCACGGCGGCCTGGGCCGCGCGCCCGGCGGTTTTGCGCCAGCGCACCACCAGCAGCACGGCATCGGCGGCGCTGGCCAGCACCCGGGCTTCGGCCAGCCCCAGCACCGGTGCTGTATCCACGATCACCCACTCGAAATCCTGGCGCAGCGCGGTGAACAGGTGGCTGGCCATATCCGGCGTGATCTCCACCGCATCGGCAGACGCCCCGCGCGAGGGCAGCAGGAACAGGCCGCTCTGCTCGTCCTGCACGATGGCCTCTGGCAGGGTTGCGCTGCCGGCCAGCACATCCTCAATGCCCTTGCCCGGCGCGCGCGTGCCCGCCAGCAGGTTCGAGGCGCTGTGCCGCCGGCCGTCGCCATCCACCAGGATCACTCGCCGGCCCGAACGCGCCAGCGCCCGCCCCAGGCACACCGCCAGCGTGGTCTTGCCCTCACGCGGGAGGGAGGAGGTGATGGCGATCACCCGCGCATTGCCATTGCCGCGCAGGGCCAGAAAGGCCCCCAGATTGCGCAGCGCCTCGGCAAACAGCGAGAAGGGGCGGTTGATCAGATAGTCCTGCGGGTGTTCGCCGGCATCGCGGCTGGTGCGGCGCACATCGGGCAGGGCGCCGGCATAGGCGATGCCCACTTGCCGCTCCATCTCGCTGCGCGAACGCACGCTGGTGTCCAGATATTCGGCAATGGCGATGGCGATCAGCCCGGCAAGGCCGGCCGCGCTCAGCCCGATCAAGGCGGCCAGCAGCGGGTTGGGCCAGGCCGGCAGGGCGGGCACGCGGGCGGCTGCGGCAATGCTGGCATCCGGCGCCGGCGCCTGGGCCTGGGCCGCGGTTTCCTTCGCCCTTTCGAGGAAGGCGCTGTAGACCTGCTTGCTGGCATCGGCCTTGCGCTGCAGATCCTGCATGCCCACCAGGGCGGCATTGTTGGCCACCAGCGCGGTCTGCAGCTGGCCATAGCTGGATTGCAGAGAGGACAGCCCGGTCCGCGCCACTTCCACATTGGCCTTCAGGCCCGAGAGGATGCGGTCACGCTCGGCCTCGATGTGGCGGTGGATATCGGCCAGGCTGCCGCGCGCGCTGATCACATCGGGATAGCGGCTGCCATAGCGGCCCTGCAGCGTGGCCAGATCGCCGCTGACCTGCGCTTCCTGCGTGCGCAGTTGCTTGATCGTCTCGGACGAGAGCACCTCGTTCACATCGGCGCCATCGCCATGCTGCACCTGCTGGCGCGCGGCATTATACTTGCCCTGTTCCTGCGCCAGCGTCGCCTTGGCCTGGGCCATCTGTGTCGACAGGTCGGAAATCTGGCGCTCGGCCAGCGTGATGCCATCCGCGCTCATCAGATTATGCGCGCTCATATAGCTGTGGAGCGCTTCGTCGTCGGCCAGGGCCTGGGCCTGCAGATGGGTGGCATTGTCGGCCACATAGCGGGCGGCATTGGCGGTGGTGTTGCGCTTGGCCTCATTGCCAAGGTCGATATAGCTTTGCGCAAAGCCATTGGCGATTTGCGCCGCCAGTTCGGCTGTTGGCGCCTTGACGGCAACATCGATCACATAGGTCAGGCCCGAGCGGCGCACATCCACTTTCTTCAGCAGGTTGACGACCGCGCGCGCTTCCTCCGGCGTGGCGTCTGTCTGCGAAAGTGGGCCGGCCGGCGGGGTGAGATCGCCCTTGGCATAGGCCGGCAGGTTGGCCAGATGCAGCTGGCGCACCACGCGCAGCGCCACCTGGGGGCTGCCGATCAGCCGCGTTTGCGTGTCGACGACATAGGTGTCAGCCGGCAGCCCCGGCACCACCGGATTGGTGCCCATCGGGTCTGCCTGGCGCGGC
>DASRYE010000156.1:0-6225 GCA_035653915.1 Novosphingobium sp. | reverse complement strand
TTCCCGGCGCGAGCCGGTGGGCGTGGTGGCGGCGATCACCCCGTGGAATTTCCCGCTGGTGCTGGCGATGTGGAAGATTGCCCCGGCGCTGGCGGCGGGCTGCACGCTGATCCTGAAGCCGGCGGCCGAAACGCCGCTATCGGCCCTGCGCCTGGCCGAACTGGCCCGGCAGGTGGGCTTTCCTCCCGGCGTCTTCACCGTGCTGACGGGCGATGGCGCCACCGGTGCGGCGCTGGCTGGCCATGCCGGCATTGCCAAGGTGGCCTTCACCGGCTCCACCGCCACGGGCCGCGCCATCCTTGCCGCCAGCATCCCCGATTTCAAGCGGGTGACGCTGGAGCTGGGCGGCAAATCGCCTTCCATCGTCTGCGCCGATGCGGATCTGGCGCGGGCGATCCCGCAAGTGGCGATGGGCTGTTTCTTCAACGCCGGCCAGCTGTGCTATGCGGGGGCGCGGGCCTATGTGCACCGTTCGGTCTACGAGCCGGTGCTGGAAGGGCTGGCGGCGGTGGCGGCCGGCCAGAAGCTGGGCCTCAGCTCTGCGCGCGACAGCCAGATCGGCCCGCTGATCAGCGCCCGCCAGCACCAGCGCGTGGCAGGCTTTGTGGCCCGCGCCCGCGCGGCCGGCATAGCGCAGGTGCCGGGGGCAGGGGCAGCCCCGCTGCCGTCAACCGGGCATTTCTTCGCCCCCACCGTGCTGCGCGATGTGCCGCCCGATGCCGAGATCGCGCGGGAGGAAGTGTTTGGCCCGGTGCTGGCCGTCAGCCCGTTCGACGACCTCGACGAGGCGATCGCGCTGGCGAATGACAGCCCCTATGGCCTGGCCGCCCATGTGTGGACGCGCGATCTGGCCTGCGCCCACCATGCCGCCGCCCGGCTGGAAGCGGGCACGGTGTTCACCAATTGCATCCTGCTGGCAGATCCCGCCTTTCCCTTTGGCGGGCGCAAGGCATCGGGGCTGGGGCGGGAAAACGGCGCCGAAGTGCTGGATGCCTATCTGGAGCCCAAGACGGTGGTGATGGCGCTATGAACGGGGAGGACAGCATGGCACACGGCCATAGCGGCGGCTGCCTGTGCGGCGCGGTGCGCTACCGGGTGGCGGGCGATCCGCTGATGGTGGGCATCTGCCATTGCCGCCATTGCCAGAAGCAATCGGGCGCGCCCTTCTCGGTGGTGTGGGCCGTGGCCGAAAGCGCCTTTGCGGCCACCGGCGCCATCGCCCAATATGCCGACAGCGGCGATAGCGGGCAGGCGGTCTATCGCCAGTTCTGCGGCGCCTGCGGCTCGCCGATCCGCTCGCTGGCCGCGGCGATGCCCGGCGTCTGCTTCGTGAAGGCCGGCACGCTGGATGCGCCCGGCCGCTTTGCCCCCACATTCGAGGTCTATTGCGCGCGCGGCTGGCCGTGGTTGCCGGCGCTCGCCGCCCAAAGACATCCCCTGGCCCTTGGAGACGCATGACCATGACACAGCAGCAGGATCTGGCAGGCAAGCTTGCCTGGGTAACGGGGGCGGGCTCCGGCATTGGCCGGGCGGTGGCGGTGGCGCTGGCCGGCGCCGGCGCGCAGCTGGTGCTCACCGATATCGACCAGGCCGCGGCCGAGGCCTGCGCGGCGCTGGCCGGCCCGCAGGCGATCGCCCTGCCGCAGGATGTGTCCGCGCAGCAGGATTGGCAGGCGGTGGCCGCCACCATTGCCGAAGATTTCGGCCAGCTCGACATTCTCGTCAACAATGCCGGGGTGATGTTGACAGCGCCGCTGGAAAGCGCGCCGCTTGACCATCTGCGCCGGCAATATGCGATCAATGTGGAAAGCGTGTTCATCGGCATGCAGACGGCCTATCCGCTGATGCGCCGGGCGCTGGCGGCGGGCGGGCGCGATGCGGCCATCGTCAACATCTCCTCGGTCTATGGCATGGTGGCAGGGGGCAGCTTTGCCGCCTACAGCGCGTCGAAAGGGGCGGTGCGGGGCCTGTCGCGCGCGGCGGCGCTGGAATGGGCGCAAAGCGGCATCCGGGTGAATTGCGTGCTGCCGGGCCCTGTGCAAACCAACCTTGGCGCCCACTGGGATCCGCCGCTCGATGCCGCCGGCCAGCCCCTGGCGCCAGAAGCGGCGCTGGCGGCCTGGGTGGCGCTGATCCCCATGGGCCGGCTGGGCCAGGCGCAGGAGATCGCCCCGCTGGTGGCCTTTCTTGCCAGCGAGGCGGCGGCTTTCATCACCGGCGCCGAATTCGTCGCCGATGGCGGCTATACGGCGGCATGAGGGAGGGGGCGATGCAGATCACGGCCGCGCTGGCGGTGGCGCCGGGCGCGCCTTTCGAACTGGCCGAGCTGGAGCTGGCCGCGCCCGGCCCCGGCGAGGTGCTGGTGCGGATTGCCGGCGTGGGCCTGTGCCACACCGATCTGGTCTTTCGCGATCAGTTCATCCCCTATCCGCTGCCGGCGGTGCTGGGGCATGAGGGGGCCGGCGTGGTGGCGGCGCTGGGCCCGGATGTGCAGGGGCTGGCGGTGGGCGATACGGTGGTGCTGGGCTTTGCCAGCTGCGGGGCCTGCCCGCGCTGCGCCCAGCAGCTGCCCTCCTGTTGCCGCGAATTTGTGGCGCGCAATTATGCCGGCGTGCGGCCCTGTGGCACCAGCCCGCTCAGCCTTCACGGGGTGGCGGTGGCGGGGGCTTTCTTCGGGCAATCCTCCTTTGCCAGCCATGCGCTGGTGAACTGGCGCAATGTGGTGCGGGTGGAGGCGGGGGCGGATCTCGCCCTGCTGGGCCCGCTGGGCTGCGGCTTGCAAACCGGCGCCGGCGCTGTGCTGCGGGCGATGGATTGCCCTGTGGGCAGCACGCTGGTGGTGTTTGGCGGCGGGCCGGTGGGGCTGGCGGGCGTGATGGCGGCGCGCTATCGCGGCTGCGCGCAGATCGTGCTGGCAGAGCCGCTGGCCGCGCGCCGCGCTTTGGCGCTGGAGCTGGGGGCCAGCCATGTGCTGGACCCGGCCGCGGGCGACATGGCAGCGCAGATCCGCCAGATCCTGCCCGATGGCGCCGATTTCGTGCTGGAGACGAGCGGGCGCGAGGCGGTGGTGGCCGAGGCCATGGCCTGCCTTGCCAGCCATGGCACGCTGGGGCTGGTGGGCGTGCCCGCGCGCGCCGACAGCACGCTGGCGGTGAACCTGGCCGGGCTGATCACCCATGGCCACCGGATCATGGGCATTGTCGAGGGGGACAGCGACCTGTTCACCTTCATCCCCGAGCTGGTGGCGCTTTATCGCGCCGGCCATTTCCCTTTCGACCGGCTGATCCAGACCTTCCCCCTGGCCGAGATCAACGCCGCCATCGCCGCCCAGCACCGCGGCGATTGCGTGAAGGCGGTGCTGTTGCCCTGATCAGCAGGCGCCATCAGCGGGCCCGGTCAGCGGGGAAGAAAGCCTTGCGCCAGCACCAAGACCAGCTGCCGGGCGATCTGTTCCGGCGTGTCGGCGCCTTGCGGGTTGTGCCAGCGCGCCGGCCAGTTCAGCGCGCCGGCCAGCGCAAAGGCCAGCATCTTGGGATCGGTCGGCGCGATCGAGCCATCCTCCATGCCATCGCGGATCAGCTGGCGCAGGTCGGTGTCGATCCGCCGCTTCAGTGCGTGGAACTGCTGGCGGCTGTCCGGGCCCAGCGCCTCGTCGCTGGTGCGGATCACGCAGCGGCCGAAATCATCCATATTGATCTCGGCATAGCGGGTGAGGAAGGCGATCAGCCGGTCCACCCCCTTGCCGGGCTTCTGGCGCGAGGTCTCGGCCGCCTCCAGCAATTGCGACAGGCCGATCGTCACGCATTCCAGCAGCACCTGATCCTTGTTGCCCAGGTAATGGTAGATCGTCGGCTTCGAGACGCCCAGCTGCGCTGCCACATCATCCAGCGAGGTCTGGTGAAAGCCGCGTTCGTTGAACATCCGCACGGCCGCGCGCAGCACCGCATCGCGCTTGGCCTGCCGGCTGGAACGGCGCTGCTGGGCGGTCTGGAAGGGGGAAGGGGCGCTGCTCAAAAATCTCTCCTGTGAAGACGGCTTGCTCTTGACACGAAACTGCGTCGAATACAATCTACTCATGAGTAGACAATTGACTGGTGGGTTTTATGATTCTCTCCGACATCCAGATCGCCGTGCAGGACACCGTGCGCGCCTTTGCCCGTGAAAGGCTGCGCCCGCAGGCCGCGCAGCATGCCGCGCAAGGGGGCTATCCGGCGGATCTGTTCGCGGATCTGGCAGGGCTGGGGCTGATGGGCATGACCGCGCCGGAAGCGGTGGGCGGCGCCGGGGTGGATTATGTGTCCTATGCGCTGGCGCTGATCGAAATTGCCGCGGGCGATGGCGCCCTTTCCACCATCCTTTCCATCCACAACAGCCTGATCGTCTCGGCGCTGCTGCGTTTTGGCAGCGCGGCGCAGCAGCAGCGCTTCCTGCCGGGGCTTATCGCCGGCCAGCACACCGGCGCCTTTGCCCTTACCGAGGCCGAGGCCGGATCGGATGCGGCAGCGCTGCGCACGCGGGCCACGCCCGTGCCCGGCGGCTGGCGGCTGAACGGGGCCAAGCAGTTCATTTCCAATGGCCGCATCGCCCGGCTGGCGATCGTCTTTGCGGTCAGCGATCCGGCGGCGGGCAAGAAGGGCATCTCGGCCTTCCTGGTGCCCACCGATAGCGCCGGCTATGTGGTGGACAAGGTGGAGCACAAGCTGGGCCAGACCGCTTCCGACACCTGCGCCATCCGCTTCGACGATCTGTTCGTGCCCGATGCGCTGGTGCTGGGCACGCCCGGCGAGGGCTATCGCATTGCCCTGGCCAATCTGGAAGCCGGGCGCATCGGCATTGCCGCCCAGTGCATCGGCATGGCCGATGCCGCGTTGGCCATCGCCATCGGCTATGCAAAGGAGCGCCACAGCTTCGGCCAGCCGATCATCAGCCATCAGGCCGTGGGCCACCGGCTGGCGGATCTGGCCGCCCGGCTGGAAGCGGCGCGCCAGCTGGTGCTGCATGCCGCCGCCGTGAAAGACAGCGGCGCCTCCTGCCTGAAGGAGGCCTCGATGGCCAAGCTGGTCGCTTCCGAAACCGCCGAGGCGGTCGTCTCCGGCGCGATCCAGACGCTGGGCGGCTATGGCTATCTGGAGGATTACGGCGTCGCCCGCATCTACCGCGATGTGCGCGTCTGCCAGATCTACGAGGGCACGTCCGATATCCAGCGCATGGTCATCGCGCGGGATCTGGCGGCCTGACAATCAAGGAGAGCATGTCATGGAAATCAACGGATTGGCGGCCATCGTCACGGGCGGGGCCTCCGGGCTGGGCGCGGCCAGCGCCGAGCGCCTGGCCGCCGGCGGCGCGAAGGTGACGATCTTCGATCTCAATGCCGAACTGGGCGCGGCCAAGGCGCGCGAGATCGGCGGCCATTTCGTGGCGGTCAACGTCACCGATCCGGCTAATGTGGAAGGCGCCATCGCCGAGGCCGAGGGCCTGCATGGCAAGGCGCGCATCCTTGTCAACTGCGCCGGCATCGGCCCACCGGCCAAGGTGCTGAACCGCGATGGCAGCCCGCTGCCGCTGGAGGATTTCGCGCGGATCATCAACATCAACCTCATCGGCACGTTCAACGTGCTCTCGAAATTCGCCGCGCGCATCTTCGAGGCCGAGCCGCTGAACGCCGATGGCGAGCGGGGTGTGATCATCAACACCGCCAGCGTGGCGGCCTTCGACGGCCAGATCGGCCAGCCCGCCTATGCCGCCAGCAAGGGCGGCGTGGTGGCCATGGCGCTGCCCATCGCGCGTGAATTTGCCCGCTATGGCATCCGCGTGAACACCATTGCGCCGGGCATCTTCTGGACCCCGCTGCTGGCCACCCTGCCGCAGGAAGCGCAGGATTCGCTGGGCAAGCAGGTGCCGTTCCCCAGCCGCCTTGGCCAGCCGGCGGAATTTGCCCGGCTGGTGGCCGCGATGATCGACAACCCCATGCTCAATGCCGAGGTCGTGCGGCTGGATGGCGCCATTCGCATGGCGCCGAAGTAAGCCATGGCGGAGGATATGAACATGGCCGGCATTGGCCAGGAAGCGGCAGACCTGCTGGCGGCACGGGTAGAAGCCTTCGTCCGCTCCGAGGTTATTGCCTATGAGAGCGATCCGCGTCGGGATCATCATGGTGCGCCGACGGATGAGCTGGTGATGGAGCTGCGGGAGAAGGCGCGGGCGGCGGGTGTGCTGACACCGCAT
>DASRYE010000155.1:0-2044 GCA_035653915.1 Novosphingobium sp. | reverse complement strand
TTCAAGTGGGACTACAGCCGCACCGCCCAGCCCGAAGTGTTCGACGTGCTGATCGCCGAGATGCGCGAGGCCTCCGACATGTTCCGCGAGTGCTGGGAGGAATCGGAAATCCGCACCCATTTCGAGGATGTGAACACCGCCACCCTGCCCGAGATTGGCGAGATCGCCTTCCAGCACACCTCTTACGCCATCGAGGAAGTGCCGGGGCAAAGGCTGATCCTGTTTGCCCCGGCCGATGCCGCCAGCGCCGCCAAGCTGCGCCGCCTGGCCGACGGTCTGGCGCCCAACCTCTAGGCTAGAAGTGGTCCAAGCCGGCGGGCACGGCGTGCCCGCTTACGGCCGCGCCCGCGTCGCGCGGCAGGCGCGCGAACAGCGGCACCGCCAGCGCGCCCACACCGGCCAGCACGGCAATCGCCTCGCGGTAATCGGCCAGGTTGGCCACCGCCCCGCCCGCCATGGCGTTGACCACCAGCGCGGCCAGCGAAATGCCTGCCGCCGCCGAGAGCGAGGTGGCCAGATTGTTGATGACCGTGGCGCCGGCCAGTTCGTGCCGGTCGACATCGGCAAAGCTCAGCGACATCATGCCGGTAAAGGCGATCGAGCGGGCCATGCCGGTGATCGCCATGGCGCCGGCCAGCACCCACAGCGGCCAATAGGGCTGTAACAGGGCGGTGGCGCCCATGGCGCTCATCATCGTGGCGGTGCCCAAAGTGAGGGCTGTGCGGAACCCCATGCGGCGCAGGGCACGCCCCGCCACGGGTTTGAGCATGAGGTCGCCCGTGTTCTGCGCCAGCAGCAGCATGCCGGTGGCAAAGGGCGACAGGCCAAACCCGACCTGAAAGAACAGCGGCAGCAGCAGCGCCTGCCCCATGAACGGCAGCCGCATCAGGAACCCCGCGCCAAAGGCGACCGAGCGGAATGTGCCGTGCCGCAGCGCATCGAGCGGCACCAGCGGCGCGGGCGCGCGGCCCATGTGGCGCATGGCCAGCCAGCCGGCAACGCTGGCCAGCACGGCAAGCGCGGCCGGTCCGCGCCACTGCATTGGCGCCGCGCCGATCCGGTCGAGCGCATAGACCGCCGCCGAAAGCGCCGCTGCCACCAGCACGAAGCCCCGCGTATCAAAGGTTTGCGCCTTTTCCTCGCGCAGGTTGGGCACCAGCTTCAGCACCAGCGCGATGCCCAGAATGGCCAGCGGCACATTCACGAAAAAGATGTAGCGCCAGCCCAGCGCGGCGGTAATCAGCCCGCCCACCGGCGGCCCGATGACCGGCGCGATCAGGGCCGGGGTGGTGCTGATCGCGGTCATCTCGACCAGGTCGCGCTTGGGCGTGACGCGCAGCAGCACCAGATTGCCCACCGGCACCATTAGCGCCGAGAACATGGCCTGAAGCCCGCGCGCCGCGACAAAGGCGGGCAGCCCCGTGCACAGCCCGCACAGCAGCGACGAGCCGGCAAAACCGGCGATGGCCACCACCAGCACCCGCCTTGTGCCCAGCTTGCCCGCCACCCAGCTGCTGATGGGCAGGAACACCGCCGAAACCAGCAGATAGGCCGTGATGCCGGCCGACAGATCGACCGGCGCCACGGCGAAATCGCGCGCCATGTGCGGCAGGGCGGTGGCAATGATCGTGCCTTCCAGAATGCCCATGAACATGACCGTGGCCACGACCAGTGCAATGGTGCGCGGGGCCACGCCGGGCAGTTCGTTCACGCCAGGATCGCCTTGCCTTGCGTGGTGGTCTTGGCGGCCATTTCCTGCGCGGTGGGGGGCGTGGGGATCAGCAGGCCGCGCTGCGCGGCCGGGCGCGCGGCGATCGCGTCGAACCAGCGTTGCAGATTGTCCAGCCCCGAGATGTCGATGCCGGCCCAGTCGTGCCCGCGCACCCAGGGGAAGCAGGCGATGTCGGCGATGGAATAGTCGCCGGCCAGATAGTCGCTGTGGGCCAGCGCCGCGTCGAGCACGCCCAGCAGGCGGCGGCTCTCGCGGGTGTAGCGCTCGATCACGGCGGGGATCTTCTCGGGAAAGTAGCGGTTGAAGACGGTG
>DASRYE010000154.1:0-2647 GCA_035653915.1 Novosphingobium sp. | reverse complement strand
CCCCCGCGCCCGTTCCTGCGCCCGCCAGCACATGGCAGATGGACCGGGCGGTGGTGGTGATGCGCCACGGCATCCGCCCGCCCACCAAGGCCGCCGCCCTGCCCGCCGGCATGGCGCCCGCCCCCTGGCCCGCCTGGGATGTGGGCTGGGGCGAATTGACCCACCATGGCGCCAAGGCCGTGGCACTGCTGGGCCGCTTCGATGGCGCGCGCTATGCCCGGCTGCTGGGGGCGGGCTGCCCGGCCACAGGAGCCGTGCATGCCGTCGCCGATGTCGACCAGCGCACCCGCGCGACAGCGGCCGCCTATCTGGCCGCGCTGAAGCCCGGCTGCCAGCTGGCCGCCGAAAGCCTGGCCGATGGCGCGGTGGACCCGCGCTTCTCGCCCTTCGAGGCGAACCCGCTGGCTGATGCGCCCACAGCGCTTGCCAGCGCCCGCGCCGCCCTGCCGCAGGGGGGCGAAGGCGCGCTCGACCGGGCGCTGGCCGGCCAGTGGCACCAGATCGATGCGATCCTCGATTGCCACAGCCCGGCCTGTTCCATCGCCAGCCGGCCCACCGCACTGGACGTGGCCAGAGGCCGCGTGAAACTGTCGGGCGCGCTGGCGCTGGGCGGCAGCTTTGCCGAAACGCTGGCGCTGGAATATGCCGATGGCAAGCCGCTGGCCGAAGTGGGCTGGGGCCGCGCCGGCAGGGCGCAGATCACCCAATTGCTGGCCCTCCACGCCGGCGAATTCGCGCTGACGGCGCGCCCGCCCGTGCTGGCCCGCGCCGGCGCGCGCGCGCTGCTGGCCGAGGTGGCAGGGGCGCTTACCGCCGCGCGAGGGCCCCGCTTCAGCCTGTTTGTCGGCCATGACACCAACCTCGCCGTGCTGGGGGGCGCGCTGGGGCTGCACTGGCAGGCGCGGCAATTCGCGCCCGATGATCCGCCGCCCGGCGCTGCCCTGCTGTTCGAGCGCTGGCACGATGGCCATGGCCATTATCGCCTGACCATTGCCCTCCGCAGCCAGAGCCTGGATGAAATGCGCGATCTGACAGCGCCCGGCGCCGGCGCCGTGACGGTGCTGCGCCAGATCACCTGTGCCGGCCACAGGGGCTGCACCACCGGCGCCCTCGGCGCCGCGCTGGGCCAGCCCTAAGGGGCAGGAGGCAGGGGCAGGAGGCCGCGCAAAGCCCTCGCGCGGCCTCCTGTTTCCTCTGCTTTTCGCCGGTATCAATCTTTTACCTTTCGCTTGTAGGCTGCTCCGCACATGCCCTGATGCATCCTGTTGCGAGTTGCCCATGCCGGCCCATGCCTCCGCCCTGCCCCACATGCCCGCCCCCGCTCTGGCGGCCGCCCAGGCAAGCGGATGGCAATGCGCGGCGATCACCGATCCGCAGGCGCTGGCCGCCCTGGCGCCGGAATGGAACGCGCTGTGGGCCAGGGCCGATGCCCCCCGCCTGTCGCAGGGGGCAGAGTGGGCGCTGGCGGGCTGGCGCATCTGCGCGGCCCCGCGCGGCGCGCGCCTGTGGGTGCTGACCCTGCGCGAGGAGGGGCGGCTGGTGCTCGTCTGGCCGCTGGAAGTGCGGCGCGAGAAGGGCATCCGCATTGCCCGCCCGCTGGGCAGCGATGGCACCGAATATGATGGCCTGCTGCATGCCGCCAGCCCGCGCGCGGGGGCCTGGCTGGCGGCCGCCTGGGCCTATGCCGCGGCCCATCTGCCGGCCGATGGGGTGGTGGTGCCGTTTGTGGGCGAAGGTTCTGCCCGGGCGGCCAGCCTTGTGGGCAAGGGCCTGTGGCAAAGGCGCGAAACCCTGCCGGCCCCCTTTGTGCGCCTGCGCGATGGTGCCGGCTGGCAGGCCTATTGGCAAAGCCGCAGCAAGAACCTGCGCAATGGCAGCAACCGCCGCCGCCGCCGGCTGGAAGAGCTGGGCCCGGTGGCCTTCCGCCTGCTGGAGGAGCCGGCCGAGATCCGCGCCGCCATTGCCCTGATGCTGCGCGCCAAGGCGGCCTGGATGGCCGCGCGGGGCCTGGCCAACCCCTGCATCACCCGCCCCGATTTCCGCAGCTTCCTCGAAGAGGCCGCGCTGCATCCGGCCGCTTGCGGCAGCACCCGGCTGATGGTGCTGGACCTGTGCGGCCAGCCGGCGGCGATCAAGCTGGGCACGCTGGATGGCACCCGCTTCGAAAGCTTCATCTCCACCTTCGATCCGGCGCTCGATGCCTATTCGCCCGGCACGCTGCTGCAGGTGGAATCGCTGCGCTGGTGCGCCGATCATGGCCTCGATTACGACATGCGGATCGGCGCGGAAGGCTACAAGGCCGATTGGGCCACCGGCGATGCCCCGGTCACCAGCCACACCATCGCCCTTACCCTGCGCGGGGTGGGCTGGCTGTGGGCGCAGGCGGCAGACTATCAGTTCCGCCTGCGCCGCGATGGCCTGCGGGACAAGCTGAAAGCCGCGCTGGCCCACAGGCGGGAAGCGGCGGCCGAAGCCCCCGCCCTCGCCCCTGGGCCCTGGCCAGTACGGGGGCCGACACGGGGGCCAGCGCAGGGCTGATCAATGCGCCTTGCCGGCCCGCTGCGGCACCAGCCACAGCGCCAGCGCGATCGCCACCACCAGCGCGGCCGTGGCATAATCGCGCCCCAGGTTGAGGCCCCCTTGCGCC
>DASRYE010000153.1:0-10291 GCA_035653915.1 Novosphingobium sp. | reverse complement strand
ATGCGGTGTCAGCACACCCGCCGCCCGCGCCTTCTCCCGCAGCTCCATCACCAGCTCATCCGTCGGCGCACCATGATGATCCCGACGCGGATCGCTCTCATAGGCAATAACCTCGGAGCGGACGAAGGCTTCTACCCGTGCTCCCAGTTCCAACGCGCGTTCGCTGATGTCCATCGCCTGTGCAAGTCCTCTGGCCTGATCCGGTTTGTCTGCCTTCCTGCCAAGCATTTGGCCCGGCCAGCGGCAACTGGCCTCATGGTTAGTTGTTGGCCGCCTGCGTGCGCACCATGCCAGCCATAGGCCCCGTAACTGGCCTCGCAACCGGCCAAATCCGCCCGCCCGAAGGAGAACACAGATGCATAACCGCCAGTGGCTGATCGCCCGCCGCCCGATCGGCCGGGCGCTGGAGGCAGAGGATTTCCTCTGGGCCGAAGGCACAGCGCCAGCCCCGGGCCCCGGCGAGGTGCTGGTGCGGGTGGACTGGCTGAGCTTTGATCCGGCGCAGAAGGGGTGGATGGAAAATGTCGCCGATTATGTGGCGCCCAGCGCGATTGGCGATCCCGTGCCCGCCTTTGCCTGCGGCGAGGTGGTGGCCAGCGCCGACCCTGCCTTTGCCCCAGGCGACAAGGTGACAGGGCGGCTTTCCTGGCAGGATTATGCCTGCGTGCCGGCCGCCGCGCTCAGCAGGCTGCCGGATGACGGGCATGGCTCGCGCAACCTTGGCGTGCTTGGCATCACCGGCATGACCGCCTTCTTCGGCCTCCACCGCGTCGGCCGGCCGGTGGCGGGCGACACGATGGTGGTGACAGGCGCTGCCGGCGCCACCGGATCGCTGGTGGGCCAGCTGGGCAAGATTGCCGGTTGCCGGGTGATCGGCCTTGCCGGCGGCGCCGACAAATGCCGCTGGCTGACCGGGGAGATGGGCTTTGATGCCGCGGTCGATTACCGCGCGCCGGATGCCCGCCAGCAAGTGAAGGCGCTGGTGCCCCAGGGCATCGATGTGCTGTGGGACAATGTCGGCGGGCCGCTGCTCGACACGCTGCTGCCGCGCATTGCCACCGGCGCGCGGGTGGTGATCTGCGGGGCGATCTCCACCTATTCCTCGGCCACGCGCGGGGCGGGGCCCGCCAATTACATGCAGCTGGTGTTCCGCCGGGCGCGCATGGAAGGCTTTATCGCGCTGGATTATGCCGCCGAATATCCGATGGCCCGCGCCCGCCTGGCGCAATGGCTGGCAGAAGGGCGCATCACCGCGCAGGAGGATGTGGCGCAAGGGTTGGAACAGGCGCCGCAAACGCTGATGCGCCTGTTTGCCGGCGCCAACCGGGGCAAGCAGGTGTTGCAGATGCGGTGAAGGGGGAGGGCGCCCGCGCCCTCCTGCCCCCTCAGGCCGCCCGCGTCAGCGCCATGTAGCGGGCCGCTTCCCGATCGGCATCGCCGAACAGGCTGGCCAGCAGCAGCAGGCGCTTGTGGGCATGGCCCACCAGCAGCTCGTCGGTCACGCCCATGCCGCCATGCAGCTGGATCGCTTCCTCGCCCAGCGCCACGCCGGCGCGCGCCACGAAGGCCTTGGCGGCAAGGCCGGCGGCCTCGCGCTCGGCCGGGGTGGCAAGGGCGGCGCGCAGCAGCAGCGAGCGCGATTGCTCCAGCATCATGTACTGGTCGGCCAGGCGGTGCTGAATGGCCTGGAAGCTGCCGATGGCCGCGCCAAACTGCTTGCGCACCTTCACATAGTCCACCGTCAGGTCGAACATGGTCTGCATCAGGCCGACCATTTCGGCGACGATCGCCACGCGCAGGTCCACCACCAGCGTTTCCAGCGCTGCCAGCCCCTCGGCCAGCGGCGTGGCCGGCGTGCCCTCGAAGGTCAGCTCCATGGCGGGCTGGCCATCCAGCAGGCGGTAATCGGTGCGGGCGATGCCGGGGGCGGAAAGCTCGGCCAGCCACAGGCCCACGGCGCCATCCGGCCCCCGCGCGCTGACGATCACCGCATCGCAGGCGCTGCCGCCCATCACGCAGGTCTTGGTGCCGGAAAGGCGGCCATCGGCGCAGGAAGTGGCCGGCGTTGCCAGTTCAAAGCGGCTGTCGGGCTCGGCAAAGGCGAGGGCGAGATGGGCGCTGCCAGAGAGCACCCCTTCCAGCCAGCGGTCCTTCTGTTCCTCGGTGCCGGCGCGGGCCAGCAGCAGGCCGGCCTGCAACACTTCGGCCAGCACCGGTTCGGGCACCACGCCCTTGCCCAGCGCCTCGCCCAGGATCATCAGCTCCACCGGCCCCGCGCCCAGCCCGCCCAGTTCCTCGGGGAAGGCCATGGCCAGCAGGCCCAGTTCGGCCAGCTGGCTCCAGGCGCCGGGGGCAAAGCCGGTGGCCGGCACGCGATAATGCGGACGATCGGCGGCAGGATAGGTATCGGCCGCGAAGCGTTCGATCAGATCGCGCAGCATCTGCTGCTCTTCGGTGGGCGAGAAGTCCAAGTAGATCCACTCCGTCTGGCGTTATGGCGCAGCGGTTTTGCTGTCTTGGGCGCAGTATAAATGGGCGCTGCCCCCCTCGCGCCTCCTCTTTGCGCTAGCTGCCTGAAGGGACGGATTCGCCCCGGTTCCTAGCATTTTCGCCAGAGGCACCGGCCGGGCGGCTGGCACATAGCAGGCAGGAGTAAGCCGCCAAGCCAAAGCCGGGGACGGCCGGCGGCACAAGGAGGGAAGGGACCGGGCAATGCATATCGAGCTGAGCGCACAGGATCTGGCATTCCAGGCCGAGGTACGCGCCTTTCTCGCGGCCGAACTGGGCCCGGATCTGCGCGCCGGCGCCCGCGCCACGCCCACCGTCTTTGCCGAACCCGACATCAGCCAGCGCTGGCAGCAGATCCTCCATCGCAAGGGCTGGCTGGGCTATAACTGGCCGGTGCAGTTCGGCGGCACCGGCTGGACGCCCACCCAGCGCTACATCTTCGAGAAGGAATGCGCGCTGGCTGATGCGCCGGATCTGCCGGTGCTGAGCCTGAAGCTGCTGGCGCCTGTGCTGCATGCCTTTGGCAGCCCGGCGCAGCAGGCCGAGCTGCTGCCGCGCATCCTTTCCGGCGCGGATTACTGGTGCCAGGGCTTTTCCGAGCCTTCCTCCGGTTCCGACCTTGCCAATCTCAAGACCCGCGCCGTGCGCGAGGGCGACCATTATGTGATCAACGGCGGCAAGCTGTGGACCACCCACGCCCAGTTCGCCAACAAGATCTTCTGCCTGGTGCGCACCAACCCCGATGTGAAGCCGCAGGCGGGCCTCTCCTTCCTGCTGGTGGATCTGGCAACGCCGGGCATCGTGGTGCAGCCGATCATCGGCCTTGCCGGCGATCATGAAGTGAATGCGGTGTTCTTCGACGATGTGAAGGTGCCCGCGGCCAATCTGGTGGGCGAGGAGGGGCAGGGCTGGACGATCGCCAAGTTCCTGCTCGAACACGAGCGCGGCGGCTCGTGCCACGCGCCGCGCCTGCTGGCCGATATTGCCCTGCTGCGCGCAAGCGCGGCGCGCGAGAGCGACGGGCTGGGCGGCAGCCTGCTCGACGATGCGGTGTTTGCACAGACGCTGGCGGCCACCGAGTTCGACGCGCTGGCGCTGGAAATGACCGAGCTGCGCATTCTGGCGGAGCTGGCCCAGGGCCGCAAGCCCGGCCCGCAGACCTCGCTGGTGAAGCTGGCCGCCTCGAACATCCGCCAGCAGGTGGATGGGCTGGCGATGCGCGTGTTCGGCTATGCCGGGCTGCAGCTCACCCGCCGCCGCCCGCTCTATGCCGCGGATGCCGATGTGGCGATCTGCTGCAAGGAAGCGCAGGTGGCGCCGGCCCGCTATCTCAACAGCCGCGCCTGGACGATCTTTGGCGGCAGCAACGAGATCCAGCGCACGATCATCGCCAAAACCGTGCTGGGCCTGTGATCTAGGCCTGCCCCAACAGCAAACCGGCGCCGTTTGAAAGCGGCGCCGGTTCGGCTGTTCAACTGGTGGCGGGGCCCTGGGACCCCTTTCGCGGATTTACGAATTGAGGCCGATATAGCCCAGCTGCGCGGCCTTGAACACGGTCTGGCTGCGGTTCACCGCATCCAGCTTCACGGCTGCGTTCTGGATGTGGAAGCGCACGGTGGCGCGGCTGCGCGACATGATCATGGCGATCTCGTGGTCGGTCTTGCCGATGGCCGCCCAGCGCAGGCATTCCACCTCGCGCTTCGACAGCAGCGAGCCGCCGGCCGGGATGCGCTCCGGCTTCACCATGATCCGCTGATAGGACGAGATGAAGGTGCGGGTGAACATGCCCAGCAAGTCGGAATAGGCTTCATATTCGTGCGACAGGTCGAGGATCGAACTGTCCGTCGGGCTGAAGCTGACAACGCCGATATGGCCAAAGGGCAGGTGCACCGGCACGACGATGGCGGCGCGGGTGAAGGCGCGCTTTTCGAAGTCCGAGATGTCGATCTGCTCGACCCAGCTGTTGCGATCGCGCGTGCGAAAGCCGCCGGCATTCACCCAGAAGGGCTCCGCCTCGAAGCGGCAGGCCGTCGTCAGCGGCGAGGCCAGCGCCAGATGCGGCGTGCGCCACCATTTGTCCTCATCCGTCCAGCCGAACACATCGGTGGCAAGGATGGTGCCGGCGTCATCGCACATCTGGCTTTTCACCGCGATGTTGTGGCAGGCGGCAATGCGGCAATCGAACAGTTCATGCGTGAAATCACGGAAGGCCAGGGCCGCCGGGCGTACATCTGCTGCGCAGCGAATGCGCATTGCATCAAGCTTTTGCTGGAAGTCCATATAGCCTCCTCTCACCGGAGAAACCGCCTCGTTGGTGGGCGATTGAACGCTTTGGGTCATAGCCTTAGTCGCGCGGTTAAATCAAGTCCGCTCTGCCGCAAATTATCGGATTCATCCCGTTTTCGAGTGATTTTGCCGCAGCACTGTGGCCAAATGGCCAAAATGCCGGGCCGGCGGCGGCTTTCGCAGGTGTTAGGTATTTGTAAAGGTTGTATACCGGACAAGCACGGATAAAGCGATGCCGGAGAGCCAAGCGATGCTGCGCAAACTGATCGAACGCCTGCGCGGCCGGCGTGGCGGGCAGGCCGGCCGCGAAAACCGGCGCGATGCGCGCCACAAGGTCAATCAGGTGGTGGTGGCCAGCCATCCGCGGGTGGGGCTGACCAGCCTGCTGCTGGTGGATATTTCGGCCGGCGGCGCGCAATGCGAGGCGGCCGCCGGGCTGCGGCGCGGCGACCGGGTGATGGTTGACCTGCCGCTGGAGGGCGAGCGGGCGGCCGAGGTGATGTGGAGCCTGGCCGGCCGCGCGGGCCTGCGTTTTGCCGAGCCGCTGGCGCCCGATGCGCTGCGCGCGCTGATCACCATCATGCGCTTTGGCCCCACCTGCGACATGTGCGCCGGCGAAGACGACCCTTGCGAGGACCACCGGTTCCCCGGCTGAGGCGGCCGGCTCAGGTCAGCGCCAGGCGGTCGTCGTCCACCCGGCGGAAACTGTCGGGGCTGGCCGCATCCCACCAGCGGCGCAGCGTGGGGTGGCCGCCGCCGCCCAGCAATTCGCCCGGCCGCGCAAAGGGATAGATCTCGTCCATCTGGCGCATTTCGGCCACGTTGATGCGGTGGCGCAGGTGGCTGGGGCGGAAATCGCCGGGGTTATCAAGCCCGGCCGCCACCACGATCTCGTGCAGCGCATGGATCGTTGCCTTGTGGAAGCGGGCCACGCGCTCGGCCTTTTCGGGCACCACCAGCCCGCGCTGGCGAGCGGGTGATTGGGTGGCGATGCCGGTGGGGCAGGTGCCGGTGTGGCACTTGAGCGATTGCACGCAGCCCAGCGAGAACATGAAGGCGCGCGCGGCATTGCTCCAGTCGGCGCCCAGGGCCGCGTTCATGGCGATGGAGGCGCCCGAGGTGACCTTGCCGCTGGCAGCCAGGCGCACCTGCGTCTTGAGGCCGGTGCCCACCAGCGCGTTGCGGACCACCATCAGCCCCTCGCGCAGCGGCATGCCCACCCGGTCCGACAGTTCGGTGGGGGCAGCGCCAGTGCCGCCCTCGGCGCCATCCACTACGATGAAATCCAGCGTGATGCCGCTGGCCAGCATGGCCTTGGCAAGCGCGAAGATCTCGTGCGGGAAGCCCACGCACAGCTTCAGCCCCACCGGCTTGCCGCCCGACAGTTCGCGCAATTGGGCGGCAAATTCCAGCAATTCGCGTGGGGAAGAAAAGGCCGAATGGGCCGGCGGGCTGATGCAATCCTCGCCCATGGGGATGCCGCGGGTGGCCGCGATTTCCGGCGTGATCTTGGCGGCGGGCAGCATGCCGCCATGGCCGGGCTTGGCGCCCTGGCTCAGCTTGATCTCGATCATGCGGATCGATTCGGCCTGGGCGGTATCGGCAAAGCGCGCCGGATCGAAGCGGCCCTGGCCATCGCGGCAGCCGAAATAGCCCGAGGCCACCTGGAACACCACATCGCCGCCATGCTTCAGGTGATAGGGCGAGACGGCGCCCTCGCCGGTATCGTGATAGCAGCCGGCCATTTTGGCGCCCAGGTTCAGCGCTTCCACCGCATGCGATCCCAGCGAGCCGAAGCTCATCGCCGAAATGTTCAGCCGCGAGGCCATATAGGGCTTGGCGCATTGATCAGAGCCGACCTTCACCCGCATGTCGGCCGGGGCATCGGGGTTGGGGCGCATGGAATGGGCCAGCCACTCATATTCGCCGGAATAGACATCAAGCTCGGTGCCGAAGGGGTGGGCATCGCTGGTGCCATGGGCGCGGGCATAGACCAGCGCGCGTTCCTCATGGCTGAAGGGGCGGCCATCCAGATCGCTTTCCACGATATAGCTGCGCAGATAGGGCCGCAGCCATTCGAACATCCAGCGAAAGCGCGCCGCGGCAGGAAAATTGCGGCGCAGCGAATGGCCCTTCTGGAACAGATCGACCAGGCACACCGCCAGCACCGGCAGCGCCAGCGCCAGCAGCCACAGCGCGCGGTGGTGGCGCAGGGCCAGCAGCGGGGCGGCCACCGTTAACGCCAGGCTGCCCCACAGCAGGCAATTGCGGCCCCATGCGCCATCGCTGAGCAGCGTGGCGAACAGGGCGCGGGCGGGCCGGTTGGGGGCCGGGGCGGGGTGTCCTGCGCTCATCATCCTCTCCTTGCGGCCTGCTTGCGGCAGCGAATCGGCTCTAGCCCCGGCGCGTTGCAGGAGATGGACAGGCCAGCCCTCTCCCTGCGGGCCGGGGTGGCGGTCAGGGGCAGGGGTCTGGCCAGGTGGCCTGCACGCTTTCGATGGCCTCCAGCGCTTCTGGCGGCAGCACGGCCAGGCTGCCATCGATATCGGCCTTCAGCTGATCGAGCGAGGTGGCGCCGATGATCGAGCTGGTGACAAACGGCCGGCTGTAGACAAAGCCCAGCGCCAGCGCTTCGGGGCTGAGGCCAAAGGCATGGGCAATGCCCACATAGCGCGCCGTGGCATTGGCCTGCGACGGGGTGAAATAGCGGGTGAACTGCCGGGCGACATCGCCGCGCGATCCGGCCGGCACCACCCCGCCCAGATATTTGCCCGACAGATAGCCCGCCGCCAGCGGCGAATAGGCCAGCAGGCCGACATCCTCGCGCAGGGCAAATTCCGACAGCCCCCCTTCGAACACGCGGTTGAGCAGGTTGTAGGCGTTCTGGATCGAGGCGATGCGCGGGGCGGTGCCCGCGCCGGCCAGGCGCAGCGCCTCGGCCACGCCCCAGGGCGTCTCGTTCGACACGCCGATGGCGCGCACCTTGCCGGCGCTCACCAGCGCGGCCATCGCCTCCAGCGTTTCTTCCAGCGGCACAGTGTCGGGCGCATCGGCCAGCGTGGCAAGGCCGCGCCCGCCAAACATCGGCACGCCGCGATCGGGCCAGTGCAGCTGGTAAAGGTCGAGGTAGTCGGTCTTCAGGCGCTTCAGGCTGGCATCGATGGCAGCGTTGATGTTCTTGGCATCCAGCCGGTTGTCGCCCCCGCGGATGGGCAGCAGGCGCGAGGGGCCGGCCACCTTGCTGGCCAGCACGATCTCGCCGCGCCTGCCGCTTTGGGCGATCCAGCTGCCGATATATTCCTCGGTGCGGCCCAGCGTTTCCACCCGGCTGGGGGTGACAGGATACATCTCGGCAGTATCGAGGAAGGTGATGCCGCGGCTCAGCGCATAGTCGATCTGTTCATGGGCTTGCGCCTCGCTGTTCTGCGATCCCCAGGTCATCGTGCCAAGGCACACAGCGCTGACGCTGATGCCGGTTCTGCCAAGCTTGCGATATTCCATGCGCTTATTCCTCGGCCCGGGGGTGGGCGCTGTCAAGCGGGGCAACGCTGCGCTGCGGTAATGGTTCCGCGCAGGGGTGCGGCGGGCGCCGGGCACATTGCGAAAAACCAATCTTTTGCCCGGCTTCCTTGTCACGGGATTGACGCAAATGGCGGCCACCTCTCGCGCCATGGCCGCAAGGGGGGCGTGGCGGGGGGCGCCGGCCCGGGCCCGTGGCCGGGAGACAATTCGAATGAACCGCACCTGTTTTGCGCGCCATGCCGGCGCTGCTGTCGCCGTTGCCCTGCTGGCCGCTGCCGGCCCCGTTCTGGCCGATGCGCCCGCCTATAAGGTGGAAGCGCGCATTGCCGGCCCCGATGGCGGCTGGGATTTCGCCCAGATCGATGCGGCCGGCGGCAAGCTTTATGTGGCGCGCTCCAATGCGGTGATGGCGGTGGATCTGGCCAGCCGGCAGGCGGCCACGCTGGCGCCGGCCAATGGCGCCCACCAGGTGCTGCCGATCGACGGCGGCAAGACCATCGCCGAAACCGACGGCAAGACCGATCTCACCCGCTTCATCGATGCCGCCTCCGGCCAGGTGCTGGCCGAAGTGCCCAGCGGCAAGAAGCCCGATGCCGCCTTCTATGATGCCGCCACCAATCGCGTGGTGGTGATGAGCCCGGGCAGCAGCACGGTTACCCAGATCGATGCCGCCAGCCGCAAGGTGGTGAACAGCTTCGCCCTGGCCGGCGGGCTGGAATATGGCGCCGCTGCCGGCAATGGCCGCGCCTTCATCAATCTGGAAGAAGCCAATGCGCTGGCCGAGGTGGATCTGAAGGCGGGCAAGCTGCTGCGCAAGATCGCCCTGCCCGGCTGCGATGGCCCCACGGGCCTGGCGCTGGTGGCCGGCGGCACGCGCGCCATTTCGGCCTGCGCCAATGGCGTGGCGATGGTGGTGAACACCGCCAGCGGCAAGGTGGTGGGCAAGCTGGCGATCGGCCGCGACCCCGATGCCGTGGTGGCCGACGAGGCCCGGGGCCTGGCCTTCATCCCCTGCGGCGGCAGCGGCACGCTGGTGGCCATCTCGATTGCCGATAAGGCGCATATCGCCGTTGCCGGCACCATTGCCACGCAGGTGGGCGCCAAGACCGCCGCGCTCGACCCGCGTGACGGGCGCATCTATCTGCCCACCGCCACGCTGGGCCAGCCCGCCCCCGGCGCCAAGCGCGGCAAGCCTGGCCCGGGCACTTTCGTCGTGCTGGTGGTGGCGCCGCAGCGCTAAGCGCGGCTAGCCTTGCGTTTTTGCAGGATTGCAAGAAAGGTTCGCTGCCGATGAGCGACATAGCACGCCCCACCGCCGCCCCCGCCCTGGATGAGGCCCTTTCCAAGGTGCCGGCGGTGACGCTGGGTTTCTGGATCATCAAGATCCTGGCCACCACGCTGGGTGAAACGGGCGCCGACCTGTTCACCCAGCAATATGAGATGGGCTATGCCGCCGGCATCGCCCTGTTCGCAACGCCGCTGGTGCTGCTGGTGGCGGCCCAGATCCGCGCCCGCGCCTTCCATCCGCTGCTCTATTGGGCCACTATCCTGGCTTCCACCACGGCGGGCACGGCGCTGGCCGATTTCTTCGACCGCTCGCTGGGCATCGGCTATCTGGGCGGATCGCTGACGCTGGTGGCCTGCGTGGGCCTCTCGCTGCTGGCCTGGCGGCTGGTGCTGGGCACGGTGTCGGTGGCCAGCGTTGCCACGCCCCGGGCCGAGATCTTCTACTGGATCACCATCACCTTCTCGCAAACGCTGGGCACCGCGCTGGGCGACTGGACGGCCGACAGCTTTGGCGATGCCACCTTCATGGGGCTGGAATCGGGCTATGTGTTGGGCGCGCTGATCTTTGCCGGCCTGCTGGGGGCCATCGCGCTGCTCTATCGCTTCACGGCGGCCTCGCGCACCGGGCTGTTCTGGGCGGCGTTCATCCTCACCCGGCCGCTGGGCGCCACGGTGGGCGATTTCCTCG
>DASRYE010000152.1:0-7993 GCA_035653915.1 Novosphingobium sp. | reverse complement strand
GTTAACACCCTCGCGCTCCCGTTACTGTAGAGGGTGGTGCCGGCTTTCCGGCAGGGCGCCCGGCGGCAAAGCCGCAATCCTCAAAGCCTCCGGCGGTGCCATCCGCTTTGCCCTTAAGGCATCAGCACCGTATCGCGCGCTTCGGGCAGCATCTGCGGGTAATCCAGCGTGTAATGCAGGCCCCGGCTTTCATGCCGCTTCAGCGCGCTGCGCACGATGAGATCGGCGCTTTGCAGCAGGTTGCGCAGTTCGATCAGGTCGGTCGTCACGCGGAAGGCGCTGTAATATTCCTCCACCTCGCCAAACAGCATGTTGATGCGGTGCTGGGCCCGCTCCAGCCGCTTGGTAGTGCGCACGATGCCGACATAGTTCCACATGAACCGGCGGATTTCCGTCCAGTTCTGCTTGATGATCACTTCCTCGTCGGAATCGGTGGCGCGGCTTTCGTCCCATGCGCGCACCTGCGGCGGGGGGGCGAAATCGGCCCAGTTGGCCAGGATATCGGCCGCGGCCGCCTCGCCAAAGACGAAACATTCCAGCAGGCTGTTCGAGGCCAGGCGATTGGCGCCATGCAGGCCGCTTTCGCTGCATTCGCCCGCGGCATAAAGGCCGGGCAGATCGGTGCGGCCGTGCAAATCGGTAACGATGCCGCCGCAGGTGTAGTGCTGGGCCGGCACCACCGGGATCGGCTGCTTCGTCATGTCGATCCCCAGCCCCGCCAGCTTCTCGCGGATGTTGGGGAAATGCTCGGCAACGAAATCGGACGGCATGTGGCTGATGTCGAGATGGACATAATCGAGACCGAACTTCTTGATCTCGCTGTCGATCGCGCGGGCCACCACATCGCGCGGGGCCAGTTCCAGCCGCTCGTCGTAGAAGGGCATGAAGCGCTTGGCGGTGCGCGGGTTGATCAGCCGCCCGCCCTCGCCGCGCACGGCCTCGGTGATGAGGAAGTTCTTGACGTCGAGGTTGTAGAGGCAGGTCGGGTGGAACTGCATCATCTCCATGTTGGCCACGCGCGCGCCGGCCCGCCAGGCCATGGCGATGCCATCGCCGGTGGCCCCGCGCGGCGCTGTGGAATAGAGATAGCAGCGCCCCGCCCCGCCGGTTGCCAGGATGGTTGCGCGGGCGGTGTGGGCTTCCACCCGGCCGCTGGCCTCATCCAGCGCATAAACGCCCCACACCCGGCCAGAGCCCGAATAGCGCAGCTCATGCCGGCCGGTGATGAGATCGATGCAGGCCCGGCCCGGCAGCAGGGTGATGTTGGGGTGCGCCTCGGCCGCCTTCAGCAGCGCCGATTGCACCGCCCAGCCGGTGGCATCATCCACATGCACGATGCGCCGGTGGGAATGGCCGCCCTCCCGCGTCAGATGCAGGTTGTTGCCTTCGGTGTTGAACGGCACGCCCAGATCGATCAGCCGGTCGATCGCATGGGGGGCGCGTTCCACCACATGCTCCACCGTCTCGATGCGGTTGAGGCCGGCGCCGGCCACCATCGTGTCGCGGATATGATCCTCGAAAGTGTCGCCGGCATCCAGCACGGCGGCAATGCCCCCTTGCGCCCAGGCGGTGGAGCCGCCGGTGAGGCTGCCCTTGGCCACCACCAGCACCTTCAGCCGCTCGGCCAGGGCCAGCGCCGCCGTTAACCCTGCCGCGCCCGAGCCCACCACGATGACATCGGCCGAGGGTGCCGCCCCGCTCATCGGCGCGCCCCCTTCCTCGTCTGGCAGATATCAGGGAGCGGACTCGCGACAGGGGGGGTCAGGAAACGCATGGGGGCCTGCTAGGCCTCTCGGGCCAAAATTGCAAAGCAATGACAGCCCCCCTGTGGCAGATTCCCCCACTTCCACATTTTTTACATTTCACTCTGCCTTGGCGCTTGCCGACTAACCTTTCGTTAAATTATGAGAGGTTAACGAAAGCGTGACCAAAGAGTTACCCGGTTTCCGGGCAATTTACCGGAAGCGTTTTTCGCTCAGACGCCGCCACCCGATTTTGCTGTCAACCATATTTTCCTGCCCGGAGCCCTTCTCCCCATGGCCCTGCGCTTGCCTCTGTGCCTGTTCAACCGCCACGCCCCCGATCGCAATCGGGTGAAGTGGGACGGGCTGCATTTCATCGGCAAGTGCCGCTTTTGCGGCAAGCCGATTCGCCGGCGTGACAAGGGCCGCTGGGAAAAGGATTGGCTGACCGACACCGGCAAGGCCGGCCGGCTGATCGAGGATCAGCGCGAAAACGGCCACAAGGGCAGCTGAACGCCAGGCGCTGTGCCCCGGGCCCTCATGCGGGCCCGGGCACGCGGCTCTTCAGCCGGCCTGCGGCCGCTCGCTGGTCAGGGCCACGAAGACATCCTCGAGATCCGCCTCACGCGTGCTGACATCGACGATGCCCAGCCCCTGCGCCTGCACCAGCCCGAGGATCTCGCCGGCCGTGGCGCGGTCCTTGTCGTAGCTGATCTCGATCGTGCGGGGGGCGGTTACCTGCGCCTTGATGAAGGCCGGATGGGCAGGCGGCGCGCTCACCTCGCGGTCCACCGTCAGCACCACCACCTTCTCGCGGGCCATGCCCACCAGTTCGCGCGTGGGCTTGTTGGCGATCAGCTGGCCGTGGTTGATGATGGCGATGCGGTCGCACAGCTCCTCGGCCTCTTCCAGGTAGTGAGTGGTCAGCACCACCGTCACGCCCTCGTCGTTCAGCCCTTTCACCAGCTCCCACAGCTGGCGGCGCAGCTCCACATCCACCCCCGCCGTCGGCTCGTCGAGCACCAGCACCGGCGGCTGGTGCACCATCGCCTTGGCCACCAGCAGGCGCCGCTTCATGCCGCCCGACAGCGTGCGCGCATAGGCCCGCGCCTTGTCGCTGAGGTGCACGGCGGCGAGCAACTCATCCGTGCGGCGCTGCGCCCTGGGCACGCCATAGAGGCCGGCCTGGATCTCCAGCACCTCGAAGGGGGTGAAGAAGGGATCGAAGACGATCTCCTGCGGCACGATGCCGATGGCGCGGCTGGCATTGCGCCGGTCGCGATCGATATCGAAACCCCAGATATCCACCTCGCCGCTGGTCTTCATGACCAGGCCCGCCAGCGTGTTGATCAGCGTGGATTTGCCCGCGCCATTGGGGCCCAGCAGGCCGAAGATCTGCCCCTGCGGCACATCGAAGCTGACCCCGCCCAGCGCCAGCTTGCCCGGCGCCCCGGCCGAGCCGGCATAGCGCTTGACCAGATTGCGGATGGAAATGGCGGGCGGCAGGGAGGAGGACGCGCTCATGCGCGGGCTATTGGCCTGTTTTGCCGGAACGGTAAAGCGGTAAAGCCCCGCCCGCCCGGATCAGGCGGCGCCCCGCAAGGGGCTGGCCGCCCGCGCCGAAATCTTCCAGGCGCGCGGCGAATGCACCCGCCGCGCGGCGCTTTCCAGCGCCGTGGGATAGACCTCGCCGATGAGGTAGGAGAAGGTCTTCTCCCAGCTGTAGCGGCGCGCGGCATGGGCCCGGGCGGCCGCGCCGATCGCGCGCGGATCATTCGCCCAGATCTGCTGCACATTGGCCGCCATCGTCACCACATCGTCCACCGGGCCCAGCAGGCCCAGCCCCTGCGGCACGCGCGCGGGCATCGCGCCCGAGGCCACGCCCACCACCGGCAGGCCCGAGGCCTGCGCCTCGATCACCGAGATGCCGAAGGTTTCATCCGCCATCGCCGACACATAGATGTCGGACGAGGCCAGCGCCACGGCCAGCGCATCACGGTCATCGACAAAGCCGGGCAGCGCCACCGGCAGGTTTTCCGCCTGGGCGATGGACATGATCTTCTCGCGCAGCTTGCCATCGCCAAACATCACCAGCGCCGCGCCCATGTCGCGCGGCAGCTCGCGCAGCATTTCCACCAGCCGGTCGGCGCGCTTTTCATTGTCCAGCCGCCCGGCATAGGCCAGCAGTGGGCCATGGCCGGCCAGCCCCATGCGGGCACGATAGGTGGGATCGCGGCGAGCGGGGTTGAACTGGTCGGTATCCACCCCCAGCGTCAGCACGTCGACATGGCGGATGCCATAGCCGGCCAGCTGCTCGCGCATCTGCTCGTTCATCGCATAGACGCGGTCAAACTCGCGGTAGGTGAAGGTGGCATAGCCGATGCTGATGCGCCGCAGGATGCCGCCCAGCGTCTCGCCGAAGATCTGCGAGCCGACACGGTGCACATGCACATTGGGAAAATCGGTGTGATAGCCGGCCACCAGCGCGGTTTCCGGATGGGCGCGGCGATAGTTGATCGCCGTCCACGGCAGCACCCAGGGGCATTGCGATTCGATGATGTCGGGCCGATAGCGCTCGAGGATCTCGCGCACGGCGCCGGTGCGCAGGATGAAGCGATAGTTCGGGCTGCCGCGCACCTGGTCGGCGCCCACCTCCACCCAGATGTGCCGCCCTTTTTCCACGATCCGGTCGCGCTCGCCCGGCACGATCTGCAGCAGGCGATGGCTGGTCTTGGAAAGGACGTGACGCGTCTTCTCACTCAGATACGTGCTGACGCCACCGCCGCCGCGGGGAGCATAGCTCTGGGTAAGATCGCAGATGAGCAGCTCTCGGTTAGCGATGACCATGGGCCCTTCGAGCGCGCGAAAATTGCGCGAAAATGACATTCAAACTCGTAAACCGGCGCATGCACACCGCTTTGCGATCATCGGCAGTGCCCCGACCGCTAGCAGGAAGGGCGTTCTGTCGTCCATAGCGAGGCTGCCTGCACCTTACAATTCGCCCCGCCCGCAAGATTGCGGGCAAATGCGCAGAAAGGCGAAAAGTGACGCAGGCGCCCCCGGCCATCTGCCCGGCCCGGCGGCCCCTGCAAGGGCCAACCCGGCCCGGATCGACGACGGGCCGCTTTACCGCCGCCTGCCGGGCCAGCGCAAGGCTGGAAATGCGCCGCCGGTGCTGCTATCGGCAGCTGCCATGACCCAGCAGCCCGAAACCGTCACCGTCACCTCCACCCGCGTCGCCTGCGATGGCGCCGGCGAGATCCGCAGCACTGGCAATTATGCGCCCCAGGCGCTGGGCCATCCGCGCATCTGGCTGGAAATCGACGAGAAGGGCTTTGTCGACTGCCCCTATTGCGACAAGCGCTTCGTGCTGGATGCGCATCACGCGCATTGATCTTTGAGCGCGCATTGATCTTTGAGCGCAAGGGTTGATCGCGCGCGCCGCAGCGAGGGCGCGCGCCACTCGACAAAAACCACAGCGCACCTATATCCGGGGCATGACCTTGGCTACCGACCCCCGCTCGCTGCTCTACACCCCCGGCCAGCTGGCCCCCGACGAAGCCCAGAAGCTGGTCGGCAGCGCGCTGGCTGCCTGCGAGGATGGCGAGCTGTTCCTGCAATTCACCGCCAGCGAGGCTTTCGGCTTCGATGATGGCCGGCTGAAAACCGCCGACTACAGCCGAGAGGCCGGCTTTGGCCTGCGCGGTGTCTCGGGCGAGACGACCGGCTTTGCCCATGCCAACGAGATTTCCGCCGCCGCGATTCGCCGCGCCGGCGAAACGCTGACCCTGCTGGACCCGGCGCAAGGCACCCGCCCGGCGCCCCCTGCCCGCACCAACCGCCACCTCTACACCGATACCTCGCCGCTCGATCTGGTGCCCTTTGCCAAAAAGGTGGCGCTGCTGGAGGCGATCGATGCCGCTGCCCGCGCCCGCGATCCGCGCGTGGCGCAGGTGTCGGCCTCGCTGTCGGCCAGCTGGAGCGTGGTGGAAATCCTGCGGGCCGACAATTTCGGCGGCGCGGGGCCGGTGCTCGATGTGCGTCCGCTGGTGCGGCTCAACGTGTCGATCGTGGCCGAACAGAACGGCCGGCGCGAGACGGGCAGCTTCGGCATGGGCGGGCGCTGGCTGTATGACCGCCTGTTCGAGCCCGAGAGCTGGAACCGCGCGATCGACACAGCGCTGGCCCAGGCGCTCACCAACCTCGAATCGGTGGCCGCGCCCGCTGGCGAGATGCAGGTGCTGCTGGCCCCCGGCTGGCCCGGCGTGCTGCTGCATGAAGCGGTGGGCCACGGGCTGGAAGGCGATTTCAACCGCAAGGGCACCAGCGCCTTTTCCGGCCGCATTGGCGAGCGGGTGGCCGCCCCCGGCGTGACGGTGGTGGACGATGGCAGCCTGGCGGGCCGGCGCGGCTCGCTCAGCGTGGATGATGAAGGCACGCCGACGCAGGAAAACGTGCTGATCGAGGATGGCATCCTCAAGGGCTACATCCAGGACCGGCTGAACGCCCGGCTGATGGGCGTGGCCCCCACCGGCAACGGCCGGCGCGAAAGCTATGCCCACGCCCCCATGCCGCGCATGACCAACACCTTCATGCGCGCCGGCAACGACGATCCGGCCGAGCTGCTCTCGCGCATGAAGAACGGCATCTTCGCCAAGAGCTTCGGCGGCGGGCAGGTGGATATCACCAGCGGCAAGTTCGTGTTCTCCTGCACAGAGGCCTATCTGGTGGAAAACGGCAAGCTGGGCGCCCCCATCAAGGGCGCCACGCTGATCGGCGATGGCCCCTCGGTGCTGACGCGGGTGACAGGCATTGGCCATGATCTGGCGCTGGATGAAGGCGTGGGCGTGTGCGGCAAGGGCGGCCAGTCTGTGCCTGCCGGCGTTGGCCAGCCCACCTTGCTGGTGGAAGGGCTGACGGTGGGCGGCACCGGCTGAGCGGGCCTGCTCATTTGCCATTCAGCCGGATGGGCCTATAGGGTGATGTTGCTTTCGGGTGCGGGAAAGGACCAGATCATGCGTAAACTTCCTGCCTCCTGCCTGGCCATGCTGGCGCTGGCCGGCATCGGCTGCACCGCTGCGCCTGCCACCGCGCGCGAGCGGCTGACCGGCGAGCAGCAGCTGGCCAAGATGCTGCAGGGCCGCCAGGCCGGCGCCCCGGTGGATTGTGTCAGCATCATCTCGCTGGGCAGTTCCACGGTGATCGACAAGACGGCGATCGTCTATGATTCGGGCAGCGTGCTCTATGTGAACCGCACCGATGCGCCCGACCAGCTCGCCTCGGACGATATCCTCGTCACCAAGACCTCGCTCGACCAGCTGTGCCACCTCGATATCATGCAGCTGCGCGATCGTGCCGGCGGCTTCTATCGCGGTTCGGTGGGGCTGGGCCAGTTCGTGCCGTGGACGCGGGTGCCGAAGGACGGCGGGGCCAAATCCGGCCACTGAGGCCTAGGGCCTTCAGGCCTGCGCATACCAGCTGGCGAATTCCGCAAAGGCAGGGATCTCGCCAGCATTAGCGGCCGCATCGATCGGCACATGCAGCAGATACGGCCCGCCGGCAGCCAGCGCGGCGGCCATGGCGGGGGCAATTTCCTGCGCCTGCGTCACCTGGCTGGCGGGGCAGGCCAGCCCCCGAGCAATCCTGTCGAAACGCACATCCCGGCTCCAGTGGGCGCCGGGCTCTGGCGTGGCGGGGCCGTGGAGGCGGCGATACATGCCCGCCTCCAGCCCCCACTGATGATCCACCGCCACCACGCACAGGATCGGCAGGCCCAGCCGCGCGGCCGTCTCCAGCTCGGCAATGTGGAACAGCAGCGCCGAATCGCTGGTGAGCAGCACCACCGGCCGCTGCCCGCCTGTCGCCTGCGCCGCACCAATCGCATAGGGCAGGCCCGTGCCCAGATGGGCCAGGTTCTGGCTCCACAGCACATCGCGCGGGTGGCCCTGCCCATAGGCCAGCTGAAACAGCACGAAAGCGCCGCCATCGCGCACCAGAATGGCCTCCTGCGGCAGGGCGCGGGTGGCTTCCACCACCAGCCGTGCCGGGTGGAGGGGCCCGGCGCCGGCCGACGGCCCTTGCGCCAGCGCTGCCCGCCGCGCCGCCTCGGCGGCAGACCAGCGGGCCAGATCCGCCCCCGCCGCCCGCGCCAGCCGGCCCGACAGCTGCGGCAGGATCGCCGCCAGATCGCCCGCCAGCGCCACATCGATCGGCCGGTTGCCGCCGATCGCCGGGCCATCCTGCTCGATATG
>DASRYE010000151.1:0-3275 GCA_035653915.1 Novosphingobium sp. | reverse complement strand
CGGAAGCCCATCCCGACAAGCTCGTCAGCCTGGCCCCGCTGATGGCCGAGCTGGAAGCGCTGGCCGCCCGCGCCGGGGAAGGCCCCGCCGCCCAGATCCAGATCGCCATCGCCGCCATGCAGGCCGATGGGCTGGGCATGGGCTGGGTGCATTTCCGGGTGAACAGCTCGCAGCTGCAAAACGCTATCCGCCGCCGCATCGATCCCGATGGCACGCTGGATCTGGCCAGCCAGGCCGCGCTGATGAAAATGCGCGAACTGCTGGCCCAGGTGCAGCCGCTGCGCAGCAATTTTGCCGCGCTCGCCATCGAGAATTCCACCGCCGTGCGCCTGTTCCTCACCATGGCGCAGATCCTGCGGCATATCGATGCCGACAGCCCGATCCGCATGCTGGTGGCCGAATGCGAGCAGCCGACGACGGTGCTGGCCGCGCTCTATTTCGCCAAGCTGTTCGGGGTGGAAGGCAAGGTCGATGTCTCGCCGCTGTTCGAGACGGAAACCGCGCTGGAACATGGCGGCCGCTTCCTCGATGCGCTGCTGGCAGAGCCGGCCTATCGCACCTATGCCCGCACGCGCGGCCGCGTGTCGATCCAGACCGGCTTTTCCGATGCCGGCCGCTTTGTCGGCCAGATCCCGGCGGCGCTGGCGATCGAGCGGCTGCAGGGGCGGCTGGCCCAGGCGATGGCGGCCAATGATCTGGGCGATGTGTCGGCGTTGATCTTCAACACCCATGGCGAGAGCATGGGCCGCGGCGCCCATCCGGCCTCCATGGCCGATCGGCTGGCCTGGCCACTGTCGCCCTGGGCGCGGCGGCGCTTTGTGCGCGCGGGCATCCGGCTGGAGCCGGAAGTGTCGTTCCAGGGGGGCGATGGCTATCTCTTCTTCGGCACCGAGGAACTGGCGCTGGCCACGCTGACCCGCTTCATCGAGCTGGCCCCGGCCGAGACCGACCCCTATGCGCCGACCGATCCCTTCTATCGCCGCACCGATCTCTCGCTCGATTTCTATCGTGCCATCCGCCGGGTGCAGCAGCGGCATCTGGCCAGCGGCACCTATTCGCGCGCTGTCACCGCCTTTGGCCTGGGCCTGCTGAACGACACCGGCAGCCGCAAGAGCCGCCGCCAGAGCGACCTTGCCGCCGACCGCAACATGAGCCTGCGCCAGATCCGCGCCATCCCCCACAATGCCGTGCTGCAGCAGCTGGGCTATCCGGTGAACATCATCGCCGGCTTTGGCACCGCGGCCGATGGCAATGCCGAGGAAATCGCCAGCCTGCTGGCCAGCAGCGAGCGCGGGCGGCAGATGCTGCGGCTGGTGCGCGCGGCCAATACGCTGGCCAGCATCAAGACGGTGAGCGCCTTTGGCGAGCTGTTCAATTCCGGCTATTGGGCCAGCCGCCCCTATCGCGGGCATGAGGACCATATCGAGGATGCCTGCCTGCATCTGGCCGAATATCTCACTTCCGACGACCGCGCCGGCGTGTTCCGCCGCCTGGCCACGCGCCTCAGGGTGGATGCGCTGAAGCTGCACCGCTTCCTCGCGCTGATCCCGGAAGGCGCCGATGCGGGCCTTTCCACCCACGACCGCGAGCGCAACCGGCGGATGATCGGCGTGCTGCAGGCGCTGCGCCTGGCGCTGTTCCAGCACATGTTCCTGAAGGTGGTGCAGGTGCCCGCCTTCAGCCGCGCCAATGATATCGCCCGCGAGGATGTGCTGGAGATGGTCTTCACCCTGCGCGTGGATGAAGCGCTGGCGCAACTGCGCCGGGCCTTTCCCACCAGCTTCCCCAGCCTTGCCGATTTCACCGTGGACGAGCCGGCCGATTACCCGGATGAGGCCGCCACCGGCTATGCGGCGATCCAGCGCGCCTATATCGAGCCGATCGAGCAGGCCTATGGGTTGGCCCTGCGCATTGGCACGGCAATCGCCAATGAATTTGGCGCGCATGGCTGATTAAGCGATATTAACCCTGTTTGTCGCACCGGCAACAGGTTGCCATTTTAGGCAAACGGCAAGGCTTGCGTGGTATAGACCTAGGTATGACCACCAGGAACCTCCCGCTTGTCCCCCTGCGCGCGGTGCCGGCCGTGCAGGCCGGGGTGCGCCCCATGCCCTTTGGCCGGCAGGAATGGCCGCAGGGCCACGCCCATGCGCGCCATCATGCCGCCAGAAGCCACCGCCGCGGCCCGGCGCGGGGCGGGCAGAGGGGGGGCTGGCTGGCGCTGGCGGTGCTGGCGGCGCTGGCTCTGGCGCTGGTGTGGCTGGGGGCAAGCGCGGCCGCAGCGGCAGAGCCGGCCCATATCGCCCCCCTGCCGCTGGACGAGCAGACCGGCAGCTTCGCGCCGGAAAGCGCCCCTGCGCCCGGGCGCCCGGCCGCCCCCGCGCGCCGCCAGCCCTTCACCATCAAGCGCATCCTGCCGATCACCGAGCCGATCCGCTATGGCCAGTGGTTCTGGGATGAACGGGGCGTGCCGGCGGGGCCCATCGTTGTCACGGTCGATCTCGATGCGCGGGTGCTGTCGATCTTTCGCGGCGGCTATGAGATCGGCACTACCGCCGTGCTGCTGGGCAGCCAGGAAAAGCCCACGCCGCTGGGCATCTTCCCCATCACCCAGAAGCAGGTCACGCATTTCTCGAACATCTATGGCGGCGCGCCAATGCCCTATATGCAGCGCCTCACCAATGACGGGGTGACGATCCATGCCACCAGCGTGGCCAATGGCTATGCCAGCCATGGCTGCGTGGGGGTGCCGCTGGATTTCGCCAAAAAGCTCTATGCCACCACCCATCTGGGCGACAGGGTGTATATCACCCGGGGCAAGCAGGTGGGGCTGGGCGATTCGCTCACCGGTTGATCAGCTGCGTCGGCTGGGTGCTTTCATGAAGGCCCAGCCATCCGGCCCCGGCCGCACCACCAACCCGCCGATAGAGGCGGTCTGTCCGGCGTTCAGCCTGTCATACAGGCGGGCGATGGCGCTGCCGCGCGCCTCCTCGCCATCCAGCCGCGCGACGATGCGGGCCACCACGCGCAGGCCAATCGCGCGCGGGCTGCGCGGCGCATAGGTGAGGGCCAGCCCCGTTTGCGTCACCGCCTCGCGCCATTCGCGGGCGGCCGCCCATTCCAGCGCGGCATCGGCCTCGGCGATATGGGCGGCGCTTTGGGCAAGGGCGGGGATATCCAGCCAGTCCACCCCGGCGAGGCGCGCGCGCAGGCGGGCCCGGTCAAACGCGTCGTTGCGGTTGGAAGGATCATCGGCCGCCACCAGCCCGGCCCCG
>DASRYE010000150.1:0-11056 GCA_035653915.1 Novosphingobium sp. | reverse complement strand
CGCGCCGGTGCCCGCCATTCCCCCCGTCATCGCCAATATCGAGGCGGCCGTGACCAGCGCCGAGGAGGCCCATGCCGTGTTTGCCGGCAATGCCCGCCAGTTGCTCGCCCGCTTTGCCATTCCGGGCCTCGATGCCGCGCCCCAGCCGGCGCTGGCCTGAAAAAGGATCTGATCCCATGACCGCATTGACCTATACCCGCTGCCCGGCGGTGCCCACCGTTTCGGCGCTGGCCCACCGGCTGGGGCTGATCGAGGAGGAATTGCGCGGCGAGCCCGGCATCGAGGCGGCTTTCGCCTCGGTGGGTTTCTCGCCCAAGGTGGATTATGGCCACGACGACCGCTTCTGGCTGCGCAATGCCGGCCATGCCCCGGCCCTGTGGAAATTCGCCAAGGGGGTGAAGGCCAAATTCGTCGGCCTCTCCTTCCTCGAAGGGCGCTATCCGGTGCTGGCGCTGGCTTCCTCGGGGATCGGCTCGGTGGCGGATCTGAAGGGCAAGCGGCTGGCGCTGGTGGGCCGGCGCGATGCCGCCTTTGACCTGATGGTGAACCAGCAGCTGAAGATCTATCGCACGGCGCTGGCCACGGCCGGCCTCACACTGGAGGATGTGACGCTGGTGGAGCTGGACCAGAGCCCGCCGCCGGTGCCCGCCTCTGGCAAGCCCGATTTCTTCAGCCACCTCTTCCGCAGCCGCCTCGCCCTGCTGGAAGCGGGCACGGTGGATGCCGCCACGGCCGCCATCCCGCCCGATGCCGGCCATATCCCCGCGCTCAACATCCTCTACGACACCCGCCAGCATCCCGATCCGCGCGAACGGGTGAACCCTTCCGTGCTGCGCGGGCTGGTGGTGTCGGAAGCGCTGATTGCCGAAAGGCGCGATCTGGTGGTGCGCATTCTGGCGCGGCTGCTGGAAGCGGCCGATTGGGCGCTGGCCCATCCGCTGGAAGCGATCCGCCTGATCGCCGAGGATTTCGACCTGCCGCCGGAGCGCCTGGCGGCCACCTATGAGAGCCTGGCCGAGGGCATCCAGCTGGGCTTCGATGCCAAGCGGCTGGAGGCACTGGCGGTGCAGAAGGATTTCCTGCTCGAACACGGGCTGATCGACCGCGATATCGATCTGGCCGAGCATATCGACACCAGCCTGCTGGAAGAGGCGCGCGCGCTCTATGCCTCGCGCCGGCAGGCAGCCAGCCAGCCGCTGGTTTCCGCCGGCTGATGGTTTCGGCCGGCTGACACAGGGTGCGGGCCGGCCCGCCCGCACCCACCCATCCCTTTTTCCATGCCCGATGCCGGAGACATCGCTTCTCCGGCGGGGGCCGTTTTATGCCTGTTCAGGGGGTTTTTATCATGAATACTGTTCGTTTGCTGGTGTCCTCGCTGGCGCTGGGCACGGGGCTGCTGGCCGGTGTGGCCGCTGCCGAAGAGGCGCCGGCCGCGCCCGCCACCGCCGATGCGCCCGCTGGCGATATCGTCGTCTCGGCCCAGCGCCGCAATGAAAGCGCGCAGAAAGTGCCGCTGGCAATCACCGCCATCAGCGGCGACACGCTGCAGCAGCAGACCATCGACAGCGCCGTCGATGTCGCCAAATTCGCGCCCAATGTGAACGCCTGGAACAATGATGGCCGCACTCGCCCGCGCTACTATATCCGCGGCATCGGCAACGGCAATGTGGCCAACAATGCGGTGGGCGCGATCAGCGTGTCGCAGGATGAGGTCTATCTCAACAGCCTGGCGCTGCAGGGCTTCCCGCTGCTGGATCTGGAGCGGGTGGAAGTGCTGAGCGGGCCGCAGGGCACGCTGCAGGGCAAGAATTCCACCGCCGGCGCCATCAACTTCATCTCGCGCAAGCCCGAATTCGTCGACACTAACGGCTACGCCAACCTGTCGTGGGGCGATTATGGCCAGCGCCAGCTGGAAACCGCGGCCGGCGGCAGGATCGATGATCGCTTCGCCTGGCGCGCGGCGGCCCGCATCGAGCGGCAGGGTGGCCTTGCGCTCAACCGCTATGACGATACGCAGGTGGGCGATTTCACCGATATTGCCGCGCGCCTGCAATTGCGCGCGCGCCTTGCCGATGGCGCGGTGGATGTGCTGGCCAGCGGCCATTATCGCCACCTCGATGCCACCCACACGCCCTTCTATGCGGCCATTCAGGGCCAGTCGGCGCCGCTGGGCATCGGCAACCGCAATTATGACGACAGCAACCTCGACGATACCCAGAAGCTCGATTCCAGCGGCGGCTTTATCCGCGTCGATGCGCATCTGCCCGCCTCGCTCAAGCTGACCTCGATCACGTCCTACGACGAGGGCGACCGCACCGAATTCCTCGATGGCGACTACAGCACGCGCGAACTGTCGCGCTCCTATGGCCGCACCAAGCCCGAGCAGCTGACGCAGGAGATCCGCCTGATCTCGCCCGATGGCTGGTTCTCGTGGATCCTGGGCGGTTATTACTTCCACGAGCGGCTCAATTCCTTCGCCGCCACGGCCACCCTCAGCAATGCCAGCGGCGGCACGCCCGGCTATTATTACACCCAGTTCACCCAATATACGAACAGCGCCGCCGTCTTCGGCACCACCCGCTTCGATCTGACCAAGAAGCTGCACCTGCAGGGCGGCCTGCGCTGGACCTCGGACGATACCTCGATCCACCTGGTCAGCCAGAAGGCCACTTCGCCGGTCAGCTTCAGCGGCACTTCGGCCTGGTATCTGCCGGGCAGCACCGGCCAGACGCTGACCGACATCGCCCGCCAGAACCAGAGCGCCCACTGGAACAAGCTGACCTGGGATGTGGCGCTGCGCTGGGAGGCCACCCGCAACATCTCGCTTTATGGCCGCATTGCCAATGGCTATCGGGCGGGCAATTTCCAGGGGCAGGTGGCGGCCACCACGCCGCCGGGGCTGGTGAACCCGGAAACGCTGACCTCCTACGAGGCCGGCGTGAAGACGCAGTGGCTGGGCGGCAAGCTGGTGTTCAACGCCGATGTCTTCCATGCCGACTACAACGCCATCCAGGTCTCGGTGGTGCAATCCACCGTCACCGGCATCAACGCCCAGCTGGCCAATGCCGGCGCTGGCTTTTCGGAAGGCTTCGAGGCCGAATTGCGCGCCCAGCCCGTCTCGCGGCTGACGTTGAGCGGCAATCTGGGCCTGTTGCGCACGCGCTTCACCCAGTTCACCATCTCGAACGCCACGGCCAACATCAACGGCAATGAATTTGCCCGCGCGCCGCATGTCACCGGCTTCGTCAACGCCGATTACCGCATCCCGCTGGGCCACGACAGCCTGACCCTTGGCACCGACTGGCACTATACCAGCCGCTACTACTACATCATCACCGACGAGAAATCGCCCGCCCTGCAGCAGGCGCCGGTGGCGGTGGGCAATGTGCGGGTCAGCTATGCCACCCATGAGGACAGGGTGACCTTCACGCTGGCGGTCAACAATGTGGCCGGCGCCACCTACACCACGCAGGTGCTGCCCTACAGCTATAGCAGCTATGGCTACACGCTGGGCAATCCGCGCACGGTGCTGGGCTCGGTGCGCCTGCGCTACTGAGCGGGCTGGCGATCGCCATCCCCTGCGTGGCCGCTGGCGGTGCGCAAGGGATGGCGGCGCTGCATCAGCCAGTTGGGCACGATGCCCAGCGCCAGCACGCCGGCACCAAACAGCGCGCCGGCGCCCAGCTGGGTGAAGGCGGCATAGAGCATCCACCCGGCCATCGCCATGAACCCCAGCGGAAACAGCGGAAACAGCGGCGTGCGCACCGGCCGTTCCACTTCAGGGTGGGCCAGGCGCAGGCGGATCATCGCCGCCATGGAAAGCAGGATGAACAGCCAGTAGACCGGCGTCATGTAGTTCACCATGGTGTTGAAGCCGCTTTCGGTGAGGCTGGCGGCGGCCGTCAGCAGCAGGGCAAAGCCGCCTTCTGCCAGCACCGCGCGGGCCGGCGTGCCGCGCGTGGGGTGCCACTGGCCCAGAAAGCCAAGGCCGGGCATATCGCGCGCGGCGGCATAGGTGGTGCGCGCGCCAACGATCAGCGTGGAATTGATGCTGGCGATGGCCGAAATGCCCACCACGCCAACGATCAGCGCCGCGCCCGCCGGGCCAAAGGCGCGGGCGCACAATTGCGCCGCGGGCGCCGCGCTATGGGCCAGCGCGTTGGCGCCCAGCCCGCGCATCAGCGCCCAGTTGATCGCCACATAGATGGCGATCAGCATGGCGATCGAGCCGATGCTGGCCACCAGCATGCCATGGCGCCTGGCGCGCACCTCGGCCGAAAGGGTGGCGGCATCGCTCCAGCCGCCATAGGCCAGGAAGATGTAGATCAGCGCGGCCGAAATATCGCCCAGCGGCGGGCGCGGGCCGGCATCGGGCAGGGCGGGGGCAGGCGCCACCACCAGCCCGGCGGCCACCACGCTGGCAAAGCCGGCTGCCACCAGCACCACCAGCAGCGCCTGGGTGAGAAAGCCCAGCCGCACATCGGCGAGGTTCAGCGCCGTCAGCGCCGCCACCGTGCCCATGGCGAACAAGACCTGCCCTGTATGGCCCATATGCAGCAGGGCGCTGGCATAATCGGCAAACATATAGGCCATCAGCGCGATCCAGCCGGTGTGCATGATGGCAAAGCGCGACCAGGCGAACAGCGCGCCCACCTGCGGCCCCCAGGCGCGGCGCAGGAAGCTGTATTCGCCGCCGGCATCGGGGAAGGCGGCGGCCATTTCCACATAGCACAGCGCGCCTGCCATCGAGATCAGCCCGCCCAGCACCCACAGGCCATAGAAATGCCAGTGGCCCACATTCAGCGCCACGGTGGAGGCGGTTTTCAGCGTGTCGGTAGACAGGATCATGCCCAGCGCCAGCAAGCTGGCCTGGCCCACGCCCAGATGGCGGCGCGGCGTGGCGGAAGGGTGGGTCACGGTGGGGGCTGGTCTTCCGGGTGCGAGGGGAAACGGCGTGGCTATCAGGCGGGCAGGGTGGCGTGCAAGAGGGCAAAACACCGGCGGCGGGGTTGATCTGCGGGCCAGCCACGCTATCGGGCGCCCTAGAAAAACTGCATGGCGCGAATGGCCTGCGTTTTATAGTCCATAAAAACACTAGAGTTTAGACCTTTTCAGGGGGCCGCTTGTTCACCATCTCTACCCTTTCGCTGCCGCGCCTGCGTGGCCGTTCCTGCTTGCTGGCCGGTGTTGCCCTGAGCCTTGGGGCGCCGCTGGTGGCGCGGGCCGAAGAAGCGCCGGCGCCTCAGGCCGACAATCCCGCGTCTGAAATCATCGTTACCGGCACGCGCGAGACCGGCACCCGCGCCCGCAACAGCGCAACGCCAATCGATGTGGTGGGCGCCAAGGCGCTGAATGCCACCGGGCGGGTGAACCTGCTGGATGCGCTGAAGGATATCCTGCCCTCGGTGAACGCGCCCGCGGTGGGCTATGACGTGGGGGCGCTGGCCCGCACCTTCCAGCTGCGCGGCCTCAGCCCCGATCAGACGCTGGTGCTGGTGAACGGCAAGCGGCGCCACACATCGGCCAGCATCTATGCCGACAGTGATCCGGCGCAGGGCTCGAATGTGGTCGATCTCGATCTTATCCCGGCCAATGCGATCGACCATGTGGAAGTGCTGCGCGATGGCGCGGCGGCGCAATATGGATCGGATGCGATTGCCGGCGTCGTCAATGTCATCCTCAAGAACGGCGCTGCGGGCGGCGAGCTGGGCGTGCAGGGCGGCACCTACTACAAGGGCGATGGCGCCAATGTGGCGATCAATGTCGATCATGGCGTCAAGATTGGCGCCGAAGGGGCGCTGCATCTCTCGGCCGGCTATCGCCTGCATGATTTTTCCAACCGCAGCGGCGATTCCGGCGGCGCCCAGCCGGCGCAGGTGCAGGGCGATCCGCGCTCGATCCTGTTCACCGGCGCCTACGATTATACCCAGCCCCTGGCTGATCACCTCACGCTCTACAGCTTTGGCACCTGGGCCTCGCGCCAGGCCCGCGCCAACGAGAACCCGCGCGAGCCGGGCAGCATTTCCGATGCGGTGGATGCGCTCTATCCCAATGGCTTCACCCCGCGCGAGACAGTCAACGAGCATGATTTCAGCGTGACGGCCGGGCTGAAGGGCGGCACCGCCTGGGCGTTCGACCTCTCCACCACCTATGGCCGCAACAGTTCCATCCTGCACAATGTGCACACGGTGAACCCGGATCTGCTGGCCGATACCGGCAATGCGCAGAGCGTGTTCTATGTCGGCGGCTATGCCAGCAGCGAATGGACCAGCAACCTCGACATCCGCCGCAGCTTCGACATTGGCCTGGCTGGCCCGCTGACCCTGGCCTTCGGCGCGGAGAACCGCTACGAAACCTATGAGATCCGCGCGGGCGAGGCGAACAGCTATTATCTGGGCGGGGCGTCTGCCTTCCCCGGCTATCGGCCCAGCGATGCCACGCAGGCCCATCGCAATTCCATCGCCGGCTATGTGGATGCCACGGCCCACCCGCTGAAGGGCTGGGAGCTGAGCCTGGCCGGCCGCGTGGAACATTACGACAGCGTGGGCAGCCGGGTGAACGGCAAGGTGGCCACCCGCTACGACATCAGCCCGCGCCTGGCCCTGCGCGGCAGCGCCAGCACCGGCTTCCACGCGCCCAGCCTGGCGCAGGAATATTATTCGGCCACCACCGTCACCACCGGCTATGCCTCCATCCAGCTGCCGGTCAATTCGGCAGGCGCGCGGCTGCTGGGGGCGCCGGCGCTGAAGCCGGAAACCTCGCGCAACTACAGCATCGGCCTGGTGGTAGAGCCGGTGAAGGGGCTGCATCTGTCGGTCGATGTCTATCGCATCGACATCGACAACCGCATCATCGAGACCGAATATCTTTATGGCGCGCTGGCGCAGGCGGCCGTGGCGGCCAATGGCTCGGCCATTCCCGCGGGGCTGGATCCGGATAATGTGGCCGCCCAGTTCTTCACCAATGGCGTTGACACCCGCACCCAGGGCGTGGACGTGACGGCGACCTGGCGCACCGATCTGGGCGATTGGGGCACGATCGGCTGGAACGCGGGCTTTGGTTATGTGGACACCGCGATCCGCCGCTTCCACGCCGCGCCCGCCGCCCTGCAGGCGGCCGGCCTGTCGCTGGAGGATGCGGTGGAGATCAGCAACATCACCACCGCCACGCCGCACACCAAGCTGTCGCTGGCGGCCAACTGGCAGCGCGGCCCCTGGGCGGTGACCCTGCGCAACACCTATTACAGCAATTCCACGCAATATCAGGGCTATGCCTCGCCCTACTACATCTACACCACCGGCAACCGGGTGATCACCGATCTCGATGTGGGTTATCAGTTGTCGGCGCGGGTGCGTGTGGGGGCAGGGGCCAACAACCTCTTCAACATCTATCCCCGCCGCTTTGGCCCCGAGGTCTATCAGAACGTGAACTACGACCAGTATTCCCACCTCTCGCCTTTCGGCATCAACGGCGGCAGCTACTATCTGCGCCTGACGGTGAGCCTGTGAGCGGCGTGCTGATCCTCGATGGCGGCACCGGGCGCGAGCTGGCCCGCATCGGCGCGCCCTTCCGCCAGCCTGAATGGTCGGCGCTGGCGCTGATCGAGGGGCCGGATTATGTGAGCCAGGTGCACCGCGCCTATATCGCGGCCGGCGCCGATATCATCACCACCAACAGCTATGCGCTGGTGCCCTTCCACATCGGCGAGGTGCGCTTTGCCGAACAGGGCGCGCAGCTGGCCGCGCTGGCCGGCCAGCTGGCCCGGGCCGAGGCGGATAAGGCCGGCGGCAAAGTGGCCGTGGCCGGATCGTTGCCGCCGGTGTGCGGTTCCTATCGGCCCGATCTGGTGGATATAGCAAGGGCGCGGCCGGTGCTGGCCAGGCTGGTGGCGGCGCTGGCGCCCTATGTGGACCACTGGCAGGCCGAAACCCTCTCGGCGCTGGCCGAGGCGGAGCTGGTGGCCGAACTGGTGCGCCCCACCGGCCTGCCGCTGTGGCTGTCCTTCACGCTGGAGGATGAGGCACCCGGCGCGGTGCCCACCCTGCGTTCGGGCGAGACGGTGGCCGAGGCCGCCGCTGCCGCCCGCCGGCTGGGGGCCGCAGCGCTGCTGTTCAATTGCAGCCAGCCCGAGGTGATGGCCGCAGCGGTTGCCGCCGCGCGGGCAGAGCTGGGCGATGATGCCATCCGCATCGGCGTTTATGCCAATGCCTTCCCGCCGCAGAACGCCGAGGCGGAAGCCAATTCCGGCCTCGACGAGATCCGCGCCGATCTCACGCCGGCCGGCTATGCCGCCTTTGCCAGCGCCTGGGCGGGGGCAGGGGCCAGCATTCTGGGCGGGTGCTGCGGCATTGGCCCGGAACATATCGCCGCGCTGAAGGCCCTGAAGGCCTGATTGGGCGTTATCTGAGCGCGAAGCCCAGCGTCGCCAGGGCTTCGCGCAGCCGGTCGCGGCCGGCCATGGCTTCTGGCCCGCCCACGCGCTGGGTGGCCTGCGCGCTCCAGCCGCGCGGGGGCAGGCCCTGCTCGCGCTGGAAGGCTTCGAGGTGGGCGTCATAGGCGGCGATGGCCGCGGGCGCCTGCGGGTTCCCATAGGCCTCGCGCGAGAGGACTGCGGCCTGCGGCAGGCGGGGTTTCACCGCGGCCGGCCGCGCCGGATCGGGATGGCCCACGGCCAGGCCAAACAGGGCAAACACCTGCGGCGCCAGGGCCAGCTCTGCCGCCACTTCCACCGGCCGGTTGCGGATGGCGCCGACATAGACCGTGCCCAGCCCCAGCGATTCTGCCGCAACCACGGCATTTTGCGCCGCCAGCGCAGTGTCTACCGCGCCCAGCAGGAAGGTTTCGAGATAGGCCAGCGCTTCTGTGGGCTCACCACGCTGCTGGCCGATGGTATCGAGCCGGTTGAGATCGACCAGCCAGATCAGCAGCAGCGGCGCCTGTTCCAGATGGGTCTGGTGGCCGGCCAGTGCGGCCAACCGGGCCTTGCGGGCCGGATCCTCCACCGCCACCACGCTCCACGGCTGGAGGTTGGAGGAAGAGGCGGCCGATTGCGCGGCTGCCACCAGCAGTTCCACCGTGCCGGGCGCCAGCGCATCGGGCAGGTAGGCGCGCACCGAACGGTGGGCCAGCAGCGCATCGATCGTGGCGTTCCAGCCGGGCGGCTGGTCTGCCGGCTGGCGATAGCGTTCGGCGAGGCGTTCGGCAGGTTGGGTCATCGCAGGGCTCCGGTGTGAGGTTCAGGCAGGCGTGGGCCCCAGCCGGGCGAGCAGCGCGGCGCGCAGGGCAAGCGTGCGGTGGGCGCGGGGCTCGGGCTCTGCGGGCAGATCAACCCGGATGTCTGTGGCGATCCGGCCATCTTCCAGCATGACGATGCGGTCGGCCAGGGTAATCGCCTCGTCGATATCATGGGTGACCAGCAGCACGGCGGGGTCGTGCAGGTCCGACAGGCGGCGCAGCAGATCATGCATGCGCCCGCGTGTCAGCGCATCCAGCGCGCCGAAGGGTTCGTCGGCCAGCAGCAGTTCGGGGGCGCGCACAAGGGCGCGGGCCAGCGCCACGCGTTGTTGCTCGCCGCCGGAAAGCTCGTGCGGCCAGGCGTGTTCGCGCCCGGCAAGGCCCACTTCGGCCAAGGTGGCCCGGGCAGAATCGCGCGCCGCCCGGCCCAGGCCCAGCGTTACGTTGCCCAGAATGTCGAGCCAGGGCAGCAGGCGGGCATCCTGGAAGATCACCGAGGTGCGTTCCGGCACCTGATAGGCGCCCGAGCCCACCGCCTCGTAATCCAGCCCCGCGAGCGCGCGCAGCAGGGTGGATTTGCCCGATCCGCTGCGCCCCAGAAGGGCCACGAATTCGCCCGGCGCAATATCGAGATCGACCCCGTTGAGCACGCCTTTCAGCGTGAAAGTGCGCCTGAGGTTGCGGATGCTGACGGCAGGGGCGGCCAGCTGGGCTGCGGTTTCCAGCGCGCTCACCGGCCAAAGCTCCGCCGCCAGCGCAGGGCATGGCGTTCCAGCGCGCGCACCAGCAGATCCGAGCCGAAGCCCAGCAGCGCATAGACGACCAGCCCCACCAGCATCACATCCGTCTGCGCATAATCGCGCGCCAGCGTGACCATATAGCCGATGCCGCTGGTGGCGTTGAGCTGTTCCACCACCACCAGCGCCAGCCAGGCCGCCGTGGTGCCAAAGCGCAGCCCCGTGAGCAGGCCCGGCAAGGCGCCGGGCAGCACGATCCGCAGCAGGAACGCCGCATGCGACAGGCGCAGCGTCTCGGCCAGTTCGACATAGCGGATGTCTATCGCCCGCAGCGCGGTGTGCACCTGGATATACATGGGAAAGAACACCGCCAGCGCGATGACGCTGATCTTCATGCCCTCGCCAATGCCCAGCCACAGCACCATGAAGGGGATCAGCGCCAGAATGGGCACGCCGCGCTTCATCTGCACCAGCCCGTCGATCACATAGCCGCCCAGCTCGCTGAGGCCCGAGAGCAGCGCCAGCACCACCCCTGCCACCGCGCCCAGCGCCAGCCCCGCCAGCGCCCGCCCCGCCGAGACGGCAAGGTGGCGTTCCAGCTGGCCATCGCGGATCAGCTCGATCGCTGCGTCAAGGGCGGTCCATGGCGCGGGCAGCACGCGCGGATCGAGCCAGCCGTTGACCGACAGCACCGACCAGTAGAGCAGGAGCAGCGCCGGCCCCAGCAGCAGGCCACCGCGCACCGATCGCGGGGCGAGGAAGCGGTTGCGCGCGGCAGGGCGGCCGGCCACGCGATTGACTGGACGACTGGTCGGGGAACGGGCAGGCGGGGGCGCCGGGGCGGGCGCGGAAACGGGAAGGGCGGCCATCAGTTACCTTCTTGCATGCCATCGGCGGCAATGGTTTCGAAACGCGGATCGAACAGCGTGGCGGCATCGAAGCGGGGGCGGCCGGTGGCGGGCGCCAGCAGGTCTATCGCCCGCTGCACATAGGCATGGGCGCCAGCCCACTGGCGCGGCACGGCAGCTGGCCCCAGGGCGGCCACCTGGCGGCGGGCGTCGGCCAGCGGCAGGCCGCGCACGCCC
>DASRYE010000149.1:0-33221 GCA_035653915.1 Novosphingobium sp. | reverse complement strand
CCCTGCCGGTGCGCCGGGCCCTGCTCGATCTGCGCAGCGCGCTGGAGGACGAGCCCTTCGAGCCCGGGTACACCCGCCAGCGCTTTGCCATCGCGGTCAACAATTATGCGGCGATTGCGCTGGCAGGCGCCATCGTGCTGCGCGCCCGGGCGCTGGCGCCGGGCGTGCAGATCCGCCTGCGCCCTAGTGGCACGCTCGATGTCGCCGATCTGTTGGACCGGGGGGAGCTGGATCTGGCGCTGGTGTCGGGCGCGCCGCCGCTGGCGCGTTATGGCTCGGCGCTGCTGATCGAGGATGATTTCGTGGCGGTGGTGCGGCAGGGGCACCCGCTGCTGGGCGCGCCGCTGGATAGCGCCGGCTTTGCCGCCCAGGCGCATCTGACGATCTCCTCCAGCGGCGATGATCTGACCGGCCTGGACGAGGCGCTGGCAAGGCAGGGCCTGGCCCGCAACAGCGAGATCGAGGTGCCTTATCTGTCGGCCGGCGCAGTGTTGACCCAATCCGACATGATGGCGATCATGGCGCGCCAGATCGCCGTGGCGTTCGCCCGCGTTCATCCCGTGGCACTGGTGGAACTGCCGCTGCAGCCCGCGCCGCTGCGCCAGATGCTGGTGTGGCAGCGCCGCTTTGAGGATCAGGCGGCCCAGCGCTGGCTGCGCGAGACGATCGCTTCGGTGGCGGCCGATCTGCGTTCGGCGCGCTGAGGCGGGGGCAGGGTTGCGGCGGGCCGGATGCCGCGCTATTAAAACTCAGACTTAAGGAGTCGGAGTTTTGGCCGCCCATATCAGCACCGGCGTCGAATATGCGCTGCACAGCCTGCTGTTCCTGGCCGACCGGGCGGAGGAGGCGCCGGCGCCCAGCACGCGCGATCTGGCCGAGCTGCAGGCGGTGCCGCCGGAATTCCTCGCCAAGCTGTTCACCCGCCTGCAAAAGGCCGGCCTCACTCGCTCGATCGAGGGGGTCGGCGGCGGCGTTCGGCTGGCGCGCCCGCCCGCGGCGATCCGCGTGCTGGATGTCGTGCGGGCGATCGATGGCGACAAGCCGCTGTTCGAATGCCGCGAAATCCGCCAGCGCTGCGTGCTTTATGGCGATCAGGCGCCGGATTGGGCCACCCGCGGCCCCTGCGCGATCCACGCCGTGATGATCGCCGCCCAGGCGCGGCTGGACGAGGCGCTGGCCGCCTGCACCTTGGCCGATCTGGCCGGCCAGCTGCGCGCCAAGGCGCCGCCCGCTTTTGGCGCTGCCGCCGGTGGCTGGCTCGATGCCCGCGCCGCGCGGCGCACCCGCAAACGCAAGGAGAAGAACGCATGAATCTGATGCATGTGGACAGCAGCCCCAAGGGCGAGATCTCGAATTCGCGCCTGCTGTCGCGCTATTTCGTCGATCAGCTGGCGGAGCAGGGCGGCCCGCTGGAGGTGGATTATCTTGACCTTGCGCATGATTGCCCGCCGCATGTGACCGGCGATTTCGCCCGCGCCACCTATACCCCGGCCGAGGCCCGCACGGCCGAGATGCACGCGCTGCTCGCCCCGTCGGATCGGCTGTGCGAAAGGCTGCTGGCGGCCGATGCGCTGGTCTTTGCCATGCCGATGTACAACTGGAGCATGCCGTCGAACTTCAAGGCCTTCATCGATGCCATCGTGCGCACCGGTATCACCTATGTGATGACGCCCGATGGCCGCTATGAAGGCCAGCTGGGCGGGCGGCCGGTGCTGTTCATCACCACGCGTGGGGCCGATCTGGGCCCGGGCTCGCCCTTTGCGGCGATGGATGCGCTGACGCCCGCGCTGCGGGCGGCCTTTGGCTTCATCGGCGTGGCAGATCCGCTTTTCGTCGATGCGCAGCCGGTGCAGTTTGCCGATCCCGAAGCCCGGCTGGCGGCGCTGGACAGGGCGCGGGCGCAGCTGTCGGCGATTGCCGGCCAGTGGGCGCGCCAGCCCGCGCGCCAGCCCGCATAAACCGCCATGCAGCGCCAGCCCAGCCGGCCGATGCGCATGGCCATCATCGTGCTGCCCAGCTTCAACATGGCCGCCACCATGGCCTTCATCGATCCGTTCCGGGCCACCAACTATCTGTCGGGCCGGCAGCATTTCCTCTGGGATGTGGTGTCTGCCGAGGGCGGGGAGGTGATGGCCAGCAATTCGCTGGCGATTACCACCAGCCCGCTGGCCAGCCTGAAGGGGGCCGAGATCGATCTGGCGATCGTCTCGTCGAGCTGGTCGCCCGAGCGGCATTGCACGCCGGCCCTGCGCCACATGCTGCGCGGCTGGGCGCAGGGCGGGGTGACGCTGGGCGCGCTGGATACCGGCGCTTTCCTGCTGGCCGAGGCGGGGCTGATGCACCAGCGCCGCGCCACCTGCCATTATGAGCATATCGACGCCCTGGCCGAGCTTTATCCCGATATCGACGTGCGCGAGGACATGATCGTCATCGACGAGCGGATCATGACCTGTTGCGGCGGCAGCGCGGCTGTCGATCTGGCGCTGCACATCATCTGCCAGCTGCATGGCGCGACCATGGCCAACGAGGCGGCGCACTATCTGTTCCACCAGAGCCTGCGCCCCTGCGACACCCGCCAGAGCCCCGATATCCGCGAGCCCCTGGGCAGCGCCGTGCCGCCGATCGTGCGCAGGGCGATTCGCCTGATGGAGGGGCATCTGGAAGAGACCATCCGCATCCCCGACCTGTGCACACAGCTGGGCGTTTCGCAAAGAAGCCTCGACCGGCTGTTTGGCGATATCGTCGGCAAGTCGCCAGCAGCCTACTACCGGGATATCCGCCTGGATCGTGCGCGCGGGCTGGTAACGCAGACCAGCCTCTCGCTGTTCGAGATCGGCATTGCGTCGGGCTTCAGCAACCAGTCGCATTTCAGCCGGGCCTATCGCCTGCGCTTTGGCGTGTCGCCGCGGCAGGACCGGCTGGAGGGGCGCATTCCCTTCGAGTTCCGCGCCTGGCCGATGCACCGGCACAGCGCCTGAGTTGCTGGCCATTTTGAGCAAATTTATGGCGAATTGGGAACATATTCACGCCCGCGCCGAGACATAATTCCCCTCAGACAGAATGGACCTGGTTGATCGAGCCGGCCCTGGCTGAGGACAGTTCTCATGCATCATGTAATAACCGCAAATCAGTTCGATCATGTGGCCAAAGGCTACAGCACAGATCCGCTGGATACCCAGTCCTTGCGCGCAGAGGCCTATACGCAAGGGCGCTGGTTCGATATCGATCAGCAGGAAATCATTGCCAAATCGTGGCAATGGGTGTGCCATGTCGAAAAGCTGCGTGATCCGGGCAGCTACACAACTGCCACCATCGCCGGCAATCCGGTTGCGGTTGTGCGGGGCAAGGATGGCGTTTTGCGGGCATTCCACAATGTCTGCAAACACCGCGCCCATCCGGTGCTGGCGGGCGAGGGCAAGGTCAGCCGCATCGTGTGCCCCTATCATGCGTGGTGCTATGGGCTGGATGGCAGCCTTGCGGCCGCCCCGCAGGTGGGCCACCTCAAGAATTTCAGCAAGGCCGACATTCACCTGGAGCCAGTGCAGGTGGAGGAGTTCTGCGGCTTCGTCTTCGTCAATCTCGATCTCGAGGCCCGCCCGCTGCGCGAAACCTCCGGCGATCTGGCGCAGGAAATCCTTGGCTGGGCGCCCGATATCGGCCAGCTCACTTTCGGCCACCGGCTGACCTACACGATCCGCTCGAACTGGAAGAATGTCGTCGACAATTTCCTTGAGTGCTACCACTGTCCCAGCTCGCACAGGGATTTCGTCACGCTGGTCGATATGGACACCTACAAGGTGACCACCCACGGGATCTATTCCAGCCATATGGCCGAGGCCGGCCATGGCGCCAATTCCGCCTACGATACCTCTGCCGCCAAGGTGCGCACCCATGCGGTGTGGTGGCTGTGGCCCAACACCTGCCTGATGCGCTATCCCGGGCGCAGTTCGATGATCGTGCTGCACATCATCCCGGTGGGGCCGGATCTGACGCTGGAAACCTACGATTTCTTTCTGGAAACGCCCGAGGCCGACGCGATGGAGCTGGAGGCGATCCGCTATCTCGACGAAGTGCTGCAGGCCGAAGACATCGCCATCGTCGAGAATGTGCAGCGCGGCATGAATTCGCCCGCTTTCGATCAGGGGCGCATCGTTGCCGATCCCGCCGGCTCGGGCCTGTCGGAACATGCGCTGCACCATTTCCACGGGCTGGTGCTGGATGCCTATCGGGGCGCCATCGCGCCCTGAACGGCGCGGATGCCCGCCTGCCACCGCCCTTGCATTTGTGAGAACCACCATGGCCAAATCCGTTATCATCACCTGCGCGCCCACCGGCGGCGTGCACACCCCTTCCATGTCGCCCTATCTGCCGATCACGCCCGACGAGATCGCCACGGCCTCTATCGAGGCGGCCGAGGCGGGCGCCGCGATCATCCACCTGCACGCCCGCAACCCGGAGAATGGCAAGCCCGATCCGCGCCCGGAGCTGTTCCGCCAGTTCATGCCCGAGATCGCCCGAAACAGCGATGCGGTGCTGAATGTCTCCACCGGCGGCGGCCTTGGCATGAGCCGCGAGGAACGGCTGCGCGCCGCTGTCAGCGTCAGCCCCGAAATGGCCTCGCTGAACGTTGGCTCGATGAATTTCGGCATCTTCCCGATGGGCGCCAAGCAGACCAACTGGAAGCACGAGTGGGAGCCGGCCTTTCTTGAAAGCACCCGCGATTTCATCTTCCGCAACACCTTCACCGACATCGAATATGTCATCAAGGAGCTGGGCGAGGGCCATGGCACGCGCTTCGAGTTCGAATGCTACGATCTGGGCCACCTCTACAATCTGGCCTGGGTGATCGACCAGGGCTGGATCAAGGCGCCGTTCTTCGTGCAGATGGTGTTCGGCATCCTCGGTGGAGTGGGCGCCGATCTCGACAATCTGATGCATATGCACACGATCGCGCAGAAGCTGTTTGGCGATGCCTATGAATGGTCGGTGCTGGCGGCGGGCAAGCATCAGATGCAGTTTGCCACACAGGCGGCCCTGCTGGGCGGCAATTTGCGCGTGGGGCTGGAAGACAGCCTCTATATCGGCCCCGGCGAAAAGGCCAAAAGCAACGCCGATCAGGTCCGCAAGATCCGCTCGATCGTCGAGAACCTCGGGCTCACCATCGCCACGCCCGCCGAGGCCCGCCAGCGCCTTGGCCTGAAGGGCGGCGACAAGGTCTCGTTCTGAGCATGGGGGAGGAGCAGGCGATGCACACGCAACTGTTGATCGGCGGCGAACTGGTGGCCGGCGAGGGCGCATCCACCACCGTGCTGGACCCGGCCACCGGCGAAACGCTGGCCCACCTGGGCGAGGCCAGCGCCGCCCAGGTGGAGGCCGCCGTGGCCGCCGCTGACGCCGCCTTTGCCACCTTCGGGCAGAGCACGCCCGCCGAGCGCGCCGCGCTGCTGCTCGATATCGCCGGCCAGATCGAGGCCCATGCCGGGGAGCTGGCCGCGCTGGAAAGCGCCAATGTCGGCAAGCCCTGGCCTTCTGCCCGCGATGACGAGATGCCGCTCACCATCGACACGTTCCGCTTTTTCGCGGGTGCTGCGCGCACCATGGCGGGGGTGGCCGCGGGGGAATATGTGGCAGGCCACACCAGCCTGATCCGCCGCGATCCGATCGGCCCTGTGGCGGCCATTGCGCCGTGGAACTATCCGCTGATGATGGCCGCCTGGAAGCTGGCCGCGCCGCTGGCGGCCGGCTGCCCGGTGGTGCTCAAACCCTCCGAGCTGACCCCGCTCTCGACCCTGCGGCTGGCGCGCTTGCTGGCCGATGTGGTGCCGGCCGGCGTGGTGAACATCCTTCACGGCAGCGGCGCGGGCGTGGGCGATCAGCTGATCAACGCGCGGGGAATCGAGGCGGTGAGCATCACCGGATCGCCCGCCACCGGCCGGGCGGCGCTGCGGGCGGCAAGCGCGCAGCTGCGCCAGGTGCATCTGGAACTGGGCGGCAAGGCGCCGGTGATCGTTTACGCCGACGCCGATATCGACAGGCTCGTCGCCACCATCCGCGATGGCGCCTATTTCAACGCCGGGCAGGATTGCGCCCAGCCCTGCCGCCTGATCGTGGCCGATGCGGTGTATGATCGCGTGGTGGCGGGGCTGGCCGAGGCTGTGGCGCAGATCCGCGTGGGGCCGCCGCGCGCGGCCGGCACGCAGATGGGCCCGGTGATCAGCGCCGCCCAGCGTGACCGGGTGGCCGGCTTTGTGGATCGGGCGCGCGGCCATGCCGAGGTGGTCGTGGGCGGGGCGGCGGTTACAGGGCCTGGGTTCTTCTATGCCCCCACGCTCATCGCCGATGTCGATAACCACGCCGAGATCGCCACCAGCGAGGTCTTCGGCCCGGTCGTCACCGTCTCGCGCTTTGGCCCCGACGAGGATCCGGTGGCGATCGCCAATGCCGGGCGCTATGGCTTGGCCTCCTCCGTCTGGACGGCAGACGCCGGCCGGGCGATGGCGGCCACTGCCCGGCTGCGCTATGGCTTCACCTGGGTCAACACCCATGGCGTGGCCACGCCGGAAATGCCCTGGGCGGCGATGAAGGGCTCTGGCCACGGCTGCGACATGTCGGTCTTCGCGCTCGATGCCTTTACGGCGGTGCGCCATGTGATGATCGCCCATGACGTAATGATCGCCCATGGCTGAGCCGCAGGTCGTCATCGTCACCGGCGGCAGCCGGGGGATTGGCCGCGCGATTGTCGAGCGTTTTTGGGCGCAGGGCGATCATGTGCTGACCTGCGGGCGGGCCGAGCGGCCGGCGGACCTGCCCGCAGCGGTGGCCTGGCTGCGCGCCGATGTGGCGCAGGCGGCCGATGCCGAAAGGCTGGTGGCCGAGGCCTGCCACCTGTTCGGCCCGCCCACGGTGCTCGTCAACAACGCCGGCATCCAGATCGAGAAGACCCTGGCCGACACGAGCGACGATGACTGGGACCTGCTGATGGGCGCCAATGCCCGCGGCCCTTTCAACATGTGCCGCGCGGTGCTGCCGCTGATGGCACAGGCGGGCGGGGCCATCATCAACATCGGCTCGATTTCGGGCCTTGCGGCCGATCCATCGATGGCGCTCTACAATGCCTCCAAGGCCTTCCTCCATGGGCTCACCCGCGCGATCGCGGTCGATCACGGGCCGCAGGTGCGCTGCAATGCGGTGTGCCCGGGCTGGATCGCCACGGCCATGGCCGATGCCCCCTTTGCCACGGCCGCTGATCCGGCCCGCGCCCGCGCCGATATGCTGGCGCGCCACCCCGCAGGCCGCCTCGGCCGCGCCGCAGATGTGGCCAATATGGTGGCCTGGCTGGCCTCTGCCGAAGCCGGCTTTGTCACCGGCCAGTGCCTTGTCGTCGATGGCGGGTTGACCGCTGCCTGTCCCATTCAACCGAGGTTATTCTGATGAGCGAGATTTCCCATGTGGCCGTGCTGGGCGCCGGCGTTATCGGCGCCAGCTGGAGCGCGCTGTTTCTGGCAGCGGGCTGCGATGTGGCGGTGTTCGATCCGGCGCCTGATGCCGAGCAGATGGTGCGCGCCTATATCCGCGATGCCTGGCCCACCCTGCTGGAACTGGGCCTGGCGCAAGCGGGGCGCAGCGGCGCGCTCAGCTTTCATGCAACGGCGGCCGATGCCGTGCGCGATGCCGATTTCGTGCAGGAAAGCGTGCCCGAGCGTCTGGCCATCAAACATGCGCTTTATGCCGAAATCGAACCGGCGCTGAAGCCGGGGGCGGTGGTTGCTTCCTCGGCATCGGGGCTGAAGCTGGGCGAGATGCAGGCCGGCTGGGGCGATCCGGGCCGGCTTATCCTGGGCCATCCGTTCAATCCGCCGCATCTGATCCCGCTGGTGGAAGTGATGGGCAATGCGCAGACCGCGCCCGGCGTGATAGAGCTGGCCGAGCGGTTCTATGCGGCCGTTGGCAAGGTCACCATCCGCGTCAACCGCGAGGTGCCGGGCCATGTCGCCAACCGGCTGCAGGCGGCGCTGTGGCGCGAGGCGATCCATCTGGTGGCGATCGGCGCTGCCAGCGTGGCCGATGTCGATACGGCGGTGTGGGCGGGGCCGGGGCTGCGCTGGGCGGCCATGGGGCCAACGATGCTGTTCAACCTGGGCGGCGGACCGGGCGGGCTGGCGGCCTTCTGCGAGAAATACGCTGACAGTTTCCACCGCTGGTGGGAGGATCTGGGCGATCCGCGGCTGGACGAGGCGACCGCCGCCGCGCTGGTGGCGGGCGTGAACGAGGAAGCCGCCAGCGCCAGCCAGGCCGAATTGGCCGCCCGGCGCGATGCGCTGATTACCGCGATGCTGCGCGCCACCGCTGCCTTGCCTCGGCGGTGAAAGGGCGATGACCATCACCTATGAGGGGCCGCTTGAGCCGGGCTGGATCGATTATAACGGCCATCTGCGCGATGCCTATTATGCCCTGATCTTCAGCTATGCCACCGATCGGCTGATGGAGCTGATCGGCCTGGATGCGGCAGGGCGCAAGGCCCAGGCGGCCACGCTCTACACGCTGGAGGCGCATCTTCTCTATCTGGCCGAAGTGAAGGGCGATGCTGCGGTGCGGGTGTGCACCACGCTGCTGGCCCATGATGCCAAGAAGATCCACCTTCTGCATGCCCTGCATGTGGCCGGCCGCGATGGGCCGGCGGCCGTGGGCGAGCAATTGCTGATCCATATCGATACGGCCAGCGGCCGCTCTGCCCCCATGGGCGAGGGGCTGCTGGCGGCGGTGCGCGCCCTGGTGGCGGTGGCGGGCGATGGCGCGCCATATGCCGGAAGGGCGATTGCGCTGCGGCGATAATGGGGCCAAGCCCGGCGGGCCTTCAGCGCACCTTGAGGCCAAGTTCGCCAAGCAACTGGGCGGCCTGCTCGCGCGAGATGGTGGCGCCGCGAAAGCGGGCGGCATCGCCAAGGCCGATGCCGCCCAGATCGGCCCCGCGCAGGTCTGCCTGCTCGAAGCGGGCGCCGTGGGTTTGCGCCTCGCGCAGGCTGCAGGCCTCGAAGGAGGTCATGCGGAAATCGCATTTGCGCAGATCGCTGCGGGAAAAATCGACCCGCACCAGCTGCGCCTTGCGGAAGGAAAGGCCCGCCAGCCGGGCATCGATCAGCAGCGTTTCCTCGATATGGAGGGTGATCGCCTTCACCTCGGAGAAATCGGCGCCGGTGCATTTGCAGCGCAGGAAGCGGGCCTCCTCCAGCGTGCTGCGGCGCAGCATGGCATTGTTGAAATCGCAGGCGACAAAGCGCGCCTCGGACAGATCACAGCCGGTGAAATCGGCAAACGCGCCGCGGCAGGATTGCCAGAGGCTGCGCTCGCAGCGGGCGCCGGCAAGGCGGGCGCGCCGCAGGTCGCACTGCTCGAACACCCAGCCGGAAAGGTCCAGCCCCGACAGGTCCGCTTCTTCCAGATCGCAGCCGATCAGCCGGTGGGGGGCGCCCAGCGCCGCCAGTTCGGGGCGGCGCAGGCGGCTATCGCGAATCGTCCGGTCGGCAAAAAGGTCTTCCACGCGCCGCTGCTAGCCGCGATCCACGCCGATGGCCAGCCAGGCCGCCGCCTGATGAAGGCGCGGCGAGAAGAGCCCGGGGCCTACGCAACAGCCACCGTTGATGCCGGGCGATCGGGGTTGTATTCCCAAATCTGTCGCAGGTGGCCCCTGAAGGAGAGTTTGCGTGAGCACCGACCAGACCCTGGCGCTGAAGCGGCTTCTGGCGCCGCTGCCTGATCTCCTGCCGGCGCTGGAGGCGGCCTACAAGGACATCCACGCCCACCCGGAACTGTCGATGCAGGAGCAGCGCACGGCCGCCCTTGCGGCCAGGCATTTGGCCGATGAGGGGTATGAGGTGACCACCGGCATCGGCCAGACGGGCGTTGTCGGCCTGATGCGCAATGGCGAGGGGCCCACTGTCATGCTGCGCGCCGACATGGATGCGCTGCCGATCCTGGAGGACACCGGCCTTGCCTACGCCAGCACCGCCACCGCCACCGATCCGGCGGGCAAGGCGGTGCCGGTGGCCCATGCCTGCGGCCACGACATGCATGTTGCCTGGCTGATGGGCGCCAGCGCCCTGTTCGCCCGCACGCGCGATGCCTGGAAGGGCACGCTGATCGTTCTGTTCCAGCCGGGCGAGGAGACCGCGCAGGGCGCCCGGGCGATGATCGATGATGGCCTGTTCGAGGCCTTTCCAAAGCCCGATATCGTGCTGGGCCAGCATGTCATGGTGGGGGCGGCGGGCACCGTGGCCGGCAGCGCCGGGCCGATCACCTCGGCGGCAGACAGTTTCGAGATCCGCCTGTTCGGGCGCGGCGCGCATGGATCTATGCCGCAGGCCAGTGTCGATCCGGTTGTCATGGCCGCCTCGGTGGTCATGCGGCTGCAGGGCATTGTCTCGCGCGAGGTGGCGGCCACCGAGGCGGCGGTGGTCACGGTGGGCGTGTTGCAGGCCGGCACGAAGGAGAATGTCATCCCCGACGAGGCGCTGATCAAGCTGAACGTGCGCAGCTTCGATGCGGGCGTACGCAGCCGCGTGCTGGCCGCGATCCGGCGGATCGTGGAGGCCGAGGCCGCGGCATCGGGTGCGCCCCGGCCGCCCGAGATCACCCCGCTCGACAGCTATCCGCTGAACGTGAACGACAGGCAGGCCAGCGACCGGGTGGCCCAGGCCTTCCGCGCCCATTTCTCCACAGAGCGGGTGTTTCACACAGGGCCCGCCCCCGCGAGCGAGGATTTCGGCTGCTTCGGCACGGAATGGCAGGCGCCCTCGGTGTTCTGGTTTGTGGGCGGAACCGATCCGGCCGCCTATGCGCAGGCCAAGGCGGCCGGGCGGCTGAACGATCTTCCCGTCAACCACAGCCCGCATTTCGCGCCTGTGCTGCACCCCACGCTGGCCATCGGGGTGGAAGCCATGGCCGCCGCCGCCCTGGCATGGAATGCCGCCTGATGGCCGATTTTGGCCATGTCGCGGCCGTGTTCGGAGGGCGGGCGACAGCGGATCTGCTGCAGAACCTGGTGCTGGTGCTGGATCTGGGCGGCACATTCGCCTTTGCGCTCAGCGGGGCGATGGCCGGCGTGCGGCGGCGGCTCGATATTTTCGGGGTGCTGGTGCTGGCCTTTGCCGCTTCCACCTTCGGGGGGATCACCCGTGATGTGCTGATCGGCGCGATCCCGCCGGCATCGCTGCAGGATTGGCGCTATCTGGCCGTATCGGTAGTGGCGGGGCTGTCCTGCTTCTTCTGGTTTGCCGGGATGGAGAAATGGCGCAATCCTGTGCTGGTGCTGGATGCGGCGGGGCTTGCCCTGTTTGCCGTGTCGGGCACGGAGAAGGCGCTGGCTTTTGGCTTGCCGCCCCTGATGGCAGCGCTGCTGGGCATGGTGACGGGCATCGGCGGCGGGGTGGCGCGCGATCTGTTCCTTTCCGATATCCCGCGGGTGCTGCGTTCTGACCTGTATGCGGTGGCGGCGCTGGCCGGCGCGGCGGTGGTGGTGATCGGCAGCGCGCTGCACTGGCCGGTCATTCCCTCGGCGCTGGGGGGGGCGTGCTGTGCTTTGGCTTGCGGATGGCGGCGATCCGCCGGGGCTGGCATCTGCCCGTGGCCCGCCAGGGCGATCAGGCGCCATGAAAAAACCCGCCTGGGCTTTTGGCCTGGCGGGTTTTTCGAATGGTGGGCGTAGCAAGGATTGAACTTGCGACCCCTGCGATGTCAACACAGTGCTCTACCACTGAGCTATACGCCCACTCACTTCGATCAGCGCTGGCGGGTGTGGTGTTCCCGCCGGCGAGGAGGGCGCTTTAGCGAGGCCTTGCCGGTGATGCAAGCGCCTTTGGCATGGATTTGCAGAAAAATGCGGCAAGCCCCGTTCACACCGACACTTCGCTGGAATGGCCGAACACGCGCTGCACTTCCAGCACCAGATCCTTGAGGTGAAAGGGCTTGGAGAGCACGCGTGCCTGCGGGGCTTCGCGGTTGGCCTTCAGGGTCACGGCGGCAAAGCCGGTGATGAAGATCACCTTGGTGGCCGGCGAGATCTCGCCGCAGCGCTGGGCCAGCTCGATGCCATCCATCTCGGGCATCACGATATCGGAGAGCAGCAGGTCGAAATGCTGGCTTTCCAGCAGGGGCAGGGCGGCCGTGCCCCGGTCCACCGCAACCACGTCATAGCCGGCCTTTTCGAGGGCGCGGGCAAGGTAGGTGCGCATGGCGGTTTCGTCTTCGGCAAGGAGAATGCGGGTCATGGTTGTGCGATAGCTTTTTTCTGGCCTTTCGGGAGCCACTCCATACGCCTGCCGGGGTTAATATTCTCGCCCGATTTTTGCCCTGCCCCTATTTGGCACGGCGCGCGGGGGCCGGGCGCGGCATGGCCTGCGGCTTTGACAGGAAGGGCGCGCTGGGCCAGCCTTGCGCGATGACAGATGGCCCCCAAACCGATCGCGCCGCCCAGGCTGATTCGCCCCTCTCGGGCGGGGCGATCCCGGGCCTTGCGGGGGCGCCGGCCTTTGTCGTGCCGTGCGGCGCGGATGGGGCGCGGCTGCCGGTGCTGGTGGCCGTGCCGCATGCCGGGCGGCGCTATCCGCCGGAACTGCTGGCCCGCCTGCGCCATCCCGAACAGGCTGCGCTGAAGCTGGAAGACCGGTTGGCCGACGAGCTGGGCCGGGCTCTGGCCGAAGCCACCGGCGCGGCGCTGCTGGTGGCCGAGGCGCCGCGGGCGATGATCGACCTCAACCGCCACCCGGCCGATGTGGACTGGACGATGTTTGCCGGCGCCGCGCCGCAAAGCCGGCTAGCGCCCCCTGCGGGCGGGCGGGCGGCCGGCGGGCTGGGGCTGGTGCCAAGGCGCCTGCCGGGGCTGGGCGAATTGTGGCAGGGCCGGCCGCCGGTGGCCGAGGTGGAGGCGCGCATTGCCAGCGTGCATGCGCCCTGGCACGCCTGCGTGGCGGCGGAACTGGCCGCCTTGCAGGCGCGCTGGGGGGCGGCCTTGCTGGTGGACCTGCATTCGATGCCGCCCTTGCCGGCGGCCCCGGGGGCGCCCCGCACGCAGGTCGTGGTGGGCGATCGGTTTGGCGCCAGCTGTGGCGGCATGCTGGTGGCGCAGGCGTTTTCAGCGCTGGCCGGGGCTGGCTGGCTGGCCGCGCATAACCGGCCCTATGCCGGTGGCTATACGCTGGATCGGCATGGCATGCCGGCGCGCGGGCGCCATGCGGTGCAGCTGGAGATCTGCCGCACGACCTATCTCGATGCGCAGCTGGTGGCGCCGGGGCCGGGGTTTGCCGCTTGCGTGGCGATGCTGTGCGCGCTGGTGCGGGCGCTGGGCGAGGCGACGGCGGCGATGGGCAGCGCTCAGCTGGCTGGCGGATCTTGCGCGCAAGCGGCTGAATAGAGCGGCCGCGCGCCTTTCCCATAAAAGAACCACCTCGTGCATCCGCACGAGGTGGCCAAGGTTCAGGGAGGAGGTGCACCAAGGTGCACCAATCCCGCCGGGCCATGAGGGAAGCGCCGGTGGGACAATTCGGTAATATGCTGCCTTTGCCCGGCTTTCAAGCCTATTCCGAAGGAGAGGGGCGCAAATGGGCAAAGAAAGTCTATCCGCTGGATAGAAAATTCTGCGCATTCCCGGCGGGAACCCGGCAAAACAGCGCTGACCCGGGGCAGGGAGGTGCTGCGCCTGCTGTGCGCGCTGGTGCAAGAATCGCCCGGCCTTGCGGGCATGAAAAAGCCGGGGCAGGCCGCAAGGCCCACCCCGGCTTTTCAGCCTAATGGCCCGGCCCGCCTCAGGCGGCGACCAGCGGCCCCTTGCCCAGCTGCGCCTGGCGCGCGAAGATTTCGCGCATCAGATCAAGGCTGAACAGATGGGCGATCACCAGCGGCAGCAGGCCGCTCTGGTTCCACTTGCGCAGCACATCGCCGCGCACTTCGCGCAGCTTGTTCTGGTCCACCATCAGGAAGCCGCGATAGATGAAGGGCTGCTCGTTGCCTTCCTGGCGGATGGCCACTTCGCCGTCGATCAGCAGCTTGTGCTCGATCAGCTCCTGCACGAAAGCGGCGGTGCGGGCGCCGGCCTGCTCGAACTGCTCGCAAAAGCCGAGCATTTCCTTGGTGGTCTGGCTGGGCTCCTCGCCGTCGAACAGGGGGGTGCCCTCTTCGCCTTCGCCGATCAGGTCGCTGTTCGGGTCGAAGCAGAGCGACAGTTCCTGCGCGTCGGGCGTCAGGCGGGCCAGCATGAAGGGATAGCGGCGCGCATAGGCCGGCAGGTAGATGTTGTCGGCCACCTTGCCCTCGTCGTCGACGAAGACGTTGATGCCTTCATTCAGGCCCATCAGCGCCAGCGGCACGGGGTTGTCGCCCACCGAGAAGACGATCGGGAAGTGGCGCTGCGCCTGGGGGAATTCCTCCACCGTCAGCGGCACGGCATGCTGGCCCACCAGCCAGGTGGCGCGATCGGTGGTGCGGCTTTTCCAGCTGGCATGCTCGCGGCTGTTGAGCGGCACTAGATCCTTGTAGAAAACGGGCAGGCTGGCGTTCTGTGGCGCGCTGGCCATAATCAATGCACTCCCTTGGGGTTCGTTCCGCACTTTCGGAAAAACGCGGGCGGGTTTAGGCGCTGGGCGGCCGGCGCGCAAGCGGGGCAACGCTTAGAACGCCAAGGCAAAATGCCTCCCGGCCAGCCTGCCGCCCCTGCCAGCCCCGTGTTTCAGACAGGTGGCACCAGCTTGCCGGGATTCAGCAGCCCGGCCGGATCCAGCGCCGCCTTCAGCGCGCGCAGCAGTTTCAGCCGGGCCGGATCGGCCAGCCGGCCCAGTTCCGCCACTTTGAGCTGGCCAATGCCATGTTCCGCGCTGATCGATCCGCCCCATTGCGTTACCAGATCATGCACCGCGGCCGAAATTGCCTTGCCTTCGCCCGCTTCCCAGGCGGCGCGTTCCACGCCCCTGGGGGCGATCACGTGGAAATGCACATTGCCATCGCCCAGATGGCCAAAGGCGATCGCCTCGGTGCCGGCAAAGCGGGCCTTCATGGCGCTGATCGCGGCATCGACGAAATCGGGCATGGCTTCCACCGGCACCGAGATATCGTGCTGCATGGCCGGGCCCTTGGCGCGCTCTGCCGGCGAGATCGATTCGCGGATGGTCCAGAAGGCTTCGGCCTGGGTCTCGTTGGCGGCGATCACCGCATCGTCCAGCAGCCCGGCCTCGAAGGCGCTGGCCAGCACCGCTTCCACCCGCTCGCCCAGGCTGGCGGCAGAGGCGGTATCGGCCACCACCTCGATCAGCGCATACCAGGGGCGGGGGGCGGCCAGCGGGCGGCGCACATCGGGCAGATAGGCCTCCACCGCCTCGAGGCTGGAATGGGGCAGCACCTCGAAGCCTTCCAGCGCCTCGCCCAGCGCCGCCTCGGCATGCAGCATCAGCGCGCGGGCCTGCTGCAGGCTGGCAACGCCGCACCACACCACCCGCCGGTCGGCAATCGCCGGCGCCAGCTTCAGCGTGGCCGCGGTGACGATCCCCAGCGTGCCCTCGGCGCCGATGAACAGCTGCTTGAGGTCTGGCCCGCGATTGTCCTTCTTCAGCGGCGTCAGGGCAGACCACACAGTGCCATCGGCCAGCACCGCTTCCAGCCCCAGCACCTGCGCGCTCATGTTGCCGTGGCGCAGCACCTGCGTGCCGCCGGCATTGGTGCTGACCAGCCCGCCCACCGTGGCCGACCCCTTGCCCCCCAGCGAGAGGGGAAAGCGAAGACCCGCCGCTTCTGCCGCCTCATGCAGGTGCTGCAGGATCACGCCCGCCCCGCAGGTGACGCGCCGCGCGGCCCTGTCCACCGGGCCGATCCCGTTCAACCGCCGCAGCGAGAGCAGCAGTGCCCGGCCCGAGGCATCCGGCGTTGCCCCGCCAGACATGCCCGAATTGCCCCCCTGCGGCACGATGGCCACGCCATGGGCGGCGCACAGCTGCACCAGCGCGGCCACTTGCGCGGTGGTGGCGGGGCTGGCCAGCGCCAGGGCGGCGCCTGTGTAGCGCCCGCGCCAGTCGGTCAGCCAGGGGGCCAGGGTATCGGCATCGGTGGCAAGGCCGCGCGGGCCAAGGAGGGCAGCGGCAGCGGCAAGAAAGGCGGTGTCGGTCATCGCCCGCCTATGGCACAGCCGTGCCCCCGCTGGCCAGATGTGGTGCTGCCTGTTGCCGGCGCGCCACGCTGCGATCGGCATGAAACGCGGGCCCTGCGCAGTTAACGCGAGGTTCAATCTCGGCGGCTAGAACAGGCTTCCCTGCCGGTTTGCGCGCGGCGCCCGCCAGCAGGGAGGAACAGGGCCAACACAAGACCAGATGATCCGCCAGAACTGATGATCCGCCCGCTTCGCCTTCCCTTTTCCTGTGCCGCCCGGATGTTGGCCGGCGCCGCCCTGGTGCTGTCAGGCGGGCTGCCGGCCTCCTTGCGTGCAGAGGGGCTGCGCCTCGCCATGGCGCTGCCGGAACCGTTGACCGGCGGCCTGCGGGCCTTGCGCGCCGCCATCCCCGATCAGCCCGATCGCGCAGATCTGCCCGAACCGCCCGGCCTGCCCGACGAGACCGCCGCCCAGGTGCGGGTGGAGCAGCATTTTTCCATCCGCATCACGCCGGGCTCGCCGGCCATGCCGCCTTTCGTGCTGGAGGAAGCCCAGCAGGAGGAACGCCCCGCCCCCACGCCCGAGCGCGACATCGGCCGCTGCGTGGCGATGAGCAACATTCTGGGCGTGCAAAGCGGCGAGGGCAACCGCCTGCTGCTGTTCATGCGCGACCAGCGGATCATCTCGGCCGTGCTGGAGCGCACCTGCCGCGCGCATGACTTCTATTCCGGCTTCTATATGCAGCGCAGCCCCGACGGGATGATCTGCACCGGGCGCGACAAATTGCAGTCGCGCACGGGCATGAATTGCCGTTTGAAAGCCCTGCGCATGCTGATTACCGTGCCCGGGAGGCGATTTCCTTGACTTTTTCTCCGGCTCGGCGATAAGCGCGCTCGGGGTTTGCCCGGGGCCATGCGGCCCATGGGCGGATCGTGGGGCAAGGGCGGCAAACGGTTTGGCGCTGGCCCCCAGAACGGATTTCACGAAAAGCTCATGAGTTTCGCCGATCTCGGCCTGTCGGAAGAATTGCTGCAGAGCGTTGCGGCCGCCGGCTATGACACGCCCACGCCCATCCAGGCGCAGGCCATCCCCGCCGTGCTGATGATGCGCGACCTTATCGGCATCGCGCAGACTGGCACCGGCAAGACCGCCAGCTTCGTGCTGCCGATGATCGACATCCTGGCCCATGGCCGCCGCCGGGCGCTGATGCCGCGCAGCCTGATCCTCGAGCCGACCCGGGAACTCGCCGCGCAGGTGGCCGAGAATTTCGAGAAATACGGCAAGAACCACGATCTCAAGATGGCGCTGCTGATTGGCGGTGTGCAGATGGGCGATCAGGTGAAGGCGCTGTCGGACGGGGTGGACGTGCTGATCGCCACGCCGGGCCGGCTGATGGACCTGTTCGAGCGCGGCAAGATCCTGCTCACCGGCTGCAACCTGCTGGTGATCGACGAGGCGGATCGCATGCTCGACATGGGCTTCATCCCCGATATCGAGAACATCTGCACCAAGCTGCCCGCCCAGCGGCAAACGCTGCTGTTCAGCGCCACCATGCCGCCGCCGATCAAGAAGCTGGCCGACCGCTTCCTGACCAACCCCAAATATATCGAGGTGGCGCGCCCTGCCACCACCAACACCAACATCACCCAGCACAAGGTGAAGGTGGCCGCCAAGCGCAAGCGCGAAATGCTGCGCCACCTGCTGCAGGTGGATAATGTGACGACGGCGATCGTCTTCGCCAACAAGAAGACCACCGTGCGCGATCTGGCCAAGAGCCTGAAGCGCCACGGCTTTGCCGCAGGCGAAATCCATGGCGACATGGACCAGCCGGCGCGCCTGGCCGAACTGCAGCGCTTCAAGGACGGGCAGGTGAATATCCTGTGCGCCTCTGATGTGGCGGCGCGCGGGCTCGATGTGAAGGGCGTTTCCCACGTCTTCAATTTCGACACGCCCTGGCACCCGGACGATTACGTGCACCGCATTGGCCGCACCGGCCGCGGCGGGGCCACAGGCCGCGCCTTCACGCTGTTCACCAGCGAGGATGCCGAGGCGATCGCCAGTGTCGAGAAGCTGACGGGCGGGCCCATTCCGGAAATGGTCGTCGAGCTGGGCGGTGTGGACGAGGGCGATGACGCGCCGGCGCCCCGTTCGGCCGCGCGCGGCCGCAAGGCTGCCCCGCATGACCGGCGCCGCCCTGACCGGCAGGCCGCGCCCGAGCCGGAGGTGGAAGCCGAAAAGCCCGCTCGTGCCGAAAAGCCTGCCCGGGCCGAAAAGCCGGTGCGCGCCGAAAAGCCCGCCCGGGCCGAAAAGCCGGCGCGTGCGGCCAGGCCGGAACGGGCCGCCCGGCCCGAGCGCGACGAGCGCCGTGATGCGCGCAGTGACGAGCGGCGGGCAGACCGCCGCGAGGACCGCCGCCCGCGCTGGCGCGACGATGACGGCCCGACCAGGCCCGGCGAATGGAACGGGCCGATCCCCGAATTCCTCGGCATTTCAGCCCTGCACTGAGGTTTCAGCACGCGAGGGTTTCAACGGGCGAGGGGGCTGTCCCACTCGCCCGTTTTGCTGTGCCTAGCTGGCTGGCCGCACGAAGCTGTCGATCACCCGCTTGCGGCCGGCGCTGTCGAAATCGATCTCCAGCTTGTTGCCTTCCTGCGCGGCCACGGTGCCGGTGCCGAATTTGTCGTGCACCACGCGGTCGCCCGGGCGGATGTCGAGCCGGGCCTTGGCGGCAAAGCTGGCGGCGCTGCGCGTGGGCTCGGCGATGCGGCGGGGCGTGGGGGTGAAGGGCTGCTGGCTGGCGCGCTGCCAGCCGGGGCCGCGGGTTTCGGCCCGGGCGCTGCGTTCCTGCGCCACATGGGCGAAGGGATCGGCCCGCTCGCTCCACTGCGCGCGCCACAGCGAGGCCCCGCCCGACAGCGAGCTTTCCTCCATGATATGCGCCTTGGGCAGCTCGCCGATGAAGCGGCTGGGCAGCGATGAGGTCCACTGGCCATAGATGCGCCGGTTGGCGGCATGCAGGATCGTGCAGTGGCGCCGCGCGCGGGTGATCGCCACATAGGCCAGCCGGCGCTCTTCCTCCAGGCTGGCCAGCCCGCCCTCGTCCAGCGAGCGCTGCGAGGGGAACACGCCTTCCTCCCAGCCGGGCAGGAACACATGGTCGAACTCCAGCCCCTTGGCGCCGTGGATGGTCATGATCGTCACCTTCTCGGCATCGTCATTCGCGTCATTGTCCATGACGAGGCTGACATGTTCGAGGAAGTCGGCGAGGCTCTCGTATTCCTCCATGGCGCGGGCCAGTTCCACGAGGTTTTCCAGCCGGCCGGCGCTTTCGGCCGATTTTTCCACCTGCAGCGCCGCCGTATAGCCCGATTCGTCGAGGATCGTGCGGGCCAGGTTGGCCGGGCTCTCGCTGGCGGCCAGATCGCGCCAGCGGGCAAAATCGCGGGCCAGCGCCAGCAGCGTGCCGCGCGCGCGCGCGGGCAGCTCGTCGGTATCGGCAATGGCAATCGCGGCTGCCAGCAGCGGCAGGTTGGCAGCGCGGGCAAAGCGGTGCAGCTTTTCCATGCTCTTGTCGCCAAGGCCGCGCTTGGGCGTGTTCCAGATCCGCTCGAAGGCCAGATCGTCCGATGGCTGCGCCACCAGCCGCAGATAGGCCAACGCGTCGCGGATTTCAGCGCGTTCGTAGAAGCGGAAGCCGCCGAGGATGCGATAGGCCAGGCCAATCGAGATGAAGCGGTCCTCGAATTCGCGGGTCTGGAACTGGGCGCGCACGAGGATGGCGATATGGGTGAGGGGGAGCCCCTCGCGCTCCAGCCGCTCGATCTCCTCGCCCACGCGGCGCGCTTCCTCGGGCGCGTCCCACACGCCGATCACCTGCAGCTTGTCGCCGCCGGTCGCCTCGGTCCACAGCTCCTTGCCCAGCCGCTCGGCATTCTCGCGGATGAGGCCGGCCGCCGCCCCCAGGATATGCGGGGTGGAGCGATAGTTCTGTTCCAGCCGGATCACCCGGGCGCCGGGAAAATCCTTCTCGAACTTCAGGATATTGGCCACTTCCGCGCCGCGCCAGCTGTAGATCGACTGGTCGTCATCGCCCACCACGCAGATGTTGTGGCGGCGCCCTTCCACGCCCTGCGCCAGCAGCCGCAGCCACAGATACTGCACCTGATTGGTGTCCTGATATTCGTCCACCATGATGTATTTGAAGCGCGCCTGATACATCTCCAGCACATCGCGGTGGCGCTTCAGGATCGCCAGCATGTGCAGCAAGAGATCGCCGAAATCGCAGGCGTTCAGCGTGATCAGCCGGGCCTGGTAGAGCCGGTAGAAATGCGCGCCCTTGCCATTGGCATAGGCCTCGTTCTCCAGCGCGTCGAGCTCGTCTGGGCCCAGCCCCTTGTTCTTCCACCGGTCGATCAGGCTGGCCAGCTGGCGGGCGGGCCAGCGCTTTTCGTCCAGCCCCTCGGCCTGGATCAGCTGCTTCAGCAGGCGCAGCTGGTCGTCTGTGTCAAGGATGGTGAAATTGGCCTGCAGGCCCACCAGCTCGGCATGGCGGCGCAGCATCTTGGCGGCAATCGCGTGGAAGGTGCCCAGCCAGGGCATCCCTTCCACCGCATCGCCGATGAGATGGCCCACGCGTTCGCGCATTTCGCGCGCGGCCTTGTTGGTGAAGGTGACGCACAGGATCTCTGATGGCCAGGCCTTGCGGCAGGCGATCAGCCAGGCGAGCCTTGCCGTCAGCGCCGCGGTTTTGCCGGTGCCGGCGCCGGCCAGCATCAGCACCGGGCCCTCGCTGGCCAGCACCGCCTCGCGCTGGGGCGTGTTCAGCCGGGAGAGCCATTCGGGGGCATTGGCGGGAAGGGTGGTATCGTCCATGGCGGCAATCGAAGGGGGGGCTGTGGTCACACTGGAACGGGTAGGGAACAAATCCGCCGCTTGCAAGGGGCGCCGCCAAAATGGCCCCAACAAAAAGCTGGTGTTTTGCACAGGGTGTGCCGCTGCGGGCCACCTATGTTGCAGTGCCCACAAGGAAAATGTTTGACGCACCGGCCGCAAGGCGGCAGCCCATAGGGATGAATCAGCCGCCCACCTCGCTCCTGTCTCCCCTGCGCCAGCACCGGCGCATCCTCGCCGCCGCCCTTGTGGGCACGACGGTGGAGTTCTACGATTTCTACGTGTTCGCCACGGCAACGGCGCTGGTGTTTGGCCCGCTGTTCTTTCCCGCCGCCTCGCCGGCCGCGCAGGGGATCTACAGCTTCATGGCCTTTGGCATTGCCTTTGTGGCGCGGCCGATAGGGGCGGTGCTGTTCGGCCATTTTGGCGACAGGGTGGGCCGCAAGAGCACGCTGGTGGCCAGCCTGTTGCTGATGGGCGGCTGCACTTTCGCCATCGCCCTGCTGCCGGCCTATGCCAGCGCTGGCTGGCTGGCGCCGGCGCTGCTGTGCACCTTGCGCTTTGGCCAGGGCTTTGGCCTGGGCGGCGAATGGGGCGGGGCGGCGCTGCTGGCGGTGGAATATGCGCCGGAAGGCTGGCATGCCCGCTTTGGCGCGGCGCCCCAGCTGGGCGCGCCGATCGGCTTTCTGGCGGCCAACGGGCTGTTCCTGATCCTGGGCGTCTGCCTCACTCCGGCAGAGTTTCTTGCTTGGGGCTGGCGGGTGCCGTTCCTCCTGTCGGCGGTGCTGGTGGGGCTGGGCCTGTGGGTGCGGCTGCGCATTGCCGAAACCCCCGCCTTTGCCGATGCCATTGCCCGCAAGACCCGGGTGCGCGTGCCGCTGGCCTATCTGCTGCGGCGGCATTTCGGGGTGTTGATGGCCGGCTCTGCCGGGGTGGTGGCGTGTTTTGCGCTGTTCTATCTGGCCACTGCCTTTGCCCTGTCGCTGGGCACCGGGGCGCTGGGCTATAACCGCACCGATTTCCTGCTGGTGCAGCTGGGCGCCAACCTGTTCTTTGCGGTGGGCATCGTGCTGGCGGCCATCTGGGCCGACAAGACCCGGCCTGGCGAGGTGCTGGGCTGGGGCAGCGTGCTCACCGTGCTGGTGGGGCTGGCGTTTGGGCCGGGGCTGCTGTCGGGCTCGCTGGTGTGGGTGTTTGTCACGCTCAGCGCGGCGCTGCTGGTGATGGGGCTGGTCTATGGCCCGCTGGGGGGCTGGCTGCCCACGCTGTTCCCGGTGCCGCTGCGCTACACGGGGATTTCGCTGGCCTTCAACCTGGGCGGCATTCTGGGCGGCGCGCTCAGCCCGCTGGCGGCCGAAGTGCTGGCGCGCGGTGGCTGGGGCGCGGCGGTGGGGCTCATTCTGGCGGTGGCCGGGTTGCTGGCGCTGGCCGGGGTCAGCCTGGCGCGGCCGGCCCCGGTGCCTGCGGCCGCCTAGCCTAGGCGGCTTTCCGCGCTGGCGGGCAGGCGCAGCAGGGTGATGCGCGCCTTGCCCACGGTGCGTTCTGCCACCGCTTCCAGCCCGCGCAGTTTGGGTTCCTCGCGCGCTTCGGTTTCCAGCGCGATCCAGCTCGCCGGGCCAATCCAGCCCAGCCGCTTCAGCTTGTCGAGCGCGACGGCGCCGGCGCCGCTGTGATAGGGCGGATCGAGGAACAGGAGGTCGTAGGGCTGCTTCACCGGGCCCAGCGCCAGCACGCTGCCGGCCCGCACATCGCATTGCGCCTGCGCGCGCAGATTGGCGATATTGGCGCGAATGGCGCGCAGCGCGCTTGCATCCTGCTCGGCAAACAGGGCGTGGGCGGCGCCCCTGCTCAGCGCTTCCAGCCCCAGCGCGCCCGATCCGGCAAACAGATCGGCCACCCGCAGCCCTTCAAAATCCCCCAGCCGCGACAGCAGCATGGAAAACAGCGTCTCGCGCGTGCGATCGGCGGTGGGGCGGGTGGCATCGCCATCGGGCGCGGCCAGCTTGCGCCCGCGCCATTCTCCGGCCACGATGCGCATCAGTTGTCCTTCGCCTGTGGGGTCTGGTCGGCGGGGATGGCCGCCGGCGTGTTGGCGCCCTTGCCGCTGCGCAGGCTCTTGCGCAGCCGCTCCACCTCGATCTGGCGGATGGCCACGGCCTGCCCGCGCGGCAGATCGCCCAGATGGAACGGCCCATAGGCCACGCGCAGCAGGCGCGACACCTGCAGGCCCAGATGTTCCAGCACCCGGCGCACTTCGCGGTTCTTGCCCTCGGTCAGCGTCAGTTCCACCCACTGGTTGCGGCCGGTGCGCCGCTCCATATTGGCATCGATGCTGCCATAGCGGACGCCGTCGATCTCGATCCCTTCCATCAGCTCTTCCAGCCGGTCCTGGGTGATATCGCCGAAGGTGCGGGCGCGATAGGTGCGCGTGACCCCGCTGCTGGGCAGTTCCAGCGCGCGCTTCAGCTCGCCATCATTGGTCAGCAGCAGCAGCCCCTCGGTGTTGAGATCGAGCCGGCCCACCGGCATCAGCCGCGGGGTGCCGGCGGGCAGGGCGTTGCGCAGGGCGGTGTAGATGGTCGGCCGCCCGGCCGGATCGCGCTCTGCCGTCAGCAGGCCCGAGGGCTTGTGGAAGGCGAACAGCCGCGTTGGCTCGGGCGCCGAAACGGCCCGGCCATCAACGGTGATGCCCTTCAGGCTCCTGAGCAGCGTGGCCGGCGTGGCGATCACTTCCTCGCCGCGCTTCACCCGGCCCTCGGCGATCATCCGTTCCACCTCACGCCTGCTGGCGATGCCGGCGCGGGCCAGCAGCTTGGCGATGCGCTCCTCGCCCTCGCCGCGGGGCATGGGGTTGGCGGGCGCCGGCGCGGGCTTGGCCCAGGCGGGCGTGGGGCGGCGCTGGCGCGGCGGCGGAATGGGCCGGCCACGTTCGATGCTGCGTTCGTTAGAGGCGCCGCGTTCGTTGGCGGCGCCGCGCTCGCCAGAGGCGCGGCGTTCACCGCCAGGGCCGCGTTCGCCAGGAGAGCGGCGTTCGCCAGAGGGGCGGCGCTCGCCACCGGGGCGGGTGCTGCGCGAGGAAGGCGTGCGAGAGGGAGGTTTTGCCATGCCCCGCCTTACCTTCCTCGCGCCGCCGCGTCAAAAGCGGGCGGTGGGGGGCGGTGGAAAAGCGGCGCTTTGGGGTGGCCGCGCGGCGCCCGCGCCCCTAGGGTGGCGCCAAGCAGTTTCAGGGGCATAACCGATTCCCGCCATGGCCGAGCCGTCTTCCCAGCAGCCCCCCAGGGGCCTGCGCCTTCTCGCCACGGCCCTGTCGGGCGCCAAGCCGGCGGCGATGCTGGGCTATGGCTTTGCCAGCGGCCTGCCCTTTGCCCTGCTGATCGGCACGCTGAACGCCTGGCTGGGCGAGGTGGGCGTGAAGCTGGCGACGATCGGCGTCTTCAGCTGGATCGGCCTGTGCTATTCCTTCGCCTTCCTCTGGGCGCCGGTGGTGGATCGGCTGCGGCTGCCGCTGCTGGCCCGGCTGGGCCGCCGCAAAAGCTGGATCATCCCCTGCCAGGCGGTGCTGGTGGCAGGGCTGGTGGTGCTGGCGCAGCTGGATCCCAAGGCGGCGATCGGGCCGTTTGCAGCGGTGGCGTTCCTGTGCGCGCTGGCCTCGGCCACGCAGGACACCGCGATCAACGCCTGGCGCATCGATGTGGCCGATGCCGCCACCAGCGTCGAACTGCTGAGCGCGATCTATCAGTTCGGCTATCGCACCGCCTCGATCGTGGGCGGGGCCTTTGCGCTGTTGATGGCCGCCCATATGCGCTGGCCGCAGGTGTTTCTGGCCATGGCGGCCATGCTGGGAGCCGTGGCGCTGGCTTGCCTTGCCGCGCCCGACACCCCCGCCCGCACCCCCGCCACCGATGAGGCCGGCACGCAGCAGGCCCCGCGCGGGCAGGCGCTGCTGCTGGCGCTGGTGCTGGCCAGCTGGGGCTGGGCGGTGGCCAGCCTGGTGGGCTTCATGGCGCAGATGCTGGCGCCGGCCCGCCATCACCATGGCGCGCCGGTGTCGGTGGCGGCCTTCACGCGCGGCACGGGCCCGTGGATCGTGGTGGCAACGGTGCTGGTGCCGCTGGCGGTGGCGGCGCTGGCCCATGCGCTGCGCCGCCGGGGAGCGGTGCGGCAGGTGCGCATGGCGGGCCTGTGGGGGGCGGCGCGCCATCATCTCTATGGCGCGCTGGTGGCGCCGCTGGAAGATTTGGTGGCGCGGCGGGGGATCTGGGTGCTCAGCCTCATCGGCTTCATCCTCTCCTATGCGCTGTGCTACAATATCTGGGCCAGCTTTGCCTATCCCTTCTATCTGGATGCGCTGCACTACACCAAGGAGGAGGTTGCCTTTGCCTCCAAGATCTTCGGCATTTTCATGACGATGATCGGCATCAGCCTGGGCGGCCTGCTGTTTGCGCGGGCGGGGCGGTTTGCCACCATGGTGGTGGGCGCGGTGCTGCCGCCGCTGGGCAATCTGCTCTATGCCGATCTGGCCGATGGCGGGCGGATGATCGATGCCTTTGCCCATCTGCTGCGGCTGGATGGGCTGGCCGCCTCGCTGGGGGCGGGGCCGGCGCTGCTGCGCCTGCTGGTGGCGATCTGCTACGAGAACATTTCCACCGGCCTCGCGCTCACGGCATTCGTCGCCTATGTGTCAGGCGTGGTGAACAAGCGCTACACGGCGATCCAGTATGCGCTGCTGTCCTCGCTGGTGTCGCTGGTGGGCACGCTGGGCCGCGGCATCGCCGGCGAGGCTTTCGACCATTACGGCTATGCCCCGGTGTTCCGCTGGACGGCGCTGGCAGGGCTGGTCTCTGTCGCCTTTGTCGGGTTGGAATGGCTGGGCGCGCGGGCCCGGCCATTCCATGCAGAGGATCAGTCCGGAAATTCCTGATTGAGCCGCAGCACCTCGCCGGCCAGATAAAGCGAGCCGCAGATCAGCACATCGCCCGGCGTGGCCAGCGCGGCCAGCGCCTCTGCCACATCGGCGCGCGGGGCAATGGCCAGATCGGTGAGGCCAGCGAAGGCTTCCGGCGCATGGGCATCATGGCCCGGCGCCGGCACTACCGACAGGCTGAGCAGCTGGCCCGCCAGAGGCCGCACGATCGCTGCCGGATCCTTGTTGGCCAGCATGCCGATGATGAGATGCAGTGGCGGATGATCGGCGAAATGGCGGGCAATGGCCGCGCCCGCATCCGGATTGTGCCCGCCATCCAGCCACAGCTTGCGGCCGGGGGCCAGCTCGGTCAGCGGCCCTTGTCCCAGCAATTGCAGGCGGGCCGGCCAGCGCGCGGCGCGGATGCCCTCGGCCATGGCCGCCTCGCTTACCGTCAGCACCGATTGCGCGCGCAGCATGGCGATGGCCAGCGCCGCATTGTCGGCCTGGTGGCGCCCGGCCAGTGTGGGCAGCGGCAGCGTCAGCAGGCCATCGGCGTCGCGGTAATGGATGGCCTCGCCCACCGCCGCTTCCCAGCTTTCGCCGCGCATCAGCAGCGGCGCGCCGGCCGCTGCGGCCACGCGGCGCACTTCCTCGGCCGCTTCCTCGGGATAGGCTTGGGTGACGAGCGGGCGGCCGGGCCGGGCAATGCCGGCCTTCTCCCAGGCGATTCGGGCCAGCGGGCCTTCGGGTGCGCCCGCTTCCGGGCGCAGCAGGAAGGCTTCATGGTCGATCCCCAGCGTGGCAATGCCGCAGGCAAGGGGCGCGGGGATGACATTGGTGGCATCCAGCCGGCCGCCCAGCCCCACCTCGATCACGCAGGCATCGGCCGGCTCACGCGAGAAGGCGAGGAAGATCGCCGCCGTCGTCACTTCAAAGAAGCTGGGCGAGAGTTCTTCCGGCAGGGTGGCGGCGGCATCCAGCACTTCGGCCAGCAAGGCGGCCAGATGGCCATCCCCGATCAGCCGGCCCCCTAGGCGAATGCGCTCGTTATAGCGCACCAGATGCGGCTTGGTGGCCGAATGCACCCGGTGCCCGGCCGCTTCCAGCATGGCGGTGAGATAGGCGCAGGTGCTGCCCTTGCCATTGGTACCGGCCACGTGGAAGGTGGGCGGCAGCCGCGTCTCGGGATTGCCGAGCGCGGCCAGCAGGCCGGTGATGACCTCCAGCCCCAGCCGCCCCTGCGGCACCGACAGCGCCGACAGCCGCGCCAGCTGGGCGGCCACGGCGGGGTGGTCGTGCGTGGCAAAATCCTTCATGGGCAGCTGGCCTTTGCGCTTCAGGCCGCCTTGGCGGGGCTGAGATAGGACAGCAGGCTGGCCAGCGTATCCCGCAGGTCATGGCGCTTCACCACCATGTCCACCATGCCGTGCTCGTGCAGATATTCGGCACGCTGGAAGCCTTCGGGCAGCTTTTCGCGGATGGTGTTCTGGATCACCCGCTGGCCGGCAAAGCCGATCAGACAGCCCGGCTCAGCAATGTGGATATCGCCCAGCATGGCATAGGAGGCGGTAACGCCGCCGGTGGTGGGATCCGTCAGCACGACGATATAGGGCAGGCCGGCCGCATTCAGCCGGCGCACGGCCACCGTCGTCTTGGGCATCTGCATCAGCGAGAGGATGCCCTCCTGCATGCGCGCGCCGCCGGCCGCGGTGCAGATGATATAGGCGCATTTCTCCGTCAGCGCGCGCTGGGCGCCCGCCACGAAGGCCGCGCCCACCGCCATGCCCATGGAGCCGGCCATGAAGTGGAAATCCTGCACGCCCACCACCGCCTTGTGGCCCTTGATGGCGCCCAGCGCATTGGTCAGCGCATCGATATGCGGGCTGGCGGCGCGCGCGGCCTTCAGCCGATCGGTATAGCGCTTGGAATCGCGGAATTTCAGCGGGTCTTCCTTCACCCTGGGCGAGGTGAGCAGCTGATAGTCGGGATCGAGCAGATGGCTGAGGCGCGCATCCGTGCCGATGCGGCCATGATGGTCGCACTGCGGGCAGACGGAGAGGTTTGCCTCATATTCCTTGGTGAACAGCATGGCGCCGCAATGGGGGCACTTGGTCCACAGATTGTCGGGCGTTGCATCCTCGGCGCGGCGGTTGGCCAGCGAGGTGAGCGAATTGCGGACCTTGTCGAGCCAGCTCATGCGGAGATCTTTCGTGCGGAATGGACAGCTTGGGCAAGGCTGGCCACCAGCGCTTGCACATGGGGCGCGGCATCGGCGCCATGGGCGGCCACCAGATCAACCAGCGCCGAGCCGACCACGACGCCATCGCCATGGCCGGCAATGGCGGCGGCCTGTTCGGGCGTGCGCACACCAAAGCCAACGGCAATGGGCAGATCCGTTGCCGCCTTCAGGCGCGCCACGGCCTCCTCGATGCTAGCCAGCTGGGCCTGCTGCTTGCCGGTGATGCCGGCCACCGAGACGTAATAGAGAAAGCCGCCAGCGCCTTGCAGCACCGCGGGCAGGCGGGCGGTGTCGGTGGTGGGGGTGGCCAGGCGGATGAAGGCGATGCCGGCCGCGCGCAGCGCCGGCCCCAGTTCCGGGTCTTCTTCCGAGGGGATGTCGACGCAGATGATGCCATCCACGCCCGCTTCTGCGCAGGCGCTGGCAAACCATTCGGCGCCGCGGGTGATCATCGGGTTGGCATAGCCCATCAGCACCAGCGGCACATCGGCATGGCGCGCGCGGAAATCGGCGGCGATGCGCAGGATATCGGCCGTTTTGGTGCCGGCGCCCAGGCTGCGCAGGTTGGCCTGCTGAATGGCCGGGCCATCGGCCATCGGATCGGTGAAGGGCATGCCCAGCTCGATCACATCGGCGCCGCCGGCCACCAGCGCATCAAGGATGGCAGGGGTTGCCTGCGGCGTCGGATCGCCGCCGGTGACGAAGGTGACGAGGGCCGGGCGGCCCTTGGCGAAGGCAGAAGCGAGGCGGCTCACAGATCGATCCCCAGATGCTTGGCCACGGTGAAGATATCCTTGTCGCCCCGGCCGCACAGGTTGGCGAGAATGATGCTGTCCCTGGGCATGGTGGGCGCCACGCGGGCCACAGCGGCAATGGCGTGGGCCGGCTCCAGCGCCGGGATGATGCCTTCGGTGCGGCACAGAAGCTGGAAGCCGCCCAGCGCCTCCTCGTCGGTCACCGAGGTGTAATCCACCCGGCCCACTTCCTTCAGCCAGGCATGCTCGGGCCCGATGCCGGGATAATCGAGCCCGGCCGAGATCGAGTGGCCTTCCAGGATCTGCCCGTCCTCATCCTGCAGCAGGAAGGTCTTGTTGCCGTGGAGGATGCCCGGCCGGCCGCCGGCCAGCGAGGCCGCATGATCCTTGTCTAGGCCATAGCCGGCCGCTTCCACGCCCAGCATCTTCACGCTGGCATCATCGAGGAAGGGGTGGAACAGGCCGATCGCGTTCGATCCGCCACCGATCGCGGCCACCAGCAGATCGGGCAGGCGGCCGGTGCGCTCCAGCATCTGGGCGCGCGCTTCCTTGCCGATCACGCTCTGGAAATCGCGCACCAGCTCGGGATAGGGGTGCGGGCCGGCGGCGGTGCCGATGATGTAGAACGTGTCGTGCACATTCGCCACCCAGTCGCGCAGGGCCTCGTTCATCGCATCCTTCAGCGTGCCCGCGCCCGAGGTGACAGGCACCACCTCGGCGCCCAGCAGCTTCATGCGGAACACGTTGGGCGCCTGGCGGGCGACATCGGTGGCGCCCATATAGACCACGCAGGGCAGGCCAAAGCGCGCGCACACGGTGGCCGTGGCCACGCCATGCTGGCCCGCGCCCGTCTCGGCGATGATGCGAGTCTTGCCCATGCGGATCGCCAGCAGGATCTGGCCGATGCAATTGTTGATCTTGTGGGCGCCGGTGTGATTCAGCTCGTCGCGCTTGAACCACACCTGGGCGCCGCCCAACTCCTCGGTGAGGCGGGGCGCAAAGTAGAGCGGGCTGGGCCGGCCGACATAGTGGGTCAGCAGGTCCTCGAAGTCGGCATGGAAGGCGGGATCGGCCTTGGCGGCGGTATATTCCCGTTCCAGATCGAGAATCAGCGGCATCAGCGTTTCGGCCACGTAACGCCCGCCAAACTGGCCGAAATGGCCACGTTCGTCGGGCTGGTTGCGCAGGGAATTGGCAGGAGCGGTGTGGTTTGTCATGGCCCATGCGATTGGCAGAGCGGCGCGCTGCTGTCCAGTGCGCGCGTGGGTGTGGGCGGGCGCGGGCCGCACCCCCTGGCGGGGCCTTGCGGGGCCGGCGCTGATACAAGCCTGACAGTTTCCTGAAATGGCCATTCAGCGATCGGCAAGGCGCCGGGGCGCACATCGGCGGCAGGGGTAACAAACCATTGAATTCATGGAGGATACATATGCGCCTGATCCTTATTTCCGCAGCTGCGGCCGCCCTTGCGGCAACGCCTGCGATGGCAGGAGAAACCCATGTCGATGTGCATACGGGTGTGGGCTGGAACGATGGCCAGTCGGCCAAGGCGGATGTCGGCATCGGCGTCGGCTATGATTTCAACATCTCGTCCAACGCCTTCATGGGCCTGGAAGAGGACATGGACCGCGTGCAGGCCGATGGCGCCAAGCTGCGCTTCAGCACCGTGGGCCGGCTGGGCACGGCGATCGGCAATGGCAACAAGGTCTATGCGCTGGGCGGCGCGGTCTATGGGCTGGGCGCCGATGGTTCGGTGGTGGGCGCCGGCATCGAGCACAGCTTCGGTCCGGCCTTCGCCAAGCTGGAATATCGCCACCAGTTCCTCGATGATGGCAACACCGATGCCAATGCCGCGCTGATCGGCGTGGGCTTCAAGTTCTGATCCCGGCCTTCCCTCCCGCCGCCTGATCTTTCCCGGCGGGAGCAGGGCGGCCCTCCACACTTCCCGGAGGGCCGCCCTTTCGCTTTTGGGCTGGCAGCCTCAGCCGCGCGCGGCCCGGCAGAAGGCGGCGATCAGCGCCGGGTCCTTCACCCCCGGCGCGCTTTCCACGCCCGAGGAGCAATCCACCAGCGGCGCGCCCGATACCGCCACTGCCTCTGCCACATTGGCCGGCGAGAGCCCGCCCGCGAGCCCCCAGGGCGCGGCGCGAAAGCCCTTCACCAGCTGCCAGTCGAAGGCGAGCCCCATGCCGCCGGGCAGCGCGCCCTTGGGCGTCTTGGCGTCGAACAGGAGGAGATCAGCGATGCGGGCATAGGCATCGGCCCGCGCCACATCAGCGGGCGCGGCCACCGGCAGGGCCTTCCACACCGGCAGGCCAAAGCGCGCCTTCACCTGCGCCACGCGCTCGGGGCTTTCGCTGCCATGCAGCTGCAGCACATCGAGGCCGGCGGCGGCAATCGCCTCGGCCATGGCGTCATCCCCGGCATCGACGAAAAGCCCCACCCGGCCGATCTGCCCCGCCGCCTGATCGCGCAAGGGGCCGCAATCGGCCAGCGCCAGGTTACGCGGGCTTTTGGCAAAGAACACGAAGCCGGCATAGTGCGCGCGCGCAGTGATGGCGGCGGCCAGCGCCGCGCTGGTGGTGATGCCGCAGATCTTGATGGCGGGGCCGGTGTCAGACATGGCCTGCGAGGTGGCTCGCGCCGGCGCCGCCGTCAAGAGGGCGCGTCAGGCAGGGGCCAGTCAAGCAGGGGCGAGTCAGGCCGGGCCGAGGTCGAACTCCATCGTCACGCGGATCTGGCTTTCCACCTCGCCCGCTTCCACCGGCGTTGCGGCGGCCGGCATGGCCATCAGCGCCATGCTGCGGGCCATGGGCATGGGCTGGCTGGGCACGAATTCGCTGATCGCGCGCACCTGCGCCACTTTCAGCCCCACCGCCTGGGCATAAAGCCGCGCACGGGCAAGCAACTGGGCGATGGCATCGGCGCGGGCTTCGTCCTCGGCTGCCTTCGGATCGGCAAGGGTGAAATCGGGGCCGGAGATGTCATTCGCGCCGGCCGCCACCAGCGCGTCGATCACCCGGCCGGCCTCGGCCACATGGCGCTCGCGCACGGCCACGGTGTTGGCGGCCTGATAGCCGGTGATGGCCGGCGCGCGGGTGTCGCCGGGGCGGCGCTCGGCATAGGTGGGGGTGAGGGCGAGGCGGCTGGTCTGGATATCGCGCGGCTCGATGCCGGCGGCCTTCAGCGCGGCGATCAGCCGGCTCATCGCGGCGGCATTGGCGGCCATCGCCTCGGCGGCATTGCGGCCGGCGGTGGCAACGCCTGCGGAAAAGCCGGCAATGTCGGGCTGGCGGGCGGATTGCCCCTGCGCGCTCAGCGTCAGCAGCGTGTGGCCGGCGGGCAGCTCTGCCGGGGCGGCGGCAAGCGCGGGGGTGCCGATCAGCGCGGCGGCGATGAAAGCGATGGCGGCAGTGGCAGGCAGGGGGGCAAAAGGCATCGGTGTCGCTCCCGAACAGGCCCGAGGCGGGCTTGTGCCGCCATGGGGCCCGGGGGCTGAGCCGATGATGAACGCCTAGAGCGTTGCCTCGATCGCGCGGGCGGCGGCCAGCGGATCTTCCGCGCGGGAAATCGGCCGGCCGATCACCAGCACGCTGGCGCCCGCATCGCGCGCGGCGCGCGGGGTGACGATGCGCTTCTGATCGCCCGCCGCGCCATTGGCGGCATGGTGGTGCTCTGCCGGGCGCAGGCCGGGCACCACGAAGAAGCCATCGGCCCACTGGCGATGCACCGCGCCCACCTCGTGGCCGGAACAGACAATGCCATCCAGCCCGGCGCTATGGGCCAGTTCGGCCAGGCGCAGGGCCTGCTCGTGAGGCTGGGCGGCAACGCCGATGCTGGCCAGATCGCCGCCATCGAGGCTGGTGAGCACGGTGACCGCGACCACCTTGGTGTGTTCGCCAGCAGCTGCCTTGGCGTCTTCCATCATCGCCCGGCCGCCTGCGGCATGGATCGTCACGATCGCCGGTTGCAGCACGTTGATCGCCTGCATGGCGCTGGCAACCGTGTTCGGAATATCGTGCAGCTTCAGGTCGAGGAAGATCGGCAGGCCCACCCTTGCCAGATCATGCACGCCATGGTGGCCATGGGCGCAGAAGAATTCCAGCCCCAGCTTGATGCCGCCAACATGATCCTTCACGCGGCGCGCCAGTGCCTCGGCCGCATCCAGGCGGGGCAGATCAAGCGCAAGATAGACAGGGTTGTGGTTCATCCTCGGGCCTTTTTCAGGAACTTGCGGCATCGGTGGCGCGGTGGTGGGCGGCAGACGGCTGGTCGGCGGCGGCAGGGGCCAGGGCGGCGGCGGTGTTTTCC
>DASRYE010000148.1:0-2295 GCA_035653915.1 Novosphingobium sp. | reverse complement strand
TGGCGTGCGTTACAGTTTCGGCAAGGCGGCCGCCCGCGCCGACTGATCTTCCAGTCCCCCATACCCTCCGACTGGACCCCTGCCCCCTTTCGGCCTGCCCGGCCGGAAGGGGGCTTTGTTGGTGCTCAGTTGGTGGCGCTCACCGTCCATGTCGCGCTGGTGATGCCTTCGTGGCGGGCGATATGGGCGGTGATGGCATCAAGATCGGCCGGGTTGGCGGTGGTCGGCACGAGGATCGCGGCCAGTTCCACATGGGCCTCGCTTTCCGCCAGCGTTTCCATCTCGCGGATGGGGTAATGGTGGGTTTCCAGCTCGTCGAACAGCAGATCGCGCGCTTGGGACACGAGATCGGCCGGGCATACGACATGCACCCGGTAGAGCGCCTCGGTCTCGCCGGGGTTGATCGGCCGGCGGTTGACGAAATCGACCAGCGGGCGCAGCAAGGTGTTGCCCGCCAGCACGAAGACGGCCACCAGCACGGCCTCTGCGGGCTTGCGCGCGCCGGCAAAGCTGCCCACCGCGGCTGAAGCCCACAGCGTGGCCGCCGTGTTCAGCCCGCGCACATGGGTGCCCTCCTTCATGATCACGCCCGCGCCCAGAAAGCCGATCCCCGAGACGACATAGGAAATGACGCGCACGCCGCCATCCACCCCGGCCACGCGCAGGCCCAGATCCGTGAAGGCCGCCGCCCCCACCGCCACCAGCACATTGGTGCGCAGGCCCGCCGTGCGCTGGCGCCACTGCCGCTCCAGCCCGATCAGCGTGCCCAGCACGAAAGCGGTGGCAAGGCAAATGAAGCTGGTGACCAGCGCCAGCGCATCGACATCGAACAGCGCGGCGATCGAGGCCGGGGAAGGCGCGGCGGGAGAAGGCGCGAACATGGCAAATCCTGTGGGCAACGGGCGCGCGCCTCATGGCACAGCCGCTGGCCGATTGCACCTGCCAACTATGGTCGCAAAGGGGGCCTCAGGGGGGGCCTCAGGCGGGGTTGGGCAGGCCCTGCAGGGCGGCGGCGGCCAGGGCAAAGCTGCGCCGGCGCGCGCCATGGTCGAAGATCTGCCCGCCGATGATCACTTCATCGGCCTGCGTGCGCGCCACCAGCGCCGCCAGCCCGGCGGCCACATCGGCCTCGGTGCCGATAGCGGTGCATTCCAGCATGCGATCGAGCATGGCGCGGTGGGGGGCGGGCAGGCTTTCGTAATAGCCTTCCACCGGCGGCTGGAAGGGGGCATTGGCGCCGCCCGTGCGCAGCGCCACGAAGCGCTGCTGCATCGATGTGGCATGAAAGCGCGCCTCGGCCAGCGTGTCGGCGGCAAAGACGTTGAAGCCCACCATCACATGCGGCCGCTCCAGCCAGGCCGAGGGGCGGAACAGGCGGCGATAGGTGGCCAGCGCCTCATCCAGCATGGCCGGGGCAAAATGCGAGGCAAAGCCATAGGGCAGGCCCAAGGCCGCTGCCAGTTCCGCGCCATAGGTGCTGGAGCCCAAAATCCACATCTGCGGCTGCGCGCCCGCGCCCGGCGTGGCGGTGAAGCCCATGCGCGGATCGCCGGCGAAATAGTCCTGCAGGTCTATCACCTGCTGCGGAAAGGCGTGCGGATCGCCATGGCGCAGGGCCATCGCCACCCGCCCGTCTGATCCCGGCGCGCGGCCCAGCGCCAGATCGATGCGGCCCGGGTGCAGAGCATCAAGCGTGCCGAACTGCTCGGCGATCTGCAGCGGGGCGTGGTTGGGCAGCATGATGCCGCCCGCCCCCAGCCGGATGCGGCGCGTGTGGGCGCCCAGATGGGCCAGCACCACCGATGTGGCCGCACCGCCCACGCTGGCCATGCCATGGTGTTCTGCCACCCAATAGCGGTGATAGCCCAGCGCCTCGGCATGGGCGGCGAGATCTGCCGCATTGGCCAGCGCCTGCCCCACGCTGCCCCCCTCGATCACGGGGACCAGATCGAGCAGCGACAGGCGGGGAAGGGAATGGGCCATGCCGCCCATGTGGGGTGCCGGCAGCAGCAGCGCAAGGGGCCGCTGCCGCCGGCCGGTGTATCACAGTATCAGGCGATTTCTTTCAGCAGTTCGGCGAGGGTTTCGCCGAGCAGGCTGGGCGAGGGGGAGACGCGGATGCCCGCTTCTTCCATCGCCGCGATCTTGTCTTCGGCGCCGCCCTGGCCGCCCGAGACGATCGCGCCGGCATGGCCCATGCGGCGGCCCGGAGGCGCCGTGCGCCCGGCAATGAAGCCCACCATCGGCTTCTTGCGGCCACGCTTGGCTTCATCCTTCAGGAACTGCGCGGCCTCT
>DASRYE010000147.1:0-14072 GCA_035653915.1 Novosphingobium sp. | reverse complement strand
CAGCCCCTCCGGCGCATCCAGCCGCGAGGCCAGCGCCCGCCGCAGCAGAATATGCCCCCAGCGCGACACCATATGGCCATTGTTGCCCGCCAGCGCCGCGCGCACCAGCCCGGCATCCTGATGGTCCAGCGAGAACGGCGGCAGCCCGCCTTCGGCCTGGTTCATCAGCCCCACCTGGCGCATGGCATGGCGGGCGCCGGCGGGGATGTCGTCCTTGGTGGTCAGGCCCAGCAACTGGTCGATCTGGTCCTGCGGCAGGGCCATCAACTGGTTGAAACTGGTGACCCCGGCAGGCAGCGGCACCGCGCCCAGCAAGGCGCCGGGCGGCGGCGCGGGTGGCCCGCCAAACAGGGTTTGCGGCTGGATCACGGGCGCGGCCATCGCCACCGGCGCTGCGGAACGCGCCGGCGCCGGCGGCTGCGGGCTGCGGGAAGGCCGCGCAGGCCGATCGAAACCGGGTGGCAGCAGCGATTCCGGCCCCTGCTGGGCCAGCGCCGCACCCGCCAGCCCCGCCAGCAGCCCCGCCCCCAGCAACAGGCGACGCAGGCCGCTCACCGCCCCACCTCGCCGGCCGGCAGTGCCAGCACCACCTCGTGGCGGGCAACAGGGCCGCCAGCGCGCCATGCCATCCACATCAGCGAACCGGCCAGCGCCAGCACCACACCCAGCCCCGCGGCCAGCCTGGGGCGCCGCTGCGCCCCCTGCCTGAAGCCTGTGGGCCAGGTGCTTTTGGGATACCGTTTGATCCTGATCGTCACGCGTCACCCTTCACAGCGAAGTTTGCATGGGCGCATTGCTGCGGGAAACAACGCCTGATCACAGCCTCATGCTTGCGCCGCCGCTTAGCAAAAGTATAGGCGTGGCTGCAATGGACCACGAACATCCCCTGCCCGGCCCCGACGAGATGTCCCTCATCGCCCAGCGCATCACCCGCCCTGTGGTGCTGGTGGGCATGATGGGGGTGGGCAAATCCAGCCTCGGCCGCAAGCTGGCCGCGCAACTGGGCGCCCCCTTTCTCGATGCCGACGAGGAGATCGAGAAGGCCGCGCAAATGTCGATTCCCGAGATTTTCGAACGCCATGGCGAGGCTTTCTTCCGCGATGGCGAGCGCCGGGTGATCGCCCGCCTGCTGGGCGCCGATGTGGGGGCGAGCGATCATCGCCTGCCGCTGCCCGCCCATGCCCCCTCCAAAGGCGTGAAGGTGATCGCCACCGGCGGCGGCGCTTTCTGCAACACCGAAACCCGCGCGCTGATTCTCGACAAGGCGATCGCCGTCTGGCTCGATGCCGATCTCGACACGCTGGTGGAACGCACCGCCCGCAAGGACAACCGCCCGCTGCTGCGCCAGGGCAACCCGCGCGATATCCTCGGCCAGCTGAAGGACCAGCGCGCGCCCTTCTACGCCGAAGCGCCGATCCGCGTGATGAGCGGCCACGCCCCCCACGCCAAGACGCTCTCGCGCCTGTTCGCCGCCTTCGACAAATGGCTGCCGGCACAGCCCGCCACCACCGGTTCCTGAACGCCCATTCCTGATTGAAAGCCCAAGCCATGCACACCATCCCCGTCGACATTGCCGGCCGCCCCTATGAGGTGCGCGTGGGCCGCGGCCTGCTGGCGGATCTGGCCGGCCAGTGCGGCACCCGCCTGCGCAAGGCCCAGGTGCCGATCGTGACCGACGAGCGCGTGCATGCCCATTGGGGCGCGGTGGTGGAAGCCTCGCTGGCGGCGGCCGGCAAGCAGGCGCTGTGGCGCATCCTGCCGGCGGGCGAGGCGACCAAGAACTGGGACAATCTCATCGGCACGGTGGAATGGCTGCTGGCCCATGAGGTGGAGCGGGGCGATCATATCCTGGCGCTGGGCGGCGGCGTTATCGGCGATCTCACCGGCTTTGCCGCCTCGATGCTGAAGCGCGGCTGCCATTTCATCCAGCTGCCCACTACCCTGCTGGCGCAGGTCGATTCCTCCGTCGGCGGCAAGACGGCGATCAATGCCGCGGCCGGCAAGAACCTGGTCGGCGCCTTTCACCAGCCCGCGCTGGTGCTGGCCGATCTCGATGCGCTGGCCACGCTCCCCTCGCGCGAACTGGGCGCGGGCTATGCCGAAGTGGTGAAATATGGCCTGATCGACGATGCCCCCTTCTTCGCCTGGTGCGAGGAAAACGGCGCCAAGGTGCTGGCCGGCGATGTGGCGGCACAAGCCCATGCCGTGGCCCATTCGGTAGCGGCCAAGGCCCGCATCGTGGCGGAAGACGAGTTCGAGACGACCGGGCGGCGCGCCCTCCTCAACCTCGGCCACACCTTCGGCCATGCGCTGGAGGCCGAAACCGGCTTTTCCAGCCGCCTGCTCCATGGTGAAGGGGTGGCGCTGGGCATGGTGCTGGCCGCGCGTTTCTCGGCCCGGCGCGGGCTGATCGCGGCCGAAGTGGCAGAACGCATCGCCGCCCATATCGCCGCTGTCGGCCTGCCGGCGGATCTGCGCGCGCTGGGCCTCAATGTCTCGGGCGCGGATCTGGCCGCCCACATGCTGCACGACAAGAAGGTGGATGCCGGCCGCCTGGCCTTCCTGCTGCTGCGCGGCATTGGCGAGACCTTCCTCACCAAGGATGTCACCCTGGCCGAAGTGACGGCCTTCCTCACTGACGAACTGGCCGGCTGAGCCCAAACCGGCAGGCCGGCAGGGGGAAAATGCTTCCCCCTGCCGCTCCCCGCTTTATTCCAGCTCGAGGATGATCGCGTCCACGGCCAGGCTCTCGCCGGCCTTGGCGTTCAGCTTCTTCACCGTCGCGCTCTTCTCGGCGCGCAGGATGTTCTCCATCTTCATCGCTTCCACCACGGCCAGCGGCTGCCCGGCTTCCACCTTGTCGCCCTCGGCCACATGCAGCGCCACCAGCAGGCCCGGCATCGGGCAGATGAGGAATTTGGAAAGATCCGGCGGCGTCTTCTCGATCATGTGATTGGCCAGATGGGCCACATGATCGGGCAGGATGTCGATCACATGGATCGCGCCGCGCGTGGTGAACTTCAGCCCCGTGCGGGTGGCCGCCACCTTGATCGTCAGCGCCTCGCCATCCACCTCGGCGGCGATCAGCCGGTCACCCGGCGTGTATTCCATGACGAGGTCCACCTCGGCGCCGTCAACGCTCACCGCATCCTCGTCCACCTCGACAGCGAAGCGCTGGCCGGCCACCTGCACGCTCCAGCCGGCAGGCGGCGGCAGCAGGCCATCCAGCTGCCCCTCGATCCGCCGCGCCCGATCAGCCCGCGCCGTGGCGACAAAACCCGCCACCGCCGCCAGCTTGCGCTTCAGTTCCTCGGCCGTGGCCGCGCCATGGAAGCCTTCGGGATATTCCTCGGCGATGAAGCCGGTGGTCAGCTCGCCCGAGCGGAAGCGCGGGTGCTGCATGATCGCCGAGACGAAATCGATGTTATGGCCCAGCCCCTCGATCTCGAAGGCATCGAGCGCGGCAATCTGCTTGTCGGCCGCCTCGTCGCGCGTCTTGCCCCAGGTGATCAGCTTGGCGATCATCGGGTCGTAGAACATGCTGACTTCGCCGCCTTCATAGACGCCATCGTCCACCCGCACGCCATCGATGCCGCGCCGGCCATTCAGATTATTGGCGTTCTCGGCGCCATCATCGCTCCAGCCTTCCACCGGCGGCTGATAGCGCACCAGCCGCCCCGTGGAGGGCAGGAAGCCGCGATAGGGATCTTCGGCATAGACGCGGTTCTCGATCGCCCAGCCATCGATCTTGATATCATCCTGGGTGAAGGCCAGCTTCTCGCCAGCGGCCACGCGGATCATCTGTTCCACAAGGTCGATGCCGGTGATCGCCTCGGTCACCGGGTGCTCCACCTGCAGGCGGGTGTTCATTTCCAGGAAGTAGAAGCTCTCGCCGGTCTTGTCGGCGCCGCTGACGATCAGCTCCACCGTGCCCGCGCTGTAGTAGCCCACCGCGCGGCTCAGCGCCACGCACTGCTCGCCCATGGCCTTGCGCATCGCTGCCGACACGAAGGGCGAAGGCGCCTCTTCCACCACCTTCTGGTGGCGCCGCTGGATCGAGCACTCGCGCTCGTTCAGGTAGAGGATGTTGCCGTGCTGGTCGCCCAGGATCTGGATCTCGATGTGGCGCGGATCCTGAATGAACTTCTCGATGAACACGCGGTCATCGCCAAAGCTGTTCAGGCCCTCGCGCTTAACGCTTTCAAAGCCCTCGCGCACGTCTTTCTCGGAGAAGGCCAGGCGCATGCCCTTGCCGCCGCCGCCGGCCGAGGCCTTCATCATCACCGGATAGCCGATCTCGTCCGAAATCTCGACCGCATGGTCGGTATCGCGGATCTCGCCGACAAAGCCGGGCACCACGTTGACGCCGGCGCTCTTGGCCAGCTTCTTCGATTCGATCTTGTCGCCCATGGCGGCGATCGCGCCCACCGGCGGCCCGATGAAGGCGATGTTTTCCTTGGCCAGCGCCTCGGCAAAGCTGGTGCGCTCCGACAGGAAGCCATAGCCCGGATGCACCGCCTCGGCGCCGGTGGCCTTGCAGGCAGCGATGATCTTGTCGGCGATGAGGTAGCTCTGCGCGGCGGGCGACGGGCCGATATGCACCGCCTCATCGGCCATCCGCACGAAAGGCGCACGCGCATCGGCATCGGAATAGACAGCCACCGTGGCGATACCCATGCGGCGAGCGGTCTTGATCACCCGGCAGGCGATTTCACCACGATTGGCAATGAGGATTTTCTTGAACACCTGTACACTACCCTTCCCGATCCGCCCCCCGCCGGGAGGCGCATGAAACTATTCGGCCGCCTGCTCCAGCTTCGCACAGCCCCTGGGCATGCGCTCTGCCGCAAGCTCGGCCTCGGTCCTGGTCACCGCCATTGCCTTGATGCCAAGGCGGGCGAACATCGCCGCATCTTTGTCGTCACCCGCATTGGGCGCGGTCAGCAGCGTGTCGCCGGTGAAAATGGAATTGGCGCCGGCCAGGAAACACATCGCCTGCGTCATCTCGCTCATGCTTTCGCGCCCTGCGCTCAGGCGCACCATGCTGCCCGGCATGGCAATGCGCGCTGCCGCCACCGTGCGCACAAACTCCACATCGTCGATCTTGGCCAGCGGCGTATCGGCCAGCATGTCGCCCAGCACGGTGCCCTTCACCGGCACCAGCGCATTGATCGGCACGCTTTGCGGATGGCTGGGCAAGGTTGCCAGCGTGTGGACAAAGCCCACCCGGTCGGCCCGCGTCTCGCCCATGCCGACAATCCCGCCCGAGCACACGTTGATCCCCGCCCGGCGCACTTCGCCCAGCGTGTCCAGCCGGTCCTCCATGGTGCGGGTGGTGATCACCTCGTTATAGCGCTCCGGCGAGGTGTCGATATTGTGGTTGTAATAGTCGAGCCCGGCCTCGGCCAGCATGTCGGCCTGCTCCGGCTCCAGCATGCCCAGCGTCATGCAGGTTTCCAGCCCCATGGCGCGCACGCCCTTCACCATATCGATGATGGCGGGCATGTCGCGCGCCTTGGGGTTGCGCCAGGCAGCGCCCATGCAAAAGCGGCTGGAGCCATTGTCCTTGGCGCGGGCGGCCGCCTGCAGCACCGCCTGCACTTCCATCAGCTTGGTCGGCTTCACCCCGCTGTCGGCCTTCACCGATTGCGAGCAATAGCCACAATCCTCGACGCAGCCGCCCGTCTTGATCGACAGCAGCGTGGACAGCTGCACCTCATTGGCCGGATGGTTGGCCCGGTGCACTTCGGCCGCGCGGAACACCAGCTCGGTAAACGGCAGGTCGAACAGGGCGGCGATCTCGTCGCGGGTCCAGTCGTTGCGGATTGCGCTCACTTCATCGTCTCCGAAAGGGGGGGAATTGCCCGGCATAGGCGATTTCGCCGCGCCAGGCAAAACCCCCGGCCTGCCCTATTCCGCCGCCAGTGCCTCGCCCAGCGGAGGCATGTTGTGGCCCAGCAGGCGCAGCAGGTCGGCGGCGCATTCCACCACATTGCTGCCCGGCCCATAGATGCCCTGCACGCCCGCCTCGCGCAGGAAGTCGTAATCCTGCGGGGGGATCACGCCGCCGGCCACCACCTTGATGTCGGCCCGGCCGGCCGCGCGCAGATGGCCGATCAGCTCGGGGATCAGCGTCTTGTGGCCGGCGGCAAGGCTGGAGGCGCCCACCGCGTCCACGTCCTTGGCCAGGGCCAGCTGGCAGGCTTCCTCGGGCGTCTGGAACAGCGGGCCGCTGGTCACCTCGAAGCCCATGTCGGAGAAGGCCGAGGCGATGACATTGGCGCCGCGGTCATGCCCGTCCTGGCCCATCTTGGCGACCAGCACGCGCGGCGCCCGGCCCAGCCGGCGCGACACCGCGCCCACCCCGTCGACCACCTGCGCATAACGGCTGTCACCGGCATAGGCGGCGCCATAGATGCCCTTCACCGGGCTGGGCTGGGTGCCATGGCGGCCGAACACGGCTTCCATCGCCGCGGAAATCTCGCCCAGCGTGGCCCGCGCCCGCGCGGCCACCACGGCCAGCGCCAGCAGGTTGCCGCCGCTCTGCGCGCCCTCCGTGATCGCCGTCAGCGCCGCCTGGCAGGCCGCCTCGTCGCGCGCGGCCTTCACCGCGTTGATGCGAGCGATCTGCGCCTCGCGGACAACATGATTGTCCACTTCCAGCGTCTCGATCCGGTCTTCCGTCGCCAGGCGATATTTGTTGACGCCGACGATGACATCATCGCCCTTGTCCACCCGCGCCTGCCGGCCAGCGGCCGCTTCCTCGATCATCGCCTTGGGCCAACCGGCGGCCACGGCCTTGGCCATGCCGCCCTCGCCATCCACCCGCTCGATGATCTCCCAGGCCGCATCGACCAGCGATTGCGTCAGGCTTTCAATGTAGTACGAGCCGCCCAGCGGATCGACGACATTGCACATGCCGGTCTCTTCCTGGATGACGATCTGCGTGTTGCGGGCAATGCGCGCCGAAAAATCGGTGGGCAGCGCAATCGCCTCGTCCAGCGCGTTGGTGTGCAGGCTCTGGGTGCCGCCCAGCATCGCGGCCATCGCCTCGATCGTCGTGCGGATCACGTTGTTGTAGGGGTCCTGCTCCTGCAAGCTCACGCCGCTGGTCTGGCAGTGGGTGCGCAGCATCTTGCTGCGCTCGTCCTTCGCGCCCAGCTTCGTCATCACCCGGTGCCACAGCACGCGCGCGGCCCGCAGCTTGGCCACTTCCATGAAGAAGTTCATGCCGATGGCGAAGAAGAAGCTCAGCCGGCCGGCGAACTTGTCGATATCCAGCCCGCTGGCCACGCCATATTTCACATATTCCATGCCATCGGCGATGGTGAAGGCCAGTTCCTGCACCTGCGTGGCACCGGCTTCCTGCATGTGATAGCCGGAGATGGAAATGGAATTGAACTTGGGCATGTTCGCCGATGTGAAAGCGAAAATGTCCGAGATGATCCGCATCGAGGGTTCGGGCGGATAGATATAGGTGTTGCGGACCATGAACTCCTTCAGAATGTCGTTCTGAATGGTTCCGTCCAGCTTTTCGGTGGGAACGCCCTGTTCCTCGCCGGCCACGATGAAGAAGGCGAGGATCGGGATCACCGCGCCGTTCATCGTCATCGACACCGACATCTCGCCCAGCGGAATGCCGTCAAACAGGATCTTCATGTCCTCGACGCTGTCGATGGCAACGCCGGCCTTGCCCACATCGCCCACCACGCGCGGGTGGTCGCTGTCATAGCCGCGGTGCGTGGCCAGATCGAAGGCCACCGACAGGCCCTTTTGCCCCGCCGCCAGATTGCGGCGATAGAAGGCGTTCGATTCCTCGGCGGTGGAAAAGCCCGCATACTGGCGGATCGTCCAGGGGCGGCCGGCATACATGCTGGCCCGCACGCCGCGCGTGAAGGGGGCAAAGCCCGGCAGGCCCGGCTCTTGGCCGGCCACGTCATCGGCCGTGTAGAGTGGCTTGACGGCAATCCCTTCCGGCGTGTGCCAGATCAGGTCCTTGCCCTTCACTTCCTTGGCGGCCAGCGCCTGCCACTTGTCGAGATCGCTCATACCCGCGACACCTCCTCATTCACCCCGGAACCGGGCCTTGCGCTTCTCGCCAAAGGCAGCGATCGCCTCGGCAAAATCGGCGCTGCGGCCCACAATACGCTGATTGTCGCGCTCCTCGTCGAGCGCGGCATCAAAGCCATGGTCGAGCGCGAAGGCGATCTGACGGCGGATCAGGCCGATCGCCTTGGTTGGCCCCGCGGCAAGCCGGGCGGCCAGCTTCTGCGCCTCGGCCAGCACCTCGCCCTCTGCCACCACGCGGCTAACAAGGCCGGCCGCCTTCGCTTCTGCCGCCGGCAGCTTCTCGCCCAGCAACGCCATTTCCAGCGCGCGGGCCCGGCCGGCGCCGCGCGCCAGCAGCCAGCTGGCCCCGGCATCGGGCACCAGGCCGATGTTGACGAAAGCCAGCAGCAGATAGGCCCCCTCGCCCGCCACGACGATATCGCCGGAAAGCGCCAGGCTCACCCCCGCGCCCGCCGCCGGCCCGTTCAGCGCCGTCACCAGCGGCACCGGCAGGCTGGCAAGCTTGCGCATGAAGGGGTTGTAATCCGCCTCGATCAGCGCCCCCAGATCCTCCGGCAGGCCTTCATAGCCGGCGCCATCGGGCTGGATATCGGCGCCCGAGCAGAAGAACCGCCCGGCCCCTGTCAACACCAGCGCGCGCGCGCCGGCAGCCAGCGCCGCATCGATCGCCTGCGCCAGCTCGGCAAACACCGCCGGCGTCAGCGCGTTCAGCTTGTCGGGCCGGTTGAGGCTGAGGGTCGTCACCGCCCCTTCCGCCTCGGCGGTGATGAAGCGCCAGGCCGCCATCAGTGGTGCTCGCCTTGCGGTCGCTCCATGATCTCGGTCAGCTGGCCGAGCATGTCCTTGGGGTGGACGAAGAAGATCGGCGTGCCATGGGCGCCGATGCGCGTGGGGCCCAGAATGCGCTTGCCGGCGCCCTCGAACCAGGCGCGCGCGGCGGCGATATCTTCCACCTCATAGCACAGGTGATGCTGGCCGCCGGCCGGGTTCTTGGCAATGAAGGCGGCGATCGGGCTGCTCTCGCCCAGAGGCTCGATCAGCTCGATCTGGGTGCCGCCAATGCTGCCCAGCGCACCCGGCTGCGGCGGCGTGTTGACAAAGGCCACCTTCACCCCCTGCTCGGGCAGGTCGAACGGCTCGGTGATCACCTCGGCGCCCAGCACATCGCGATAGAAGGCGATGGCATCGGCCATGGCAGGCACCGCCACGCCGACATGGTTCAAACGGCCCAGCTTCATGACGATCAGACCCTTTCGATGATCATGGCGATGCCCTGCCCGCCACCAATGCACATGGTGATGAGGCCATAGCGCCCGCCGGTGCGCTTCAGCTCGTAGGCGGCCTTCACGGTGAGGATGGCGCCCGTGGCGCCCACCGGATGGCCCAGCGCCACGCCGCTGCCATTGGGGTTCAGCTTCTCGCTGTCGAAGCCCAGTTCGCGGGCCACGGCCAGCGCCTGCGCGGCAAAGGCCTCGTTGGCCTCGATCACATCGATGTCGGCCAGCGTCAGCCCGGCCCGCGCCAGCGCCACCGGCACCGCCTTCACCGGGCCCAGGCCCATCAGATGCGGCTCCACCCCGGCATGCCCCCAGGCCACGATGCGCGCCAGCGGCGCCAGACCGCGCTTCTCCACCTCGGCGCCAGTGGCCAGCACCACGGCCGCCGCGCCATCGTTGATGCCACTGGCATTGGCCGCGGTCACCGAACCGTCCTTCTTGAACACCGCCTTCATCGCCGCCAGCGCTTCCAGCGTGGTGTCGGCGCGCGGGTGCTCGTCGGTGTCGAATACGGTAACACCCTTGCGGGTCTTCACCTCGATCGGCAGGATCTGCTCCTTGAAGCGGCCCTCGGCAATGGCGCGGGCAGCGCGGACATGGCCTTCCACGGCCAACTGGTCCTGCGCCTCGCGGCTCACACCGCACTTCTCGGCCACGTTCTCGGCCGTCACGCCCATGTGATATTCGCCGATCGGATCCGACAGGCCCAGCGTCAGCGCATCGACGAGCACATTGTTGCCCATCTTCTTGCCCCAGCGCACGCCATGGTCATGATAAGGCACGTTCGACATGCTCTCGGCGCCGCCGGCCACCGTGATCGAGGCCTCGCCCAGCTTCATCATCTGCGCCGCCGAAATGATCGCCTGCACGCCAGAACCACACAGGCGGTTCACCGTCAGCGCCGGGGTTTCCACCGGAACGCCGGCGTTCAGCGCCGCCACGCGGGCGATATAGGCATCCTTGGCGCCGGTGATGAACACCTGGCCCAGCACCACATGGCCAATGTCTGCCGGCTGCAGCCCGGCGCGGTTCACCGCCTCGGCCACCACGCGCGCGCCCAGATCGCTGGCGGCAAAGCCCTTCAGCGCGCCGCCGAAATCGCCGATGGCCGTGCGCACGCCCGAAACGATGAAGATGTCCTGCGCTTCACTCATTGTTCTTGCCCTTTGTCCTTGCCGGCATCCTCTGGCCGCCTGTTGCCGGCGGCCCGCCCGGTCCTCACCCTTGCAAACACCCGGCGGGCCCTCGCTGCACCTGCGAGAAAGACCAGCCGGCGTGCTTCCCCGCGTTTACAGCGGGATGTTGTCGTGCTTTTTCCAGGGGTTCTCCAGCGCCTTGTTCCGCAGCTTGCGCAGGCCAAGGGCGATGCGCTTGCGGGTGGAGTGCGGGTAGATCACCTCGTCGATGAAGCCCTTGCTGGCCGCCACGAAGGGGTTGGCAAAGCGCTCTTCATATTCCTTCGTCTTCTCGGCCTGTTCCTCGCCGGAAAGGCCGCGGAATATGATCTCCACCGCGCCCTTGGCGCCCATCACGGCGATCTCGGCGGTGGGCCAGGCATAGTTGAGGTCGCCGCGCAGATGCTTGGAGGCCATCACGTCGTAAGCGCCGCCATAGGCCTTGCGGGTGATCACGGTGATCTTGGGCACGGTGGCCTCGGCATAGGCGAACAGCAGCTTGGCGCCATGCTTGATGATGCCATTATGCTCCTGCGAGGTGCCGGGCAGGAAGCCGGGCACATCGACGAAGGTGATGATCGGGATGTTGAAGGCATCGCAGAAGCGCACGAAACGCGCTGCCTTCTTCGAGGAATTGATGTCGAGGCAGCCGGCCAGCACCATCGGCTGGTTGGCCACCACGCCCACCGTGCGCCCCTCGATGCGGCCAAAGCCGATCAGGATATTGCCCGCATGGCCCGGCTGGATCTCGAAGAAATCCCCCTCATCGAGGGTTTTGCGGATCACCTCATGCATGTCGTAGGGCTGGGTGGCAGAAGCCGGGATCAGCGTGTCGAGGCTGCCATCGGCGCGGTCCCACGGGTCCGAATTGGGGCGTGCGGGCGCATCCTCGCGGTTCGACAGCGGCAGGAAATCGAAGAATTCGCGCGCTGCCAGCAGCGCCTCGATATCGTTCTCCAGCGCCAGATCCGCCACCGAAGTCTTGGTGGTGTGGGTGATCGCCCCGCCCAGCTCTTCCTGGGTCACGATCTCGTTGGTCACCGTCTTCACCACATCGGGGCCGGTAACGAACATGTAGCTGCTGTCCTTCACCATGAAGATGAAGTCGGTCATCGCCGGGCTATACACAGCGCCGCCCGCGCAAGGCCCCATGATGAGGCTGAGCTGCGGCACCACGCCCGAGGCGTTGACATTGCGCTGGAACACTTCGGCATAGCCACCCAGCGAGGCAACGCCTTCCTGGATGCGCGCGCCGCCCGAATCGTTGAGGCCGATGACAGGCGCGCCCACCTTCATCGCCATATCCATCACCTTGCAGATCTTCTGCGCGTGGCGTTCCGAGAGCGAACCGCCAAAAACGGTGAAATCCTGCGAGAAGACGAAGACGAGGCGGCCGTTGATCGTGCCCGAACCGGTCACCACGCCATCGCCCGGGATCACCTGATCGGGCATGCCGAAATCAACGCAATTATGCTCCACATACATGTCGAGCTCTTCGAAGCTGCCCTCATCCAGCAACACCTCGATGCGCTCGCGCGCTGTCAGCTTGCCCTTGGCATGCTGGGCATCGATGCGGCGCTGGCCGCCCCCCAGCTTGGCTGCTTCGCGGCGTTTTTCCATTTCGGCGATATTCGCAGACATGCGCGCTCCGACCTCTCTTAAGCCAGGCCCTTAAAGCCAGTTTGTTGGCAATGCCTAAGGCACGGCCAGCGGGGCGCGTCAATGATTTTTAAGCGGCCGGTTAAAAAGAATAGGGCGCTCCCGCTATTAGCCGGCCCCGTAAACGGCCCTAGGCGCGCGCCAAAGCTTGGCTAACCCTGTCTGCCTAGACTGGCCCGCACCCCTTCCCGCCACACAGCGAGGCGCCGATGACACCGCATTCCTCCCCTGCCCTGGCGCATGCGCAGGGATTCGCGCTGGCCCGCGCCGAAGCGGCGATCGACCTCATGCTCGACATCCTGTCCGACGGGTGCGACCATCCCGAGCTGTGGGCCGACATGGCCGAGCTCAGCTTCCTCTATCCGGGGCTGCGCGAAAGGATTGCTGGCCGCTATTATGCCGCAGCGCCCGGCCTTTGCGCCACAAGGCTGCTGATCCTGCATGCGCTGTGCGCGGCGGCAGAGGGCGACCTGGCGATCGCCCGCGCCGAAATCGAGCCGCTGGCCCTCTGCCATGGCCAGCAGGCGCTGGTGCAGGGGGCCCGGGCCTGGCTGCACCGCCACCCGGGCCATTAACGCCCGATCAGCGCATCAGCACCAGCTCTTCGGCCATGGAAGGGTGCAGCGCCACGGTGGCATCGAAATCCGCCTTGGTCAGCCCCGCCTTCACCGCGATCGCCACCGCCTGCAGGATCTCGGGCGCATCCGGGCCGATCATGTGCACGCCCAGCACCCGCTGGGTGGCCTCTTCCACCACCAGCTTGTAGAAGCCGCGCTCGGCCCGGGCGGCGAACATGTTCTTCATCGGGCGGAAATCGCTGGTGAAGATCTGCACCTTGTAGCCCTGACCGCGGGCCTCGGCCTCGGTCAGGCCGACGCCGGCCAGCGGGGGCTGGCTGAACACCGCGCTGGGGATATGGTCATAGGCGGTGGTGCGCGGCTTGCCGCCGAACACGGTGTCGGCAAAGGCATGGCCCTCGCGGATGGCCACCGGCGTCAGTTGCACGCGGTCGGTCACATCGCCCACGGCATAGATGCTGGGGCAGCTCGTCTCGCCATAGGGATCGACCAGCACCTCGCCATTGCCGCCCAGCGCCACGCCCGCGCTTTCCAGCCCCAGCCCATCGGTCTTGGGCTTGCGGCCGGTGGCCACCAGCACGCAATCGGCCGCGATCACCGCGCCGCTGGCCAGCGCCACGGCCAGGCTGCCATCGGCCTGCTTCTCGATGCCCGCCACCGGATCGCCCAGGCGATAGGCAATGCCGCGCTCCTGCGTGATCTTCAGCAGGCGCTCGGTCAGCGCCTCCTCATAGCCGCGCAAGATCCTGTCGGACCGGTTGACGACCGCTACCGCGCAGCCCAGCGCATTGAAGATCCCGGCAAATTCCAGCGCGATATAGCCCGCCCCCTGCACCACCACGCGGCGCGGCAGTTCGGGCAAATGGAACACCTCGTTGCTGGTGATGGCATGTTCGTTGCCGGGAAAATCGGGCATCACCGGCCAGGCGCCCACTGCCACCAGAATGTAGCGCGCGGTGATCTCGCGGCCCGAGGGGACCAGGCGCAGGCTGTTGGGGCCGGTCACCACCGCGCGCTCGGCGAAATGCGCCACCTTGTTGCTGTCGAGCGTGTTGGTATAGGCGCGCTCCAGCCGGTCCACATCGGAGGCGACGAAATCGCGCAGGGCCGCCCAGTCGAAGCGCTTCTCGCCGATCGTCCAGCCCAGCCGGGCGGTGTCGTGCAGTTCCTCGGCAAACTGGCTGGCATAGACCAGCAGCTTCTTGGGCACGCAGCCACGGATCACACAGGTGCCGCCAATGCGATATTCCTCGGCCACGGCCACGCTGGCGCCATGGCTGGCGGCAATGCGGCTTGCCCGCACCCCGCCAGAG
>DASRYE010000146.1:0-8362 GCA_035653915.1 Novosphingobium sp. | reverse complement strand
TGCTGCAGTTGGAAGAGCAGCTGGGCGTGCCGCTGTTCGATCGCCTGCCCGCCGGCCTGCGGCTGACCCCGGCGGGCGAGATCTTCGCCGACCACGTGACCAAGGTGCTGCAGGACGAGCGCCGCATGCAGGGCGCGCTGGAAGAGCTGCAGGGCCTGCAGCGCGGCGAGATCGCCATTGCCGCGGTGGAAGGAGTGAACGGCGACCTTTTGCCCCATGTGCTGGAAGCGCTGATGCGCCGCTATCCGCTGCTGCAGATCCGCCAGGCCTCGGGCGGCTCGGCGGTGGCGGCGCAGGCGGTGGTGGAAGGCGATGCCGATATCGCCATCTGCTACAGCCTGGGGCGCAATCCGGCGTTGCGGCAACATGCGCTGGGCCGTTTCGCGCTGGGGGCGATCATGCCGCCCGATCATCCGCTGGCCGGGCGCGCCACCCTGCGCTTTGCCGAATGCGCGGCCTATCCGCTGATTCTGGCGCGCGCGCCGCTGTCCATCCACGATCAGATGCGCCAGCTGGTGGAGGGGCACAAGGGCCCGCTGCAAGTGAAGCTGGAGACCGCCTCTGTCGATCTGGCGCGGCAGATGTGCCGGCGCGGCATTGCCCTCGCCTTCCAGACGCGGCTGGGCATAGAGGCGGATCTGGCCAGCGGCGCCCTGCGCCATGTGCCGCTGCGCGACGGGGCCGGCCGGCCGATCCTTTCCGAACTGGGCATCTATGCCAGCGCCCATCGCAGCCTGCCGGCGGCCCTGGCGCTGGCCATCGAATGGCTGGCGGCCGAGATCGCCCGGCGCGAGGGCGAAGAGGCCGGGTGATGCCGAAACGGCATCGGCCATGGCGGAATTTGGTTCTGGCGGCAGCGGCCGGGCCATGCCTATCCTGCGTTCCACAGCCACTTCAGGGCAGGAAACGCATATGGCCGAAGCTCTTACCATTCCCCGGATCGACGGGGCCGCGCTGTTTGCCGGCGATGAGGCCACCGTGGCCGCCCTGCGCGCCGCGGGCCAGCGCCACGGCTTCTTCTATCTCGTTAACCATGGCATCGATCCGGCGCTGATCGCCGCCGTCTTTGCCGAGGCGCAGGGCTTCTTCGCCCTGCCCATGGCCGAGAAGGCGGCGCTCGACATGGCCGGCTCGCCCTGCAACCGCGGCTATGAGCCCTTGCGCGGGCAGCGGCTGGAGGCGGGCAGCCCGCCCGACCTGAAGGAAGGCTTCTACATCGGCGAGGATCTGGCTGCCGATGATCCGCGCGTGCTGGCCGGCCGCTTCAACATGGGCGCCAACCAGTGGCCCGCCGGCCGCCCCGCCTTCCGCGCGGCGATGAGCGCCTATTTCGCTGCCGCCAGCGCGCTGGCCGGGCAGGTGATGGGCGGGCTGGCCCGGGCGCTGGGCCTGCCGGCCGATTATTTCGCCGCTTTCGCCACCGATCCGGCCGCCACCTTGCGCCTGCTGCATTATCCGCCCCAGCCCGCCAACCCCCTGCCCGGCGAGAAGGGCTGCGGCGCGCATACGGATTTTGGCGCGATTACCCTGCTGCTGCAGGATGCCAGCGGCGGCCTGCAGGTGCAGGATGTGGCCAGCGGCGCGTGGATCGACGCGCCGCCGGTGCCGGGTGCTTTCGTCGTCAACCTGGGCGATCTGATTGCCCGCTGGACGAACCACCATTTCCATTCCAACCCCCACCGGGTGATCAACCTGTCGGGGCAGGAGCGCTATTCGGTGCCCTTCTTTTTCACCGGCAACCCCGATTATCAGGTGTCGTGCCTCCCCACCTGCCTTGCTGAAGGGCAGGCCCCGCTCTATCCGCCGATTACCACCGAGCAGCATCTGGCCGACTGCTATCGGCGCACCTATGCCTGAGCCGGGCGCGGGCGCTGCCCGGGGCACCATCGTGCTGATCCATGGCGCCTGGCAGGGCAGCTGGGCCTTTGCCGCCTGGCAGCCGCTGCTGGCCGCGGCCGGCTGGCACAGCGTGGCGGTGGATCTGCCGGGCAATGGCATCAACCCTGAACCGCTGGCGGCAGACGGGCTGGCGGCCTACACCGATCATGTGGTGGGCGTGCTGCGCGCGCAGGGGCGCCCTTGCGTGGTGCTGGGCCACAGCGGCGGCGGGCAGGTGGCAGCGCAAGTGGCAGAAGCGGCGCCCGAATGCGTTTCCGCGCTGGTGTTTCTGGTGGGGATGATGCTGCCCTCGGGCATGCGCTTTGTCGATTTGCTGGCCCATTGCCGCCGCCTTTATCCGGAAGCGGATTTTGCCGGCATCACCCCCTTCCTCAAGGCCAGCGCCGATGGCCGCTTCACGCAGGTGCCGCCCGCCGCCGCGCGCGAGATCTTCCTGCATGATTGCCCGCCCGAGGCTGCGGCGGCCGCTGCCCTGCGCCTCACCCCCCAGCCCGAATGGGGCCGCGCGGTGGTGCCCGCGCTGACGCCGCAGCGCTATGGCAGCGTGCCGCGCATCTATGTGGAGGCGCTGGCGGATCGTTCGATCGGCATTGCCCTCCAGCGCGAGATGCAGGCGCTCAGCCCCGGCGCGCGGCGGATCACCCTGCCCTGTGGCCATGTGCCGCAACTGGCCTGCCCCGGGCCGCTGACAGATGCGCTGTGCGCTGTGCTGGAGGAAATCCAAGCAGATGTGTAGAGAATTTCCCCCCTGTCATAAATACGGAATGTAACCGCAATACCGAACCCCGCAACAATTTGAAAAAACGCATGTTGTCTGCCGGCCATGCTGGCGGGCGCCCTCCCATGCGTCTTGAAAAAACGGGGTGAAGAACATGAAAACGTCGCATATGTGGCGCTGTCTTCTGGCGTCTGGTGTTGTTCTGCCTGCCATGCTGGTGGCCGGCGGTGCGCGGGCCGAAGAGGCCGCCGCCAATAGCGCCGCTGCGGCCGAAAAGGCCCCGGCTGATGGCCAGATCGGCGATCTGGTGGTTTATGCCCGCAAGCGGCCGGAAAACGCGCAATCGGTGCCGATTCCGATCACCACCCTGGGCGGGGTGGAGCTGTCTACCCAGAACCTGGCCAATTTCACTGATTTCCAGGCCAAGTTCCCGGCCTTCTCGGTCTATCTCACCAACCCCAAGCAGCTGAACCTGGGCATTCGCGGCATCGGCAACAACGGTTTCAACACCGATGGCATCGATGGCTCGGTGGGCATCTTCGTCGATGGCGTCTACACCGGCCGGCAGGGCATGGTGAGCACCGATTTCAACGATATCGCCGATGTGGAACTGCTGCGCGGGCCGCAGGGCACGCTGTTTGGCAAGAACACCACGGCGGGCGCTGTCATCATCAACACGGCCAAGCCCAGCTTCACCTTCGGCGCCAAGGGCGAGGTGAACATCGGCAACCAGGGCCTGCGCGAAAGCAAGGGCAGCGTGACCGGCACGCTGATCCCCGACCTGCTGGCCTTCCGCCTGTCGGGCTATTACAGCGAGACGAACGGCAACTACAAGAACCTCTACAACGGCCAGTATCAGAACGCCCGCCAGGGCGAGGGCCTGCGCGGCCAGTTGCTGTTCACGCCGGCCAGCAACCTCACCGTGCGGCTGATCGGCACCTGGAACCACCAGGGCTTCAACACCATGTCGCCGGTGATCACCTCCATCTACAACAGCGCCGCCCTGCAGACGCGCATGGCCAATGCCGGCTACACGCTGAACACCGGCAGCGCCGCCAATCCGGTGATCAACCTCAACTCGCCGCTGAATGCGCGCACCGACACCTATGCCGCCAGCGGCACGATCGACTATGATCTGGGCAAGGGCGGCACGATCACCGCGATCTCCGCCTGGGAGCACTGGAAGTGCTACACCAATAACGACAACGACTACACCCAGCTCAACGCCATCCCCGATTACGGCTCGTGCAACAACGAGCAGCAGTTCAGCCAGGAGCTGCGCTGGTCCACGCCGAAGGGCGGGGCGATCGAGGCGACGGTGGGCGGCTTCCTGTCGCGCCAGCAGCTGGCGGTGGACAGCCGCATCCAGTTCGGCAACCAGTATTACATCTGGGCGGCCAACCCCTCGACGACCGACTTTCCCAATGTGAGCGGCAAGACCTGGGCCCAGGGCGCCTATGCCAACGCCCTTGCCGGCCTTGGCTTTGCCAGCCACGGCGTGTTCCACACCAACACCGAGGCGCTGTTCGGCAATGTCAGCTGGCACCCGGACAAGGCCCGCCGCCTCTCGCTGGATGGCGGCCTGCGCTACACCTGGGAACACCGCAGCCAGTTCTATGCCGGCTGGGTGACGCAGAACACCGGCAACCTCACCACCGCCCAGCTGAGCGACATGTCCTCGGCCGCGGCCAATGCGGCGCTGGGCTCGGTCAACCAGGCGCTGTCGGATAATGCGCTCTCGGGCGAAGGCTCCATCAGCTACAAGGTGCTGCCGGATGCGATGGTCTATGTGAAATATGCGCGCGGCTACAAGTCGGCCGGTTTCAACCTGCTGCCGGTGACCGATTCGCGCATCATCGCGCTGGGCGGCAGCCAGACCGTGAAGGGCGAGACCGCCGACAATTTCGAGGCCGGCATCAAGAGCGAATGGTTCCACCACCGCCTGCTGGTCAACCTCACCGCCTTCCACACGGTGGTGCAGAACTATCAGGCCAATGAATCGCAAGGCGTGGGCAACACGGCGATCAAGTTCCTCGCCAATGTCGGCTCGCTCACCTCGAACGGTGTGGAGCTGGAAGCCGAGGCGCAGCTGGCCAAGGGCCTGCATGCCAAGGGCTTCATCGGCTTCGATCATGCCTATTACAGCTCGTTCCACAATTCGGTGTGCCCGGGCGAAGTGGCCTCCACCGTGCTGACCTGCGACCTGACCGGCCGGCAGGTGGCCTGGACGCCGAAGTGGACCGGCGACGTGAGCCTGGACTACACCCACCCGGTGGCGCGGGGCGCCGATGGCTATGGGCTGATCGACGTGAACTGGCGCTCGGCCCAGAACACCACCGTCACGCTCGATCCGCTGGCGTGGATCGCGCCTTATGCGCTGGTGAATGCGCGGGTGGGCGTGAAGCTGGCCGAGGGCCGCTTCGACCTCCAGCTGTGGTCCGACAACCTGCTCAACAAGGGCTACTACATCAACATGCTGGGGCTGACGAAGAGCACTGGCATCGTGCAGGGCTATCCGGGCAATCCGCGCAGCTTCGGCCTGCGGGTGCGGGTGAGCTACTGATCGGGCGGCCTATCTGAAAAAAAAGGGGCGGGCGAGGGGATCCCTTCGCCCGCCCCTTCTGTTTGGGCGTATTGAGGCCCTGTGTTAGGGCAATGCCGGTCAGGCCAGGGCGCGCTGGCGGGTGGAGAAATGCTCGTCGGCCGGCTGGGCCGCGCGCTGGAGGTGGAAGTCGAAGCCGATGAAGGCGGCATCGCCCTGGCGGCTGGGCACCGGCAGCAGGCCCTCGCGGGTGCCAAAGGCGAAATCATCGGCGGCAAAGGGATCATCGCCAAAGTTGATCTGCGTGGTCAGCTGGCGATAGCCGGGCGCTTCCACGAAGAAATGCACATGGGCCGGCCGGTTGCCATGGCGGCCCAGCGCCTGCATCAGCACATCGGTGGCCCCGCCCGGCGGCACGCTATAGCCGTTGGGCATTTTCGAGCGGAAGGCATAGCGGCCATCGGCGCCCAGCTGAATGCGGCGGCGGTTGTTGAACGGGGTCTGCTCGCCGGTGGGGTCGAAGTGGGAATACCAGCCCTTGGAATTGGCGTGCCACACATGGAGGATGGCGCCGGCCACCGGTTCGCCATCGGGGCCCAGCACGCGGCCGGTCATGTGCAGGGTAATGGTGTCGTCGGGGTCGGAGGTGAGGTCCACCTCGCCATCGCCTGCCACCAGCGGAGCGCCGGCCACATAGAGCGGCCCCTCGATGGTGCGCGGCGTGCCGCCGCTGAGGCCGGCCTCGGCATCCTTGGCATCGTTGTAGAGGTCGAGGAAATGTTCCAGCCCCGTGCCCGGCATGATCAGGCCGATCTCGCCGGCGCCTTCGGCGAGATATCTGGCGGCCGCCCAGAATTCGTTCTCGGAAATGTCGTGGCGCACGATGATGCGCATCGTTGCTTCCAGCAGATCGCGCAGGATCGCCTTCAGGCGCGGCTGGCCGCCGGCAGCGCCGATGCCGCAGGCCTTGTCGAGCAGGGCCTGGATGGCCGGCGTGGTGACGAAATCCTCGGTCATGCCTTCTCTCCCGTTCGGGGGTGTTGTCGCAAGGGGCGCAGGGGATGGCAAAGGTATCGTCTGGCGCCGGGGGTGCCGGGGCGCGGCCTTGCCATTTTGCCATCCTCTTGGCCGTTGCGGCTTTTCTGCCCTGGATTTATGCAGGATCGGCGGGCGTGGCAAAGATCAATGCGGTCTGCGCGCAATACCTGAAGGGTATCGGTGATGGATCTGAGGCAGCTGCGCTATTTCGTCATGGTGGCCAACGAGCGCAATTTCACCCGCGCGGCAGAGCGGCTGCACATGGCCCAGCCGCCGCTCAGCCGGCAGATCCACCAGCTGGAGGAGGAACTGGGCCAGCCCCTGTTCGACCGCGCCGCCCGCCCCTTGCGCCTCACTGCCATGGGCCATCTGTTCTACGAGCAGGCCTGCCAGGTGCTGGACCGGGTGGAGCAGATGCGCGGCATGATGACGCGCGCGGCCGGCCTTGAAAAGCGGCGCTTCGTGATCGGCTTTGTCGCCTCCACCATCTATGCGCGGCTGCCGGTGCTGATCCGCCGCTTCCGCGCGCTGGCGCCGCATGTGGAGCTGGTGCTGGTGGATCTGGGCAGCCTGGAGCAGATCGGCGCCCTGAAGGAGGGGCGCATCGATGTCGGCTTCGGGCGCATCCGCTTTGAAGATCCGGCAGTGCGCCGCGCCATCCTGCGCGAGGAACGGCTGGTGGCCGCGGTGCCGGCCACCCATCCGTTGGCCGAGGCTACTGCGCCCGTGCCGCTGGCCCGCATCGCCGCCGAGCCGCAGATCCTCTATCCCAACGCCCATCGGCCCAGCTATGCCGATCAGGTGCTCTCGCTCTTCCACGACAGCGGGCTGCAGCCGCGCGTGGCCCATGAAGTGCGCGAGCTGCAGATCGCGGTGGGCATGGTGGCGGCCGAGGAAGGCGTGTGCCTGGTGCCCGAATCAGTGCAGCAGGCGCGCAGCGAGGATGTCCGCTATATCGAGGTGGCAGAGCCGCTGACCTCGCCGATCATCATGAGCTACCGCCAGGGCGATACCTCGCGCGAGCTGGCGATCATGGCCGCGGTGGTGGCCAAAAGCTATGCGGAATGGGGGCACAAGGTGGCGGCCGCCGTGCAGGAACTGGCGGCCGGCGCGGCCGCTTGATCGGGCGCAATGCGGCCAGCGCCGATCGGCGCGAGAGAGGTGCGTGAAAGACACCGAAAGGGAGACAGTATGACCCACACCGCCCACGACCTGCAGGCCGAATTTCCCGCTGATGCCGCCCTGCTGCACGAGCTGAAACTGTCGGACGCGCATTACCAGAAGCTGGCCGGGCGCCACCACGACATCAACCGCGAGATCCACCGCATCGAAAGCGAATCGGAAGCCGCTTCCGACACCAGGCTGGAAGAGCTGAAGAAGGCGCGCCTCTCGCTGCTGGATGAAGTGGCCGCGCTGCTGGTGCGGGTGCGCGCCGCCACGGCCTGACCGATGGGGCCCCGGGCGGCGCGCCTTTAGAGGTGCATGCCGCCCGATGCCTCGATCACCTGGCCGGTTACCCAGGCGGCATCCGGGCCGGCCAGCATGGCGATCACCCGCGCCACATCCTCTGGCTGGCCCACGCGCTTCAGCGCTGCCATGCCCGCCAGATATTCCACCGTGGCCGGATCGTTGAACAGTTCCGGCGCGAAATCGGTGATGGTGGCGCCGGGCGTGACCGCATTGACGGTGATGCCGCGCGGCCCCAGCTCTGCCGCCAGCGAGCGGGTGAAATGGTTGATCGCCGCCTTGCTCATCGCATAGGCAATGCAGGAGGGATAGGCGACCTGCGCCACCATTGACGACACATTGACGATGCGCCCGCCCGTACGCAGCCGGGGCAGCGCCGCCCGCGTCACGAAGAAGGGGCCCTTGGCGTTCACCTGCATCTGCCGGTCATAGGCCTCCTCCTCGGTTTCGGCGAGGGTGGCCATCGAGCCGATGCCGGCATTGTTGACGAGAATGTCGAGCCCGTCAGGCTCGGCCGCGTCGAAACCGGCGAACAGCGCGGCGATCGCCGCCAGATCGCCAACATCGGCCTGAAGCGCAAAGGCGCTGCCGCCTGCGGCGCGGATCTCGTCCACCACGGCTTGCGCCGCGGCGGTGTCGCGGCGATAGTTCACCGCCACGCGCGCGCCATCGGCCGCCAGCCGCAGGGCCACGGCCCG
>DASRYE010000145.1:0-4433 GCA_035653915.1 Novosphingobium sp. | reverse complement strand
CCGCCCGGCCGATATCGCCGCCTCGGGCCGGGCCTTTGGCTTTGCCGCCGCCTTGCTGCCGGCGGCCGAGGGGGCCGGCACGGCCAGCGCGCAGATCGAGCAGGCGCTGGTCTGGCCGGTGCTGGCCGAGGCATGGGCGCTGATTGACGAAGGGGTGGCGCTGCGCGCTGCGGATGTGGATTTTGCCATGGTGCGCGCTGGCCTGTGGCCGGCGTGGAAAGGCGGGCCGGCCTATATGGCGGCCGAGATCGGGCGCGCGGCGCTGGCGCCATGGCGCGCCACGGATGCGGCGCCAGCCACCGGCGTGGATGCCTGAGCCGGCATGCGGCTGGGGGTCGTCTCCGACATTCATGGCCAGCCGCAGGCGCTGGCCCGCGCGCTGGAGCTGATGGGCCCGATCGACCGGCTGGTGTGCCTGGGCGATGCCATCAACCAGACCCGCTTCTGCAACGAGACGGTGGCCATGCTGCGGGCGCAGGCCGCGCTGACGATCCGCGGCAACCACGAGGACCTGTTCTTTGCCGGCGGGCCCACAGGCGCGGATGTCGATCCCGGGCTGGCCGGCTGGCTGGCCGCTTGCCCGCAGCGGCTGGATATCGCCTTGGGCGGGCGGCGGCTCACGGTCGTTCATTCCACGCCCTGGCCTTCCGGCCATGCCTATGTGCCCGGCCATCACCGCGATTTTCACCGCTTCGCCGTGGCCGGGGCGGATGTCGTTCTGTATGGCCACACGCATCAGCCGCTGGTGCGCTGGCTGGGCCCGGTGCTGGTGGTCAACCCGGGCTCGGTGGGCGAGGGGCGCCCCACGCCGCAGGGCTTTCGGCGCAGCTGCGCGCTGGTGGATCTGGCCGGCCCTGCCGCGCGGATTATCGAACTCGATTGAGCAACGGGATGCAAGGGCTTCTCCTTGCATCCCGCTGCCGCCTCTTAGCGCACCCTTTCGAGAAACGCCGGCCCATCCTTGTATTTCTCGCGCAGTTCCACCTTGGAGATCTTGCCCGAGGGCAGGCGCGGCAGCGGCCGTTCTTCCAGCGCGATATAGCGGGGCACCTTGTAGGTGGCGAGGGCCTGGCGGCAATGCTGCAGGATCTGGCGGGCATCGATCCGGCCCAGATCGCCATGCACGACAGCCAGCGGCGTTTCGCCGAATTCGGCGTCTCTGGCGGCCAGCACCACCACTTCCACCACGCCGTCGATCTCGGCGATGGCGCTTTCCACTTCCATGGCCGAGATATTGAGGCCGCCGGAGATGATGATGTCCTTGATGCGGTCGATGAAGGTGAGGTTGCCGCGTTCATCCTGCACGCCGCGGTCGCCGGTGTGCAGCCAGCCTGCGCGGAAGGTGCGGGCGGTCTGCTCTGCATCGTGCCAGTAGCCGGCGGCCAGCGCCGGGCTGCGGATGAGGATTTCCCCCGCCTCGCCGGGCGCGGCGCGGGTGCCATCGGGCCGGGCGATGGCATATTCGGTGAACAGGGCGCCGGGGCCGCATTTTTCCGGATCCACCAGCGCGGTTTCATCGCGCGCGGCCCAGGCGCCGCCGGCCTCGGTGCAGCCATAGGCCTGGCGCAGCACCACGCCCTTGGCCTGGAAGCGGGCGATCAGCGCGGTGCTGACCCGGGCGCCGCTGATCTGGGCGAATTTGATCGAGGAGAGATCGGCGGCGGGAAATTCGGGCAGCGCGGCAATGCGCTCGAAGAAGATGGTGGAGGCGAGGAAAGTGGTGATGCGCTCGTCGCGCAGCATGCGCAGCGCGCGTTCGGGCGTGAACTTGTTCTCGGCAAAGATCGTGGCGCCCACCGACAGGAACTGGAACAGCAGCAAGGTGCCCGAGGCCGAGGAATAGGGCCCGGCCGAAAGCACCGAGCCGCCATTGCCGGTGGCCGGCTCCATGATCGCGAATTCCGCCGCATAGACCATGGTGGAACCCTGGGTGTAGACCACGCCCTTGGGGGTGCCGGTGGAACCGCTGGTGCCGATGATGAACATCGGATCCTCGGGCCGGGCCTCGTGGGCAGGGGCCGGTTCGGGCGCGCTGCGCAGGGCGCGCAGGCTGTCCATCAGCACCAGCCGGCCCTTGCCCTCGCCGCCCAGCGCCAGGCTGGCGATCTCCTCGCGATCCCTGTCGACCACGACGAGGCGGGGGGAGAGCAGTTCCAGCGAACGGCGCAATTCGCGCTCGCTGGAGCGGAAGGTGATCGGCGCGCAGATGCCGCCGGCCAGCACCGTGCCCACCAGCAGCACGGCATAGTCCAGCGTATTCTCGCCCACCATCATCACCCGCTCGCCCGGCTGGATGCCCTGTGTGCGCAGCCAGTCGGCCACGCGCAGCGCCCAGCCGTAGAGCTGCGCATAGGTCAGGGCCTCGCCCTCGTAATTCAGCGCGATGCGGTCGGGCTTGTCCCATGCCCACCATTTGAGCGCGCGGCTGACTGTGAATGCCATTTCGTGCTTTCCCGCAAGTTAGGTCGAAGACCTGCAAGTTAGGTCAGAGAGTGTCGGCGCTGCCCAGAAGGGCGGTGCTGCTCATGAGATCGCCCGGGCCGCCGGTGAACAGCGACAGTTTCGCGCCCGGCACCTGGTTGGTGGAAGTGCCGCGGATCTGGCGCACCGCCTCCGGAATCAGCCCCATGCCGTGGATGAAGCCTTCCGCCAGATCGCCGCCCGATGTGTTGATCGGCAACCGGCCCGAGGGCGCGATGAGGTTCTCAAAGGTGCAGAACGTGCCGGCTTCCTCGAAGCTGAAGAAGCCATGGTCGATCATCGAGCCGATGCCCATGGCATTCATGTTCATGTAGATCTGCGCGACATCGACATCGCCCGGGCCATAGCCGGCTTCCTGCCACATCCGTTCGGCCAGTTCGCGTTGGCCGGCCGTGGCGTAATAGGGGCGCCAGTTTTCCTCCAGCGCGCCGCCGCCTTCCATCGTGCCCATCGGCGCCGACAGGACATAGGCCGGCGGCTGACGCAGATCCTTGGCCCTGTCGGCCGAAACCACCAGCACGCAGGCCGCCCCGTCATTCTCGCGCGAGCAGTCGAACAGGCCATAGGGATCGGCGATCGGCCGCGCTGCATCGTAGATCTCGCGGGTCATCTCGGTGTTGCGCCCATAGGCCATGGGGTTTGCCCGGGCGTGGTAATAGGAGGCCTGCACCGCGGCAAACAGCGCAGAACGCGGCACGCCATGATGTTCCATCAGCCGCTGGGCGCGCAGGGCCAGGATCTGCGCCGGCGAATCGAGGCCATTGACGAGATATTGCGACGACGTGTCGTTTTGCGCCACCGCCACGCGCAGGCGCTGGCTGTTGCCTTCCGCCATCGAGCGATAGATGGCCACCACCTCTGCCTGGCCCGACAGGATGGCCCCTGCCGCGATGTTCAGCGTGCCGGCCAGCGCCCCGCCGTGGATCCACACCAGCGCGGCAAAGCGGCAGGCCCTGGTGCCCAGCGCCGGCATCAGCTTGGCCGGATCGCTGCGTTCCGAGGCATAGGAAATGAAGCCATCGATGTCGCGCACATCGATCCCGGCATCCTCGGCGGCCTGGGTGATGGCGCGCAGCGCCAGTTTCAACTCCGGCTCGGGCGAGGTGCCGCGTTTGTAATAAGGGGTTTGGCCGATACCGACGATGGCCGTTGCGCCACGCATCCTGCTCACTGTGATCTCCCGAAAAGAGGGGCTTCCTGGGCGGGCGGGCCGTTCATCGGGCCAGTTGCCAGCGCAGGGCGGGGTAGTGTTTGCTTTTGGCGCTGGGCGGATCGATGCTGCCGGTCACTTGCGCGCCGATGGCAAGGCCCTCGTCGCTGCCCTGCAGGACGCCGATCAGGCGGATGCCGCCGGCATGGGGCAATTCCACCACCAGCGTCACATAGGGCACGTCCTCGCGGCGCTCCAGCACGCGGTCGAAGGCGTAATGGGTGCGGGTGTGGCTGAAGATGAGGCCCTGGGCGGCCACCTCCACCCAGTCGAACGTCCAGGATCCGCATGTGCCGCAGCGGAAATGGGCCGGCCATGTCCAGGTGTGGCAGCCGGCGCAGCGCGGCACTTTCAGCACGCCCTCCTCAAGGTGGCGCCAATAGTCGTCATCGGCCTCGATCGCGCCGATGATCTTGTGCTGCTCGAAGCTGTAGCTCATCCTTTTTCCTCTGCCCGCGGTTCATGTTCGCGCCAGTGAATATGTGCGAATATGTAACATACGTACGATTTATTCCAGTCCGGCCCGCTTGACAATCCCGTATCGCATATCGCCGGTTGGCTTGACACCAGGGTGCGGGTCGGACATTTGTCGATAAACGATCAATGGGGCGATAATCGCCCAACACACAACGCGCCGGGAGATGCCGATGGGGATGCAGCAGCAAGGCATGGCCAAGGGGCCGCCGGCCGGCCGGCCATGGCAGGTGATGACCAGCGCCGGCGCCTTTTCCGAACAGGTGGG
>DASRYE010000144.1:0-6723 GCA_035653915.1 Novosphingobium sp. | reverse complement strand
CGCTGGCAGAAGCGCTGCCGATCGCCATTGCCCTGGCCCGCGCGGTGGCAGCGCTGCACCGGCTGGAGATCGTTCACCGCGACATCAAGCCTGAAAATGTGCTGCTGCCGCAGGAAGGCGGGCTGAAGCTGATCGATCTGGGCGTGGCGCGCCTGCCGCGGGTGGATGATTTCGCGGTGGACGAGATCCCCGGCACGCCCGGCTATCTCGCCCCGGAAATGTTCGAGGGCGAGGCCGGCAGTGCCGCGACGGACCAGTTCGCGCTGGGGGTTACGCTGTGGCGCCTGTTTGCCGGCAGCTGGCCCTATGGCCAGGCCGAAGCCTTTGCCCGCCCGCGCTTTCGCAGCCCCACGCCGCCCTCGCGCAGCCGGCCCGAGATCCCCGGCTGGCTGGATGCCGTGCTGCAGCGCGCCGTGGCTATCGACCCGGCCGACCGCTTTGGCGACATGATCGAGATGCTGCGCGCGCTGGAAGGGGGCGCGGCCGTGGAACGCGTGGCCCCGCGCCGCGCGCCGCTGATCGAGCGGCACCCGGTGGCCTTCTGGCAGGCAGTGTCGGCGCTGCTGTTCGTGGCGCTGATCGTCGCGCTGGTGCGGCGCTAGCGGGATAGGCGGGGGGAAAAAGGCACAAGGCATGGCAGCTCCTTCAACAGGGCGGCGCCATTGCCGTGACAGATGAAAATCGGGGGCGGTGATGCCGCTATGCAGCGGAAGAACGCCGGGCAGCCCACGCCTTTGCGGGCTGCATGCACAAAAATGCCGCGAATCGGTTCATGATGCAAGTGCGAAATGCAACCGGCCCGCAGCGCCTCAGCCGGCGGCCAGCAAGGCGCCCAGATCCAGCCCTTCCAGCAGCCGCGCGCGGGCCTTGCGGCAGGCCTGCCACAGCGCCGGGCTGGCCAGATCATCCGGGGCGATCTGTTCGGGCCAATACCCCTGCACGATCCGCGCGATGGCATCGATCCGCGCATGGTTCACCAGAAAGCGCGGATCCACCCGCGCCGGATCCGCCACCACCCGGAGGCGCAGGCAGGCAGGCCCGCCGCCATTGGCCATGGATTGCCGCACATCCACCGGCAGCAACCGGCGGATCGGCCCGCCCTTGGCCACCAGCCCTTCCAGCCAGCCCCACACGCCGGCATGGGCGCGCGCCTCGCCCGGCAGGATCAACGCCATTCCGCCTTCTCCAGGGCCGCCTTCCGCCAGACTAACCAGCTGGGCGTTGAACAGATAGGTGCTGATGGCCTCTGCCAGGCTGATGGCGGCGGCCGGCACTTCCTCGATCACCACCCCGGGCAGGCGGGCGCGCAGCCCGTCATAAAGGGCGTGGCGGTCGGCAAAGGCCTGTTCATGGGTGAACAGCACCGGCCCGTTGGCCACGGCCACCACATCATTGTGAAAGGCCCCTGCGGCAATCGCCTCGGCCGATTGCCGGGCGAACAGCACCCGGGCCGGATCCAGCCCATGGCGGCGCGCCACCACCTCGCTCGCCTCGCGGCGCTGGCGGGCGGGAAACGGGCCGCCGCCCTCGCCATAGACGAACACCTCGATGCCCGGCGCGCCATGGTCTGCGGCCAGCCGCATGTGATTGGCCGCGCCCTCGTCGCCAAAGGGCGGCGGCACCGGGCCATGCACGGCAAAATGCGCGGCATCGGCAAAGGCCAGCCGCAATTGCGCCAGCGTCTGCGGCCATTCATGGCTGCGGTGCGGCATCGTCAGCAGGTTGGCAACGGTGAGGTGGCAGCGGCCATCGGCGGTGTCGGGCGCGGGCGAGACGGTGGCGGCATTGGCCGCCCACATCGCCGAGGCCGACAGCGCATTGGCCCGCAAGGCCTGCCCGGCCCGGGCAAGGCTGGTGCCCATGGCCGCCAGCCAGCTCTCGTGGGGCCGGTCATGCGGCAGGAAAAGGCCCTGCACCAGCCCCAGATCGAGGTTGGCCCGCATCTTCGCCAGCCCCTGCAGCGCCGCCTCACGCGGGAAGGCCACTTGCCCGGCGTGGCGCGTGGCGGCCAGATTGCCAAGGCTGAGCCCGGCGTAATTGTGGCTGGGGCCAACAATGCCATCAAAGTTGATTTCCCGCAGCATGGCTTCACTCCGCCTTCAACAGGCCTGTGTACAAGATGGCATCGCCCGGCCCCACGCCCAGCGCCCGGGCCGCCGCCGCGTTCAGCACCACCGCCTCGCCCTCGCCGGCGACAGCGCCGATGCAGCAGCGAAAATCCCCCAGCGCGCCAGTGGCCACCAGCGCCCCTGGCGCCCCTTCCGGCCTGCCCGCATCGGCCAGCGCCGCCACCCGGGCCAGGCGCGCCCCGCGCAGCGTGGCGATGCGGTCGGTGTCGACCACCATCGTCGGGCCGCCATCGAAAATATCGACATAACAGTCGAAGCGGAAGCCCTCCTGCTGCAACAGGCGCATCGCCGCCTCGCCATTGCGATGGGGCTGGCCAATGCTGGCCCGCGCCGCCTCGGGCAGCATCGAGGTGTAGATCGGGTGCTTGGGCATGAGATCGGCGATGAACTGGTTGCCGTGCAGGGCATTGAAGCCATCGGCCTCGTCGAACGGCATGCCGAAGAAGCGCCCCGCCAGCCCCTCCCAGAAGGGCGAGCGGCCCGCCTCGTCGAGCGCGCCGCGCAGCTCGGCAATGGTGCGCGAGGCAAAGCGCGCCCGGTGCCGGCGCATGAAGAGGTAGCGGCTGCGCGCCAGCAGCCTGCCCGCGCCCGCCGCCCTGGCGCCGGCTTCCAGAAACAGCCCGCCCACTTCGCTGGCGCCATCGAGATCGGTGCACAGGTTCAGCGTTTCGGCCCGGAAGGCGCGGCCCAGCTCCTTGCTGAACTGGGTGAGCGCGCCCAGCCGATAGCTGTAGAACGGCCACTGGCTGCCGATGCGGGCAAAGATCTGGCAGGTGCCGCACAGGGCGCCCGTGGCCGGATCTTCCAGCACGAAGAGATACAGATCATCGGCCGGCGCTTCCTCTGGCCGGGCAAAGCAGGCCAGCGCGCGCGCCACCTTGGCTTCCAGCGCGGGCAGATCGGCGGGCAGGTTGGTGAAGCCGGCGCCGGTCTGCTGCGCCATGCGATAGAGCGCTGGCACATCGCCTGTGCGCACCGCGCGCACCACCAGCGGCAAAGCGGGCGCGCTCATGCCCGCCCCTCCCCATCCAGCCGGTGCAGCACCAGCGCTGCCAGCCGCGCCCGCGCCGCCAGCGACGACACCTGCAGGAATTCCTGCGGCGAATGGATAGCGCCGCCCCTGGCCCCCATCGTATCCACCACCGGCACCGCGCAGGCGGCGATATTGTTGCCATCGCACACGCCGCCCGTATCGGCCCAGTGCAGCGCCTCGCCCAGATCGCCGGCGGCCTGCCCCACCAGCGCGCGCAAGGGGCGATCGCGGGCAGCGATCTCACGCGGGGGGCGGGTGAAATGGCCGTGGCGGTGGATGGAGACCTCATGCGCGGCGGCCACAGCGGCGATGGCCGTGGCCATCAGCGCCTCGGCCTCTGCCGCATCGGCGGCGCGGGCGGGGCGCAGGTTGCAGCGCAAAATGGCCAGATCCGGCACCTGATTGTCTGGCCCGCCGCCCTCTATGCGCGCCACATTGATCGCCAGCCCGGGCCGGCGCGCGGCCGCCAGCCGCAGCGCCAGATCGGCCGCGGCCAGCACGGCATTGCGCCCCTCTGCCGGGTTGCGGCCGGCATGGGCGGCGCGCCCGCGGATCACCAGCGCGAAATTGCCCGATCCCGGCCGGCCGCCGGCCATCGCGCCATCGGGCAGCGCCGGCTCGAAGGTGAGCGCGGCCAGCTTGCCGCGCGCGCATTGCCCGATCAGCCCGGCAGAGGAGAGCGAGCCGGTCTCCTCATCGCTGTTGAGCAGCACGTCATAGCCCAGCGCCGGCCGGCCTTGCTCGAACGCCACCAGAGCGGCCAGCATCAGCGCGATGCCGCCCTTCATGTCGGCAGTGCCGGGGCCGCGCAATGTGTCCTCGTCCAGCCACGCGCACTGCTGGAAGGGGTGATCGGCGGGAAAGACGGTGTCCATATGGCCGGTCAGCAACAGCCGGCGCGGCGCATCGGGGCGCACGCGCAGCAACAGATGCGCTCCATGCGCGCGCGGGTGGGCAGCGCCATCGGCACCGATCGCCGCCACCGGCGCCGGCGCCACCAGCTGCGCATCGCCCGGCAGCACGGCAAAGGCATCGGCCAGCCGGGCGGCCATGGTGGCCAGCCCCGCCAGATGGCCGGTGCCGCTGTTGATCGCCGCCCAATCCAGCACATGGGCCAGGATGGGCGCCGGATCGATGGCCGCCACCAGCTGCCTTTCGGCGGGCGAGAGCGCGTTCATGCCCGCACCATGCCAGCAAGCGCGGCGCGATGGCCGGCGGCCGTGGGCGCCTCGAAACTGGCCACCGGCTGGGCGCAATAATCGGCGGCATAAAAGGCGCTGGGCCGGTGGTTGCCGGATTCGCCCAGGCCGCCAAAGGGCATCGCCCCCGATGCGCCGGTAGTCGGCCGGTTGCGGTTGACGACGCCGCAGCGCACCTCTCGCGCAAAGCGCTGCCACAAAGCCTCGTCCTCGCTCACCAGCGCGGCGGCAAGGCCGAAGCGGCTGTTGTTGGCCGCCTCCAGCGCGGCCTCGAAATCGCCCACCCGGCGCCATTGCAGCACGGGGGCGAAGATCTCCTCGTCGGGCACGGCAAGGCCCGTCACATCCAGCAGCGCCGGGGTGAGGAAGGCTGCACTGCGCCCTTGCGGCCTTGCCAACGGCCGAGTTGGCCGCGCGCCCAGCGACACCAGCTGGGCCACCTGCGCCTCGGCCCGGCTGGCCGCCGCTGCCGAAACCAGCGGGCCCATGAAGGGCTCTGGCGTTTCCTGCCAGGCGCCGATCCGCAAGCTGGCGGCCAGATCGGCTACTGCCTCGATCAGCTCTGTGCCAAAGCGGTTGTCGGGCACGATCAGGCGGCGCGCGCAGCTGCAGCGCTGGCCGCTGGTGAGATAGGCCGATTGCACCACCAGCGCCGCGGTTTCCGCCACATCGCCATCCCAGGCCACCAGCGGATTGTTGCCGCCCAGCTCCAGCGCCAGGAGCACCCGGGGGCGCTGCGCGCATTGCTGGCGCAGCACGGCGCCGGTGGCGGCAGAGCCGGTGAACAGCAGCGCATCGATATCGGCATCGGCCAGCGCCGCGCCCGTGGCCGGCCCGCCCTGCACCAGTTGCAACACGCCTTCCGGCAGGCCCGCGGCCGCCCAGGCCCCGGCCATGGCAGCGCCCGTCGCCGGCGTCAGTTCCGATGGCTTGAACACCACCGCATTGCCCGCCAGCAGGGCCGGCACGATATGGCCATTGGGCAAATGGCCGGGGAAATTATAGGGGCCGAACACGGCCACCACCCCCTGCGGGCGATGGCGCAGCACCGCCGCGCCAAAGGGGGCGGCGGTGTGCTGCTCACCCGCCCGGGCGGCCTGCCCGGCGATGGACAGTTCCACTTTGCCGATCATCGAGGCCACTTCGCCCCGCGCTTCCCACAAGGGCTTGCCGGTCTCACGCGAGATCGTCTCGGCCAGCATCCCGCTGCGCGCCTGCAACACGCCGGCAAAGCCGCGCACAAGGGCGGTGCGCGCGTCCTGCGCCAGCGCCGCCCAGGCCGGGAAAGCACCGCGCGCGGCCGCCACTGCCTGGCCCACCGCCGCCGCATCGGCCACCTCTCCTTCCCACACCAGCGCGCCGCTCGCCGGATCGATGGAGCGCAACAGGGCGGAGGCGGAGGCGGGGGCAGGGTTGGTCATGGCATGCAGCCTATCACCAAACAGGCGGTATATCCGTGCTATCCTTGCCGCCAAACCGGCTGCTATGAGAGGTATCCACCAATTCAGTGGCCATACGGAGGGAATCCATGCCCATCGACTCCTTCGACCGCGCGATCATCGCCGCGCTACAGGCCGATGCGCGCCTGCCCGTCTCGGCCATTGCCGAACAGGTGGCGCTGTCGGCCACGCCAGTCAGCCGGCGGCTGAAGCGGCTGGAGGAGGAAGGCTATATCCAGGGCTATGCCCCCCTCCTCAACCTGCGCAAGCTGGGCTTCGAGCTGAACGCCTATGTGCTGGTGAACCTGCAGATCCGCAGCGACGAGAACATCGACCTGTTCGAGCGCGAGGTGATCGCCAACCCCTATGTCGTCTCGTGCCATGCGGTGACCGGCGAGATGGATTATCTGCTGCATGTGGTGGCGCGCAATGTCGATCATCTCAACCAGTCGACGCTGAAGGCGCTGGTGCGTATTCCCGGCGTGCGCGATGTGAAGTCGATCATCGCGCTGGAAGATGTGAAGCCGGTGCAGCCGGTGCCGCTGGATTGAAGGAAATGGCAAGGATGGAACTGGATCTGGCCGATGTGTTTGCAGGCGCAGCGCTCGGCGGCAATCCGCTGGCGGTGGTGCGCGGCGGCGAGGGGCTGACGGGCGCGGCGATGCAGGCCCTCACCCGCTGGCTGGGCTTTTCGGAAACCACCTTCCTGCTGCCGCCCACCGATCCGGCGGCCGATTATGCCTTGCGGATCTTCACGCCTGCGGCCGAGCTGCCCTTTGCCGGCCACCCGACGCTGGGTTCTGCCATGGCCTGGCTGGCAGCGGGCGGAACACCGCGCTGCGCCAGCGTGGTGATGCAGCAATGCGGCGTGGGGCTGGTGCCCGTGCGCATGGATGCGCACAACCCCGCCCGCCTGGCCTTCC
>DASRYE010000143.1:0-15215 GCA_035653915.1 Novosphingobium sp. | reverse complement strand
CCCGCCGCCAACCCAGCAGTGGGCGCAGCAGCAGCAGCCGGCTGCCCGGCACCAGCGCCCGCGCGCGCACGCCCGCCAGCCCCGCCACGCCGCTGGCCCGGTTCAGCCGCAGCAGCAGCGTTTCGGCCTGATCGTCGGCATGGTGGGCGGTGGCCAGTGCCGCCAGCCCTTCGGCCGCCATCCATTGCGCCAGCGCGGCATAGCGGGCGGTGCGCGCCTCGGTCTGGATATTGCCGGGGCCTATGGAGACCGGCAGCGTGGCATGGGCCACGCCCAGCCCGGCGCAGATGCGCGCCACCTCGGCCGCCTCGCCGGCGCTTTCGGGGCGCAGACCATGGTCCACCGTGGCGGCGGCCACGCGGCCGGGCCAGGCGGCATGGGCCAGCAGCAGCAGCGCAAGGCTATCCGGCCCGCCAGAGACGGCCAGGCCCAGCCGGCCCTGGCGCGCCCCTTCCGGCCACAGCCGGGCCAGCTCTGCCGTCAGCCGGCCCGCTTCATCCGGGCCAGCTTCATCCGGGCCGGCGTCGCTCAGTTGCACTTCGCCAGGGCGGTGGTGCTGTTATACTGGCCCTGCAGGCGGCCGGCGGCCTCGGTCTTGTAGGTGTCGGCAAATTCGGCCAGCGCGATGCAGGCGCGGTTGGTGTCCTTCATCTTCACCATCGTTTCGGCGAGATAGAGCAGGCTGTCGGCGGCGCGATCGCCCTTCTTGTCGCCCTGATAGTTCTGCAGGAACCAGGGGGCTGCCTCGCGCGGCTTGCCTTCGTCGAGATAGGCGCGGCCCAGCAGGTTGCGGGCATAGCTGCTGCGGCGGTGGCGCGGGTAATGGTCGAGGAAGAGCTTCAGCTGCTGCTCAGCCTCGGGATAGAACTTCGCCTCCCACAGCTTGAAGCCATAGGTATATTCATCTTCGCCGGCATCGCCCGTCTGCGGCTTGATGATCGCCTGCACGCCGGCCAGGCGCTGGGCGCTGGGGCGGGCGATGGGGCCGGCGGCCGGCGCGCGCTGGCCGCCCAGATCGCCATCGACAGGGGCCGGGCGGGCGGCAGGCCGGGGCGCGGGCGCGGCGGCGGGCGCCGGCGTTGCCGCCGGGCCATAACTGGGCGCATAGCCGACAGCGGGCGGCGGGGCCGGCGGCGGCGCTTCGGCCGACAGGGCCTGGGCGCGGGCGGCTTCCAGAATGCGCACGCGGTTGGCCAGTTCCTCGTTCTGCGAGGTGAGGCGGGTGTTCTGCGCCTCGATCGCGTCCATGCGCGAGAGCAGGTCGGTGATCGGCGTGGTGGCCGGCATGCCGGGCTGGGGCGCTGCGGCAGGGCCGGTTTGCGGCGTTGCATCCTGCGGGAAGAACTTGCGATCACCGCCCGGGAACACCTGGCGCTGCAGGGCGCGCACTTCGGCTTCCAGCTTGCGCAGGCGCACTTCCTGGTCGCTGCTGTCTTCGGCATGGGCGGGCGTGGCGGTGGTCACCAGCGTGCCGGCCAGCATGAGGGCCAGCGCCATCAGCGGCCCGGCGGCAAGCAGGCCCCTGGCCCGGCGCGGTGTGCTTGTCATGATCTGCGTGCTCCTGTGCGGTCTGGGGCGGCGGGGCGGTGGCCGGGCGGCAAAGCCCGGCGGCCGTGGCGCGCCTCCCCGGTTGGCGGTTCGATGCGCCTGATTGCCTCAGCGCGCGCCCGCTGTCGAGTTGGGCCTATTGCGAAACGGTGGATGGCTGGGCCGGGGCCGGCGCTGCCACAGGGGCCGGCGCGGCGGCGGCCGGGGCAGCCGCATCGCCACTGCTGGCGGTGGGGTGCGGGTGGGGCCGGTGCGGGCGCGGTGCCGGCAGCGCTGCGGCCGAGGTCGGCGCGGAAGGCGTCATCATGCCGGGCATAGGGGCCATGCCGGGTTGGGGCGCCATTGCGGGGCCCATCGTCGGCCCCATCGCCGGTTGGGCGGGGGCAGCGGGCGCGGCCTGGCGGGCCAGCAGCGCGGTGGCGCTCACCGGCACATCGCGCATGATCTTTTGCGCGTCGGCCAGCTTGGGCTGGGGCTGGCCGCCGATGGTGATCGCCAGCGCCTCGGGGCGGCCGGTCCAGATCATCGGGTTTTTGGCCTCTGCCGGCAGGGTGAAGCTTTCGCCCTCGGCCAGCTGCTTTTCGAGCAGCACATGGCTGGCATCGCCATCGTAGAACTTCACCCAGATGCCCTTGGCTTGCGCTGTGAACACCACCGGCCCTGTGGGCTGGGCGCTGGGGGCAGGGGCGGGCGCGGCGGCGGGTTTGGCGGCCGGCGGCGGGGGCGGCGGATTGTCGGGCAGCAGCGAGGGCAGGCTGACATCGCTGCCAAAGCCCTGCCAATAGGCAAAGCCGCCCACGCCCAGCAGCAGCACCGCCAGGCCGGCGATGAAGGCGAAGCGGGCGCTGGGCACGCGGGCCGGATCGCCGGGGGTGAAGGCGGGCGGGGTGGGCTCGGGCTCGGGCATGGCGCCGCGATAGTCGCGCCGCAGCGAGGCGATCACATCTTCCGCATTCAGCCCCAGCACGCCGGCATAGGTGCGGGCAAAGCCCAGCGCATAGGTGCGGTGGGGCAGGGCGGTATAGTCGGCCTCTTCCAGCGCGCGCAGGTGCCGTTCGGGGATGCGGGTGCGGGCGGACACATCGGCCAGATCAAGGCCCGCCGCCTCGCGCGCGCGCCGCAGCATCTCGCCCGTATGTGCGGGGGTATCGTCTAACACACTGTCTTGCGCGCCCATAACACTCTCGAATGTCCGTCACGTCGCGCCCGGGGAAAGGGGCGCAAAGGGAGCCGTGTGGCCCTCGTTTCCGGTCTTTGGCAACCCTTTATGACCGCTTGCGGTCATGGTCGCCGGCTCTACCATGCACTCTGCGATTGCCCTAATGAAAAGCGAGCGAATGCAAACAAATTCGTTCACCATATTGGGGCGCGCGGTTCTGCCAAACGCGTCAGTTGAACACGTCAGTCGAACACGATGCCCTGGCCTTGCGCCCAGGCCACCAGTTCGGCGCGCAGATCGCGCGGCGGCTGGGCCAGCCAGCCTTCCATCGCCGCGCCGATGGCGGGCAGATCCACCTGATGCAGCATCGCCTTGATCGGCCCCACCGCTGCCGGCGTGATCGACAGGCGACGGATGCCCACGCCCAGCAGCGCCAATGCCTCCAGCTGGCGCCCGCCCATCTCGCCGCACACGGTAACTGGCACATTATGCGCCTGGCAGGCCAGCGCGATGCGGCGGATGAAGCGCAGGATCGCCGGGCTCAGCCAGTCATAGCGCTCGGCCAGCTTGGGGTGGGCGCGATCGGCGGCAAACAGGAACTGCGTCAGGTCATTCGTGCCGATCGACAGGAACGACAGGCGCGGGCACAGCACATCCAGCATGTCGGCCAGCGCCGGCACTTCCAGCATGGCGCCAAATTTCACCGCTTCGGGCAGCGGCTTCTTCAGCGCGCGCAGATGGGCCAGCTGGCCATCGAACACCGCCTTGGCGGCATCGAATTCCCACGGCTCGGAAATCATCGGGAACATCACATGCAGCGTGCGCCCGGCCGAGGCTTCCAGCAGCGCGCGCGCCTGCACCTTCAGCAGCCCGTCGCGCTCCAGCGCCACGCGCAGCGCGCGCCAGCCCATCGCCGGGTTTTCCTCGGCCGGGCCATCGCCATCGTGGCGCAGATAGGGCAGCACCTTGTCGCCGCCAATATCCACCGTGCGGAACACCACCGGCTTGCTGCCGGCCACATCCATCACCTCGCGGTAAAGGCGCGTCTGCCGCTCGCGGCTGGGCAGGGTGGCGGAAACCAGGAACTGGAACTCGGTGCGGAACAGGCCCACGCCATCAGCGCCAGTCAGCTGCAGGTTGGGCATGTCCTCGCGCAGGCCCGCATTCACCATCACGGTGATGCGCGTGCCATCCTTGGTCATCGGCACCACATCGCGCAGCGCGGCATAGCCAGCCTGGCGCTCGCGCGTCTTGGCGAAGCGTTCGTCGAAGGCGATGGCGATATCGCGCGTGGGCCGCACGAACACCACCGCCTTGTCGGCATCGAGCAGCAGCGGATCGCCCTCGCGCACCATGCCGCGCAGGCCCTTCACCCGCCCCAGCACCGGAATGCCCATGGCCCGCGCCACGATCACCACATGCGCCGTGAGCGAGCCTTCCTCCAGCACCACGCCCTTCAGCCGGCGCTTGTCATATTCCAGCAGTTCGGCCGGGCCGAGGTTGCGGGCGATGAGGATGGCATCTTGCCTGAGGCCCATGCTGGCCGCCGTGCCCAGCTGGCCCGAGACAATGCGCAGCAGCCGGTTGGAGAGATCCTCCAGATCGTGCATGCGGTCGGCCAGCAGCGGATCGTCGATCTGGCGCATGCGCATGCGGGTGCGCTGCTGCACGCGCTCGATCGCCGCCTCGGCGGTGAGGCCGGAATCGATCGCCTCGTTGATGCGCCGGCCCCAGCCCTCGTCATAGGCGAACATGCGATAGGTCTCGAGCACTTCCTCATGCTCGCCGCCCACGCCGAATTCGGCCTGGCTGGCCATGCGCTCGATCTGCTCGCGCATCTTGTCGAAGGCGAGGTAGACACGCTGGCGCTCGGCCTCGATGTCCTCGGCCACCACATGCTCGATCTGCACGCGCGGCTGGTGATAAACAGCCACCCCCGCGCCTAGCCCCTTCACCAGCGTCAGGCCGCGCAGCTGCTCGGGGCCGGTTTGCGCGCCGGCGCCGCCCAGCGTGTCTTCCTCGTCGATCAGCCCGGCATTGGCGATCAGCTCGGCCAGCACCATCGCCACCGTCTGCAGCGCCTCGATCTCCACTTCCTCGTAGCGGCGCGGATCGACATGCTGCACGCACAGCACCCCCACCGAGCGCTGGCGCCGCACGATCGGCACGCCGGCAAAGGAGTGGTATTTGTCTTCCCCCGTTTCCGGGCGATAGGAAAAGTCGGGGTGGGCGGCCGCTTCCGCCAGGTTCAGCGTCTCGCTATGCTCGGCAATGGAGCCGACGAGGCCTTCGCCCACGGCCATGCGCGTGACGTGCACCGCTTCCTGCGCCAGGCCGCGGGTGGCGAACAGTTCGAGCATGCCCTCGCGCAGCAGGTAGATCGAGCAGACCTCGCTGTTGAGGCTTTCGCCGATCACTTCCACCACGGTGTTGAGCTTGGCCTGGGCGTTATAGCGCGAGGCCATCACATCGTGCAGGCGGGTGAGGATGAGGCGCGCCGCGGTTACGGCGCTGGAAGGGGAGGTGGGGCCGACAGGTGCGCTGGTCATGGCCGATGGCCTAGCCGAAAGCGGCGGCTTTGGAAACGGCGCTGGCGCAACGCAGATGCTTTGGGGCGACAGGCTGATGCTTTGCGGCGACAGGCGGTGGCGGGCTGGTGGCAGAGCCGGGCCGGTGACAGGGGCCGGCCGCTGTCCGGATCGGGCTGGCGCATCGCGGGGATGCGCCAGCCGCCCTGCGGCCTGAACCTGCGGCCGGGTGCTCAATTCTGCGTGAGCGCGTCCTTGATTCGCAATTTGCGTCGTTTCAGCGATTGCACCATGGCGAGATCGGGCAGGGGGCGGTTCAGTTCCTGCTGTATCATCCGCTCAAGACCTGCGTGCTTGTTCAGCAGGGCGCTGGTGTGCGAAGCTTCCATGACGTTCTCCTTGCGATGCAGCGGCCTTGGCGCAGGCGCATGCCTGGCTTGATGTTCTGTGCGGCCGTGCAAATGGGGTTTGAGGTTGGGTTGGCTTCATGCCCGCGCTGGCCCGGGAAGGGGCCGATCTGCCCGGCGATGCAAGGCCGGCCCGGATGGCGGGCAAGCCTTCTCGTGCGCCTTTGCCCCCGGCGGACGACCACACCGGCCTTCTCAGATCAAGCTGACAGGCTCAGATCAAACTGACAGGCCGGCCCGGCAGGCCGGAGCAGAAACGGGGCGGTTGATCCCCTTGTTGCTATGCCGGGCAATGGCCCTGCCCGCGGCACGCCGGAAAAAGACACCAGCCCCGGCTTTTATGACAAAGCCGCGACTCACTTGCCTCAACCGGCGCGATTGTCATTCAACCATATTGAGCCTATCTTGCGAAGCGGCTCGCGGCGAATTTGAGACGAACCGCGCCACGCCGCGACGAACAGATCATACCCACAGCCCGACGGGCAGCACGAAAAGCGAATCCGGTGGCCCAAATTCACCCTAAAATGCCGTTTTGTATCCCGGGAGAGGCGGCATGACCGAAGAGGAAATGCGCAAGCGCCTCGAAGCCCTGCGGGTGGAGCACCGCGACCTTGATGCCGCGATCGACGCGCTGAGCGTGGCGGTGAATGTGACCGGCGGGGTGGACCAATTGCAGATCGCCCGGCTGAAGAAGCGCAAGCTGAAGCTGAAGGACCAGATCGCCATCATCGAGGACTATCTCATCCCCGATATCATCGCCTGAGAGAGGTGGGGCGTGCCGGATCTGCACGCCTGTCCCGAAACGGGAAGCGGGCCGGGGTGATGGCGATTGCCGCTGCGGCGCGGCGGTTTTATCCGTTGCCGCATGAGCCAGACCAGCGATATCAACCCGCGCATCATCGAGACGCTCTATGCCGAGGCGCTGGTGCTGTCTGACGAGGTGCGCGCGGCCTTTCGCCTGGCCGGCCGGCTGGATGCGATGCTGGCAGCGCCGGTGGCGGGCGGGCCTGAAGATGCCGGCCGCATTGCCCTTTCCTGCGAGGGGCTGCGCACCACCACGCGGGTGATGCATGCGCTGGCCTGGCTGCTCAACCACCGGGCCTTCCAGCGCGGCGAACTGTCGGAAAGCCAGCTGCGCCGCCAGGGCCGCCTGCCGGCCGACCAGCCGGCAGAGCCCGACCGGCTGGCGCTGCTGCCCGAGGAAGTGCGCGTGCTGGTGGCGCTCTCGTGCGATTTCTATGCCCGGCTGCTGCGGCTGGACGAGGCCTGGCGCTGCCCCGATGCAGAGCGCGAGGGCGGGCCGGGCGCCCTGCAGGAACGCCTGCGCCGCTCTGTCGCCTGACTGGCAAGGCTCTCCCCTCGCACAAAAACCAGCCCGCCCATATGGCCGCCAGGCGATCCGCCGGCTCGACAGAAGCGCCTGCCATCCCCATATGGGCGGCATGAGCCTGCCCCCCCATCCCTGGCCCACAGGTGCCGCCGAACAGCTGGAGCCGCTGGTGCGCCGCGTGCTGGCCACCAACCCCAGCCCCTACACCTTCACCGGCACGCAGACCTATCTGGTCGGCGATGGCGATGGCGTGGTGGTGATCGATCCGGGCCCTGCCGATGCCGCCCATCTCGATGCGCTGGTGGCAGCGATCGGCGGCGCGCCGGTGCTGGCGATCGCCTGCACCCACACCCACCGCGATCATTCGCCGGCCGCCGCCCCGCTGGCCGCGCGCACCGGCGCCCCGGTGATCGGCTGCGCGCCGCTGGTGATCGAGGGGGATGGGCCAAGGCTCGATGATTCCTTCGATGCCTCCTATGCCCCCGATGCCGTGCTGGCCGATGGCGAGGTGATTGCGGGCCCCGGCTTTGCCCTGCGCGCGGTGGCAACGCCCGGCCACACCTCGAATCACCTGTGCTATGCGCTGGAAGTGACGGGGGAAGTGGCGGGGGAAGTGGCGGGCGCGGCCAATGGCGCGCTGTTCACCGGCGATCATGTGATGGGCTGGTCCACCAGCGTGGTGGCGCCGCCTGATGGCAACATGAGCGATTATCTCATCAGCCTCGACAGGCTGCATGGGCGCGAGGACCGGGTCTATTATCCCGCCCACGGGCCGCAGATCGACAATCCGCGCCAGTTCGTGCGCTCGATGATCGGCCATCGCCGCCAGCGCGAGCGGCAGATCCTCACCCATCTGGCCGATGGCGGGGCAAGCGTGCAGGATCTTGTCGGGCGGATGTACAAGGGGCTGGCGCCTGCGCTAATGGGCGCGGCGGGCCTTTCGGTGCTGGCCCATCTGATCGATCTGGAAGCGCGCGCGCTGGCGTGGCGGCAGGGCGATCGGTGGGCGGCCACCGGCCCAGGAGGAGACAAAGCATGACCTTTTCCGCCGCCAGCCTTGCGGGCCTGGATATTCGCGCCGAGATCGACCGCCTGCGCAAGGAGCGCAACGCGATCATTCTGGCGCATTACTACCAGAAGCCCGAACTGCAGGATCTGGCCGATTTCGTTGGCGATTCGCTGGAGCTGAGCCGCAAGGCGGCCGAGACGGATGCCGAGGTGATCGCCTTTTGCGGGGTGAAGTTCATGGCCGAGGTGGCCAAGATCCTCAGCCCGGAAAAGACCGTGGTGCTGCCCGATCTCAACGCCGGCTGCAGCCTTGAGGATGCCTGCCCGCCCGAAAAGTTCCGGGCCTTCCGCGAGGCGCACCCCGATCACATCGCGCTCACCTACATCAACTGCTCGACCGAGGTGAAGGCGCTGTCCGACATCATCGTGACGTCGTCGAGCGCGGAAACCATCCTCCAGCAGATCCCGGCCGACCAGAAGATCATCTTCGGCCCCGATCGCCATCTGGGCGGCTATCTTGCCCGCAAGTTCAACCGGCCGATGCTGCTGTGGCCGGGCGTGTGCATCGTGCACGAGGCCTTCAGCGAGACCGAACTGCTGAAGCTGAAAGCGCAGCACCCCGGCGCGCCCATTGCCGCCCACCCGGAATGCCCGCCCAGCATCGTCGATCATGCCGATTATGTCGGCAGCACCAGCGGCATTCTGAACTATGCCAAGCAGATGGCCGGCGATACGCTGATCGTGGCGACAGAGCCGCATATCATCCACCAGATGACCCGCGCCCTGCCCGGCAAGACCTTCATCGGCGCGCCCGGGGCCGATGGCAACTGCAACTGCAACATCTGCCCCTACATGGCGCTGAACACGCTGGAAAAGCTCTATGTCAGCCTGCGCGACCTGAGCCCGCGCATCGAGATCGAGGAAGGCTTGCGGCTGCAGGCCAAGGCCAGCCTCGACCGGATGCTGGAAATGGCCAGCACCAGCGTTGGCAAAGGCGATCTGGGCGCGCGCTGAAACAGGCGGCCCGGCGCCCGCTTACTGGCTGAAGCCGGGGGCGGGCGCGGGTGCTTGCGGCGGGGCGGCATCGGTCCCCTGCGCGGTGGCGGCGTCGGCCGCGGTGGCAGAGGTGGCCTCGGCGGCGCGGGGGGCGATGCGCGGGGCCATCGGCGGCTCGGATGTCAGCGCCTCATAGGGGATCATGCCATCGCTGGCAGAGCCTTTGAGCACTTGCCCGCCGGCGGTGCGCTGGTCGTCGCTTTTGGTGGGGGCGGTGTGGCAGGCGGCCGGCAGGGCAGCCAGCGCCAGGCCGGCCAGCCAGCGGGCTAAAGGCAGGCGGGCCAGGGGCAGGCGGATAAACGTCATGCGGGCGTCTCCGAAGGGGGGCAGGGCTGTTGCAGCCGGGCCAGGAAGGCATCGGCGCGGGCGATCAGCGCCTCGTCCCACTGCGCCGCGCTGACCGGCTTGCCCAGGCGCGCCAGGCTCGTCACGCCCTTTTCGGCAATGCCGCAGGGCACGATGCCGGTGAAATGGGTGAGGTCGGGGTCAAGGTTCACGGCAAAGCCGTGCATCGTTACCCAGCGGCGGATGCGCACGCCAATCGCGCCGATCTTGGCCTCGCGCCCGTCGATATCCTCGGTCCAGATGCCAACGCCCGCTTCCGATCGCCAGGCGGCCACGCCAAAATCGGCCAGCGTGTCGATCACCCAGCCTTCCAGCGCATGGACAAAGCCGCGCACATCGCGCGCGCGGGTTTTCAGATCGAGCAGCACATAGCCCACCCGCTGGCCCGGGCCATGATAGGTGTAGCGCCCGCCGCGCCCGGCTTCCACCACCTCGAAGCGCGGATCGAGCATTTCGGCCGCCGCCGCGCTGGTGCCGGCGGTGTAGACCGGCAGGTGCTCCAGCAACCAGATCAGCTCGGGCGCGGTGCCGGCGGCAATCGCGGCATTGCGCGCCTCCATCTCGGCCAGCGCGGTGCGATAGGGCACGGGCGCTGCCTCGCGCCGCCATTCCGGCGCTGGGGGCAGGGCTTGCGGATCGGGGCTGGGCGCAGTCATCGCCGATCAGGTGGCGCCATTCGCGCGCCATGGCAAGAGGCATGTTGCGCCCCCCGCTTTAGGCCACCGCCGGCCCCGACATGCCCCGACATGCCTTGACATGCGCCCTGCCAGCGGCCAGCCCCGCAGCATTCTGGAGGACCCATGATGAAGCTCGACTCATCCCTTGCCTGGCGCCAGGCCAGCGCTGCCATCTATGCCAACCGCGATGTGCTGCTGGCGCTGGCAGGGGTGTTTTTCCTGCTGCCAAGGCTGGCTTTCGCGCTGCTGGCGCCAGAGCCGGTGGCCCCTGCCACGGGCGCCGCGCCCGAGGAAATGCTGCGCCAGATGCAGGCCTATTATCTGAAGGTGCTGCCGATGCTGCTGCCCACGGTGCTGCTGGAAACGGTGGGCACGCTGGCGATGCTGGCGCTGTTTGCCGACAGGCGCCGCCCCACCGTGCGCGAGGCGATCGGCCAGGGCGTGCGGGCGCTGCTGCCCTATCTGGCCGCGCAGATCGGCGTGGCGATGGCCGTGGCGGTGGCCGCTTCTGTGGCGCTGGCGCTGGGCGGCCAGCAACAGGCGGCCGGCGGTCTGCTGCTGGGCGTGGTGCTGGGCGGCTTTGCCTATGTGGCGGTGCGGCTGGTGCTGCTGGCGCCGGTGGTGGCGGTGGATGGGGTGGCCAATCCGCTGGCGGCCATCCGCCGCAGCTGGGCGCTCACCGCGGGCAATGCCGGGCGGCTGGCGGTGCTGCTGGCGCTGGTGCTGGTGGCGCTGGTGGTGGTGATGCTGGCGGCCACCAGCGTGCTGGGGGCGGCCGCCGCGCTGGCGCTGGGGCCAGATGGCGCGCGGGTGGTCTCGGCGGTGGTGGAATCGGTGCTGGCGGCAGCGTTTGTCGTCTATCTCACCGGCTTGCTGGCGGCCGTTCACCGCCAGCTTTCGGTGCAGCCGGCGGCGCTGTTCTGATCGATGCGCGCGCCGGGGGGAAAACCTATCCCTCGGCGTCCTTCCAGCCCCAGAACAGGAAGCAGGGCGGCACGTTGATCCATTCCAGCCCCTTGTCGATCCGCGCGAAGAAGCGGGCCATGAAATGGCCGGCCGCCGGCGTGAACTGATAGACCAGAAACGCGCCGCCCACCCGCAGCACCCGGTGCGTGGCCGAAGCGATGGCCGCGCCAATGCCCGGCGGCAGGGTGGAAAAGGGCAGGCCCGAGAGCACGTAATCGGCCTTTTCATGGCCGTGGGCGCGCACGATCTCTTCCACATCGGCGGCCGATCCCAGCACCGCCACGAAGCGGCTGTCGGAGACGGTGGCCTTCAGATAGTCGATGAACATCGGGTTGGTGTCGATCACCAGCAGCATGGCATCGCGCCGCAGCCGGCTGAGCACCGGGCGGCAAAAGGTGCCCACCCCCGGCCCATATTCGACGAACAGCTTCGTGTTCTCCCAATCCACCGGCCCCAGCACCTTGGCGATGGTGAAGCGCGAGGAAGGCACGATGGAGCCAACCATCACCGGATTTTTGAAGAAGCCTTCGAGGAAAACACCCCAGGGGCCCATCGCCTGCTTCACATGCCGTTTCAGCCTGGGCCACAGGGCGGATTGGGCAAGCTCGGTTGTCATCTTGCTGTAAGGTCCCGATAGTAGCAATGAAACTGCGGTGTGCTGCGCTGTGTGGCGGTTTGCCGCGGGCTTGGCAAGGGGCAGGCGCGCGGTTGCGCACAGGCTGGCGGGCAGCCCCCCGGGGTGGACAGGGCGCTGCGGCGCGCTATCCTCTCACCGGGCGGATGTGCGAGCAGTGGTGCTGAGGCCATCGCCCGGGGGCGCTCGCCCCGGAGACTTCCCATGACCGACACCCTTCCCGCCCCCGCGCCCGACGACGCGCGCCTCCTGCGCGAGGCTTTCCGCGTGGCCCGGGCCACGCTGGCGGCCGGCAGCCACCCTTTCGGCGCCATTCTGGCCAGCGCGGATGGCACGATCCTGATGGAGCAGGGCAATGCCTTCCAGCCCGACCACGACATGACCGGCCATGCCGAACGCGTGCTGATGACCCGCGCCTCGATCGCGTTTGACCGCGCGACGCTGGCCGGCGCCACGCTCTACACCTCGGCCGAGCCCTGCGCGATGTGCGCGGGCGCGGCCTACTGGGTGGGGGTGGGCCGGGTGGTCTATGGCCTGGCCGAAAGCCGGCTGAAGGAGATCACCGGCGATCATCCGGAAAACCCCACGCTCGATCTGCCCTGCCGGGTGGTGTTTGCCGCCGGCCAGCGGCAGGTGGAAGTGGTGGGCCCGCTGCTGGAAGAGGAAGCGGCCGCGCTCCATGAGGGCGTCTGGGGCTAGGCGCGCCTCATCGCCGTGCTGGCGCTCAGAGCAGCGTCAGCACCTTTTCCTGCGGGCGGCACAGGGCCACGCCCTTTTCGGTTTCCACCAGCGGCCGCTCGATCAGTATCGGCTCTGCGGTCATGGCGGCCAGCACGGTGGCGGCATCGGCCTCGGGCAGGCCGCGCTCTGCCGCATCGGTGCCGCGCAGGCGCAGGCCCTGCTGCGGCGTGAGGCCGGCATCGCGATACAGCTGCGCCAGCTTTTCGGCCGAGGGCGGGTTCTTCAGATATTCCACGACCGTCAGCTCGATGCCCGGCGTTTCCGACAGGATCGCCAGCGTCTTGCGCGAGGTGCCGCAGGCGGGGTTGTGCCAGATGGTGGCCTTCATGGAGTGGTCCTTTCGTTGGGGTCTGTGGGCGAGGCCACCGGGGCCACGGGTGCGGGCGCCAGGCGGCGGATCGCCCGGATGATTCGCGGATAGGTGCCGCAGCGGCACAGATTGTCGATCGCGGCGCGGATCTCGGCATCGGTGGGGGCAGGGGTTGCCGCCAGCAGCGCCGCGGCCGCCAGCACGATGCCGCCGGTGCAAAAGCCGCATTGCACCGCCTGCTCGGCCAGCAGCGCCTGCTGCACCGGGTGGCCGCCATTGTCGGCCAGCCCCTCGATGGTGGTGATGCGCCGCCCCTCGGCCTGGGCCAGGCTGATCTGGCAGGATTTCAGCGCGGCGCCATCGGCCAGCACCGTGCAGGCGCCGCAATCGCCCGCCCCGCAGCCATATTTGGTGCCGGTAAGATTGGCCCCCTCGCGCAGCGCCCACAGCAGCGGCACTTGCGGATCCATGCGGAAATCCAGCGGGCGGCCATTGACGATCAGCGCGGTCATGCCGCCCGCTTTAGAACCAGCGCGGGCAGGGCGGCAAGGGCGGCGATGCCCGGTTCCCCACCGCGTTCACCACAGGGCAACATTCTCGCGCGCAAGTGATGACAGGTGCGGCAGTGATGTGTAAGGCGCGAGGCCATGACCAGGGAAAAGCCGTATTCGCAACTCGACCGGATCGCCACGCCGTCGGACCTTCGGGGTTTGAGTGTATCGGAGCTGGTTGAGCTGGCGGGCGAGGTGCGTGATGAGATGATCCACTCGGTGGGGCAGACGGGGGGCCATCTGGGCTCCGGCCTTGGCGTTGTGGAGCTGACGGTGGCGCTGCACTATGTGTTCGAGACGCCGCGCGACAAGATCGTGTGGGACGTGGGGCACCAGGCCTATCCGCACAAGATCCTCACCGGTCGGCGCGGGCAGATGCGCACGATCCGCCAGCCGGGCGGCATTTCCGGCTTCACCAAGCGCAGCGAGAGCGAATATGACGCTTTTGGCGCAGGGCACTCCTCCACCTCGATCTCGGCGGCGCTGGGCTTTGCGGTGGCCAACAAGATCAAGGATGTGCCGGGCAAGGCGATCGCGGTGATCGGCGATGGCTCGATGTCGGCGGGCATGGCCTATGAGGCGATGAACAATGCCGCCGAGGCGGGCAACCGGCTGGTGGTGATCCTGAACGACAACGACATGTCGATCGCGCCGCCGGTGGGGGGCTTGTCGGCCTATCTGGCGCGGCTGGTGTCCTCGCGGCCGTTCCTGGAACTGCGCGAGATGGCCAAGAAGTGGTCGCGCCATCTGCCCGGCCCGCTGCACCGCGCCGCCCGGCTGACCGACGAATATGCCCGCGGCATGGCGATGGGCGGCACGCTGTTCGAGGAGCTGGGCTTCTACTATGTGGGGCCGATCGACGGGCACAATCTGGAACAATTGGTGCCGGTGCTGGAAAATGTGCGCGATGCAGCGCAGGGGCCCTGCCTGGTCCATGTCGTCACGCAGAAGGGCAAGGGCTATGCGCCGGCCGAAGCTGCCGCCGACAAGTATCATGGCGTGCAGAAGTTCGATGTCATCACCGGCGAGCAGGTGAAGCCCAAGGCCGGGCCGCCCAGCTACACCGGCGTGTTCGCCAAGGCGCTGATCGCCGAGGCCGAGGCCGATGATACGGTCTGCGCGATCACCGCGGCGATGCCCTCGGGCACCGGGCTCGACAAGTTTGCCCAGCAGTTTCCCACCCGCAGCTTCGATGTCGGCATTGCCGAGCAGCATGCGGTGACCTTTGCCGCGGGGCTCGCCGCGCAGGGCATGAAGCCCTTCTGCGCGATCTATTCCACCTTCCTGCAGCGCGCCTACGATCAGGTGGTGCATGATGTGGCGATCCAGAAGCTGCCGGTGCGCTTTGCGATCGACCGGGCCGGGCTGGTGGGGGCCGATGGCGCCACCCATGCCGGCTCTTTCGACATCACCTATCTGGCCAGCCTGCCCAATATGGTGGTGATGGCCGCGGCCGATGAGGCCGAACTGGTGCATATGGTGCACACCGCCGCTGCCTATAGTGAGGGGCCGATCGCCTTTCGCTATCCGCGCGGCAATGGCACCGGGGTTGCCCTGCCCGAGGTGCCGCAGAAGCTGGAGATCGGCAAGGGCCGCATCGTGCGCGGGGCCGAGAAGGGCGGCAAGGTGGCGATCCTCAGCCTGGGCACGCGCCTGGCCGAGGCGCAGAAGGCGGCCGACATGCTGGAAGCCAAGGGCCTGGCCACCACGGTCGCCGACCTCAGGTTTGCCAAGCCGCTGGACGAGGCGCTGATCCGCCGCCTGGCCACCACCCATGAGGTGGTGATCACGCTGGAGGAGGGCAGCATCGGCGGTCTGGGCGCCCATGTGCTGACGCTGGCCTCCGACACCGGCCTTACCGACGCCGGCCTCAAGATCCGCACCCTGCGCCTGCCCGACACCTTCCAGGACCACGACAACCCCGACAAGCAATACGACGAAGCCGGCCTCACCGC
>DASRYE010000142.1:0-9426 GCA_035653915.1 Novosphingobium sp. | reverse complement strand
CGCTCTCCTTCATCCCCAAGCTGATCGCCACCGCGCTGGTGCTGATCCTGTTTGGCGCCAGCATATTGGGGCTGATCGGCGATTTCACGAAGGATATCTTCGCCGCCATCGCGCGGCTTGGCAGCAATCAGGGGCTTTAGGGCGATGCCGGGCCTGCATTTCGGCTTTGGCGCGCTGGAAGCGGATTTCTGGCGCTGGGCCTTCCTGATGACGCGGATCGGCGCGGCGCTGGTGGGAGTGCCCTTCTTCAGCCTCGGCAATGTGCCAACCGAGGTGCGGGTGATCCTGGCCGCAGCCGTGGCGGCGCTGGTCGCCGGGTGGACGGGGGCCGCAGCGCCGGCAGACCTGCTCTCGCTGGCGGGCATGCTGGCGGTGGCGGGCGAGGTGCTGGTGGGGCTGATGCTGGGCTTTGTGCTGCAGATCGCCTTTGCCGGCCCTGTCATCGCGGCAGAGCTGATCGGCGGCGGCATGGGGATGGGGCTGGCGGCCAGTGTCGATCCCACCAATGGCGCCCATTCGCCGGCGCTGGGGCAGTTTTTCGGGGTGATCCTCACGCTCATCTTCCTGGGCCTTGGCGGCCATCTGCAATGGTTCGCGCTGCTGGTGCGCAGCTACGACACCTTTCCCCCCGGCCACACCTGGCTGGGGCCAGAGCATTTCCGCGCGGTGGCCGGCTTTGCCAGCGCCATGTTCGCCACCGCCGTGGCGATGGCGCTGCCGGTCAGCCTGGTGCTGCTGCTGGTGCAGTTGATGGCGGGCATCCTGTCGCGCTCGGCGCCGGCGCTGAACCTGTTTTCGCTGGGGCTGCCAGCGGCGATCTGCGCCGGTTTTGCCGCGCTGCTGGCCAGCCTGCCGCTGCTGGGCGACCGGCTGACCACGCTGTCGGCCGATGCCATTGCCGCCTGCGCCAGCCTGACGGGGGGCTGAGCCGATGGCCGAAACCGCCGGCGAGAAAACCCTTGCCCCCACCGAAAAGCGGCTGAAAGACGCAGCGAAGGACGGCGATGTCCTGCGCTCCAAAGAGCTGAGCATTGCCGCGGCCACGCTGACTGGCGCTGCCATCCTGCGCGCCGGCGGGCCCTGGCTGTTCTCCGTGCTGGAGCGCACCATGCGTTCGGGCCTGGTGTGGGATCGCGCCGGGATCGACGCTTTCGATCCCGGCCGGGTGATGCTGGGGCTGATGGCGCTGCTGCTGCCGGCGGTGGCGGCGGTGGGGCTGGCGATGGTGGCGGTCAGCATCGGGGCGCAGCTGGGCCCTTCGGGGCGGGGGCGCTTCAACCCCGGCAATCTGGCGCCCAAGCCCCAGCGGCTGAACCCGGCCAGCGGCCTGTCGCGCATTTTCGGTCCGCAGGGGTGGATAGAGGTGGGCAAGGGCCTGCTGAAAGTGGGCCTGCTGGGCGGCATCGCCTGGGGCTGGGCCTCTTCGCGGCTGGATGGGCTGGCGCGGCTGGGGGGCAGCGGGCTGGCCGGCCAGCTGGCCTTCGGCTGGGATGCGATCCTCAGCCTGATGTTCCAGCTGTCGGGCGGGCTGATCATCATCGCCCTGATCGATTTTCCCATCCAGTGGCTGCGCCGCCAGCGCCGCCTGCGCATGAGCCTGCAGGAAGTGCGCGACGAGCACAAGGAGCAGGACGGCAGCCCCGAGGCCAAGGGCGCCCGCCGCAACCGCCAGCGCCAGATCGCCATGGGCGCGATTGCCGCGGCCATGCGCAAGGCGCAGTTCGTCATCACCAACCCCACCCATTTCGCCGTGGCGCTCACCTATGATCCGGATCTGGCGCCGGCGCCGGTGGTGCTGGCCAAGGGGCGCGGCGAGAAGGCGCTGGCGATCCGCGAGCTGGCGGCCGAGCACAAGCTGCCCTGCCTGGAATATCCGGCGCTGGCCCGCTCGGTCTACTACACCACGCGCGAGCGGCAGATGATCCGCGAGGAACTCTATGCGGCGGTGGCGGGCGTGGTCGCCTTCGTGCTCTCGCTGGAACGGGGGGAAAAGCGCCCCGCCCCGGTGATCGACGTGCCGCTGGAGCTGCGCTTCGATGCCTTTGGCAAGCCGGCGGCCGACAGCGGCGGGCAAGCCACCCCGGGCAGCGCCGAAAAGACCGATGAAACCACCCCTGCCGCCCCTTAACCCCGGCGCCTGCGAGACGTTCTTCCTCTCATGACCAGCACCTCGTCCACCAGCAGCACCACCAGCTCGACAGCGAGCCTTGTCAGCGCGCTGAGCTCGACGGTTGCCAACACCACCGCCACCGCGGCCAGCACCACCAGCACCTCGATCGGCGCCCAGCTGCTGACCTCGCTGGGCGTGGGCACGGGCATCAACATGGATACGCTGGCCACCGAAATGGCCACCGCCCAATATGCCACGGCCACCACCAACGTCACCAACCAGCTCAGCGCCGTCTCGGTAGAGATTTCCGACGCGACGACGCTGAAGGGCTATATGTCCTCGCTCACCAGCTCGTTCTATTCGCTGGTCAGCGCCGGCTCGCTGGCCTCCTCGCCAACGGTTACCAACAGCCAGGTTGCCAGCGCCACCCTGCCCGAAGGCCAAAGCGGCGCCAGCACCAGCTATTCGCTGGAAGTGAGCCAGCTGGCCCAGTCGCAGGTGCTGGCCTCCTCCAGCTTTTCCTCTTCCTCGGCCACCACCGGCTCGGGCACGCTGTCGATCCAGTTCGGCACGGCGACCGCCGCCACCAGCACCGCCGCCGCCAGCTTCACCGCCGACAGCAGCAAGAGCGCGGTGAGCATCACCGTCAACCAGGGCGACAGCCTGGCCACCATCGCCCAGAGCATCAACAATTCCGGCGCCGGCCTGTCCGCCTATGTCAGCAGCAATGCCGATGGCACCGCCCAGCTGGTGCTGAAAGGCCCCACCGGCGCCGACAACGCCTTCACCATCACCGCCAGCGAGAACAGCGCCGATCCGGGCCTTTCCGCGCTGAACTGGAACCCGGCCAGCACCAGCAGCACGATGTCCTCGGCCCAGGGCGCGCAGGATGCCAGCTACAAGCTGGATGGCATCAGCCACACCAGCGCCAGCAACACCATCGCCAATGCCGCCCCCGGCCTCTCGCTGAGCCTGACCGGCACCAACGCCGGCGCGCCCACCACCATCACCTATTCCGACCCGTCGAGCGCGATCACCACCGCGATGACGAACCTGACCAGCACGCTCAACCAGATCATCACCACGATGAACGGCTACATGACCCCCTCCACCTCGGGCTCGCTGGCCAATGATCCCGGCGCGATGGCGCTGCAAACCGCGCTGACCCAGCTGCCGGGCGAAACGATCATGCCCAATGCCACCGGCACCGCCCCTGCAACGCTGGCCGATCTGGGCCTGACGCTGGCCAAGGATGGCAGCCTCACGCTCGACACCACCAAGCTGTCGAGCATTCTGACCAGCAACCCCAGCGGCGTGGCGGCCATGTTCACAACCGGGCTGAATGGCATCTATGGCACGCTGTTCAACATATCGAGCGCGGTCAGTTCCTCCACCGACCCCGGCTCGCTGGAGGGCTCGATCACCTATTACACCGCCCAGCAGACCACCCTGCAAAGCCAGCAAACGGCCATTGCCACCCAGCAGGCCAGTTTGCGCACGCAATTGCTGAGCCAGCTGACCAACGCCGATACCGCCGTCGCCACGTCGAATTCGACGCTGACCTTCCTGAAGAACCAGATCGCCGCCTGGAACAAGACGAGCAATTGAGGAGGGAACAGCCATGCTTGCCAGCCGCGATCCCAACCAGGTCTACCGCCGCGTCGATTTCGACGCCCGGGTGACCGCCGCCGACCCGGCCGAACTGGTGAAGCTGTGCTTCGAGCAGCTGATCGCCGCGATCGGCAGCGCGCTGATCGCCGAGGAACGCGGCGACAACCAGACCAAGAGCCGCGCCCTCACCCGCGCGATCTCGGCGCTGACGGCGCTACAGCTGGGCGTTTCGGGCAATGATTCGATGTCGCAGGCGCTGCTGGTGCTGTATAATGCGGCGCGCAAATCCGTGCTCGACAGTGTGCTGGCCTTTCATGCGCCGACGCTGGAGCGCATTCGCGCCGATTTCATCGAAATCGCCCAGAGCCTGACCGGCGCTGCCTGAACAGGCCGCCGAACGGCCCCTTGCGCTCCTGTTTTGTGCCCCGCAGCGCGCTGGTTAACGCCGGCGCGCAAGCGCATGCCGCCTTGCCCCTGCCTTTGCCGATACTGTTGTGCCCGGCCTGCGGCGGGGCGCAAGCCTTGGCGACAGCGACTTATTTCTCATGAATAGGCACAAATACTTATATTACAGGCAATGAATCTATTTCGGATCGAAAGCTACGTCGAAACGGAGACAGTTATTACTCCAATCCTAGGCAGTATTTGCTAGGCATAAACCAAGGGCAAGAGGGGGATATCAACTTTGAGCACAGGAACCAGCCTTTTCCTTGTCGATGGTGATGTGCGGCGCAGGGCGGCCATTTCCCATTGCCTGGTCGGCAGCACGATCCATGTCGAACCGTTTGAGGATGCTTCCGAACTCATCAGCCGCTGGCCCCGCCAGGGCCTGCTGCTGGTGCATGACGACAGCCGCGCGATCGGCACCCTGCTGGGGCAGATGGGCCGCTCGGGCCAGTGGCTGCCGGTGATCGGCTTCGCGCAGGAACCCACCACCCGCATGGTGGTGCGCGCGGTGCTGGATGGCGCGATAGACTATATCGCCTGGCCGTTCGATCGCGAGGATATCATCGCCGTGGTGCGCGAGGCCGAAGCCAAGGCCGAAACGCTGGGCAGCACCAAGCTGCGCGAGGCCATGGCCCGCAGCCGGGTGGACCGGCTGACCAAGCGCGAACGCGAAGTGCTGGCCGGCGTGGCCGGCGGCCTTTCCAACCGGATGATCGGCGAGAAACTGTCGATCTCGCCGCGCACGGTGGAAATCCACCGCGCCAACATGCTGACGAAAATGGGCGCCAACCACACATCGGAGGCGATCCGCATCGCCATCGAGGCCGCGCTGGTCGATTAAGGCGGGGTGCCAACTGGCAGGGCCGGGGCGGGCATCGGCCCCGCCCCCGCGGCCTCAGGCCTGGTTGCAGCAGCCCAGAATCGCCTCGCCCAGCCCTTCCAGCGGCAATTCCTTTTCCACCGCATTGGCGGCCACGGCCGCTGCCGGCGCTTCGGCCACGGTGGCGGTGGCGCGATCCTGCGCGAAAGTGCGGCAGCCGGCATCGCGCATCAGCCGCAGGCCGCGCGCGCCATCCTCGCCCATGCCGGTGAGCACCACGCCCACCGCCGGCACGCCCGCGCGCGCCAGCGTGCCATACAGCAGCGTGGCAGACGGGCGCGCCCCTTCCACCGGATCGCGGGTGATCATGCGCAGCTTGGGCGGCTGGCCCGGCTCGAAGATCACATGGCGTTCGGGATCGGCGGCGATGTGGATGGTGCCGGGCACCAGCGCGGCGCCATCCTGGGCGGGCACGATCTTGCAGGCCAGCTCGCCCGAGAGGCGCATGATGAACGTATCCACCAGCGCCGGCTCGCTGGCGAGGGTGATCACGGTTGGCGGGCATTCGGCGGGGAAATCGGCCAAAAGCTGGCTCAGCGCGTCGATCCCGCCCATCGAGGCGCTCATCGCCAGGATATGGCCGTTCCAGGTGAACTGGGCCTGGGCGGCGGCTTCGCGGCGGGCGCTGCCACCGCTCTTGCGTTCGCGCACGTTGGAATTGGCCGCGGCCAGCACGATCTTGCCCAGCTTGCCCACCGTTTTGGCAAATTGCTCGGGCGTGGCCTTCAGCGGTTTGGGGAAACATTCCACCGCCCCCAGCGCATAGGCCTTGAGCGAGATTTCCGTGCCCGACTGGGTGAGCGAGGACAGCATCACCACCGGCAGCGGCTGGGTGGTCATCAGCTCTTCCAGGAATTCGATGCCGCTCATGCCGGGCATTTCCACATCCAGCGTCACCACATTGGGGCGCAGCTCGGCGATCTGGTCGCGCGCTTCGGCGGCACTGGCAGCCGTGCCCACCACGGTGACGTTCCTGGACTGTTCGAGCACATCGGAAAACAATGCGCGCATCGCTGCCGAATCATCGACCACCAGAACTCTCGCTTCATGCATCGCCGTGCCACTCTCGCTGATCAAACATCGGGCCCGGCCTGGCGGGCACAAGCCAAGCACCTAGCAAACAAAGGCAAAGAACTGCCTGCCCCCACCCCCGTATATCTCCCCAGACGTGCTTCAAGCGGCGCTTCGCACTCCTCGTCTAATCGATAGGCGATGGCCCCGATACAGGGGTGGCGCGGGAAACCGCCGTTACGGGAAATGCCGATGAGGATTGAGCAAAAAAGCAGGATGGCGGGCACCGCGATCGTCTCGGCGCTGGTGCTGGGCGTGGTGGCAGGCGGCTTTGGCATCAACCAGATCCGCTATGGCGGGCCGCTGCACCACCGCAACCAGCAGGTGAACGACCTTGTCGCCGATATTCTGCCGCCGCCCAATTATGTGATCGAGCCCTTCCTCGAAGCCACGATCCTGGCGCAGAACCCGCAAACCCTGCCCACCCACCGCGACCGGCTGAAGCAGCTGGAAGACCAGTTCCAGCAGGAAGCCAAACGCTGGCAGGGGGCAGATCTTGACGACGATCTGAAGCAGCGGCTGTTCACCCAGTCTGACGTGACCGCGCGCCAGTTCTGGGCCGAACTCGACAATAATTTCCTGCCCGCCATCGAACAGAACCAGCCCCAGCGCATGACCGACAGCTATCGCCAGCTGGCGGCGATCTATGCCACCCACCGCGCCCAGATCGACGCGCTCGTCACCGCCTCGACGAACCGCCAGAACGAGCTGAACCAGTCCAGCGGCCTCACCCTCACGCTCACCTTCGTGGGGCTGGCGGGCATGGCCGGGCTGGTGCTGGCCATGGTGATGGGGGCCAACCGCTATCTGCGCGGCCAGGTGCTGGCGCCGCTGGGCGAGACGGCCGAGACGATGCGGCGCATGGCCGCAGGCGATCTCGATGCGACAAGGGGCCCCACCGCCCGCGAGGACGAGCTGGGCGACATGGCCCGCGCCATCGCCGTGTTCCGCGACAATGCCCTGCGCGAAAGGGCCACCATGGCCGAGCAGGCCGACCTGCTGGCCAAGCTGACCGCCGCTTTCGAGCAACTGGCCACAGGCCAGCTCGACTATCGCATCGACAGCCCCTTCCCGCCCGCCCAGGAACCCCTGCGCGAGGCCTTCAACGAGACGATGGAAGATCTGGCCGACATGTTCGGCGGGGTCACCCGCTCGGCCCGGCAGGTCAATCGCGGCACGCAGGAAATCCGCGCCGCTTCCGATGATCTGGCCCGCCGCAACGAACAGCACGCCGCCTCGCTGAAGGAAGCGCTGATGGCGATGGAGCAGATGACCGAGATCATCCGCGAAAGCGCCGACAGCGCCGGCCAGGTCCAGCAAAGCATCGCCAAGGCCCATGTGGAGGCCGAGGAAGGCGGCGAGGTCGTCTCGCGCGCGACCGAGGCGATGGCCGCGATCGAGCAATCGGCCAAGCAGATCAGCCAGATCATCACCGTGATCGATGGCATCTCGTTCCAGACCAACCTGCTGGCGCTGAACGCCGGGGTGGAAGCGGCCCGCGCCGGCGAGGCCGGGCGCGGCTTTGCGGTGGTGGCCAACGAGGTGCGCGCGCTGGCCCAGCGCGCCGCCGATGCCGCCAAGGATATCCGCCGGCTGATCACCACCTCCAGCGATCAGGTGAACACCGGCGTTGGCCTGGTGAAGGCCACCGGCGATCTGCTGGGGCAGATCTCGGCGCATGTCGGCGAGGTCAACCAGATGATCGACGGCATCGCTGCCTATGCCAACATGCAGGCCTCCACCGTCGGCATGGTCAACGGCTCGCTGATGCAGATGGAAAACGTGACCGAGCAGAATGCCGCCATGTCGGAAGAGGCCCATGCGGCAGCGATGAGCCTGGCGCAGGAAGCGGCCAGCCTGGCCGAACTGGCCGCGCGCTTTGGCGTGGGCGAGGAGGCCGGCTTTGCGCCCGCCCATGCGCTGACCCATGCGCCCGCCTACACCCCCGCGCCGCGCGCCCGCGCGCTGCCGGCCCCGGCCGCCGAGGTGACCCCCTTCCTGCCGCCGCGCCGCGCCGCGCCCGCCCTGCCGGCGCCGCTGGCCAGCCAGGGCAATCTGGCGCTGAAGGCCGAGGTTGAGGACAGCGACTGGAGCAGCTTCTGACGCGCCCCGCCCCGGCATTTTCCCGGGAAATTACTGAGATCCGCGCAAGCGATGAATTTGCCCCCCCAGCGTAAGACCGGTGTGCCCGCCGCGGCGGCAGGCCCGCGGCAGATCCGCCGCCCCAAGTGCCGCACTGCCCTGCCAGGGCGCCAGAGAGGAGAGTTTTGGCCGATGCCCACGATCCAATTGCCGGCCCGATGCGATCGCGCCGCCACCGAGGCCCTGCTGCCTGAATTCCAGGCGGCGCAGGGCAGCGGCGTGCTCTCCATTGATGCGGCCGCCTGCCAGCAAGTGGGCCAGGCCATGCTGCAACTGCTGGCCAGCGCCCGGCGCAGCGGCGATGGCGCCCAGATCACCCCGTCGCCGGCGCTGCTGGAAGCGGCCCGGCTGACCGGCCTCGAAACGCTGCTGTTCGACGGAGGCGAGGCATGACGAGCGAAGAAATCCAGGCGATCTTCTTCGTCGAATGCGAGGAATCGCTGGCGGCGGCCGAACAGGGCCTGGCCGCCTGCAAGGCCGGCACCCAGGATGCCGACACGATCAACGCGGTGTTTCGCGGCGTGCATTCCATCAAGGGCGGCGCGGGCGCTTTCGGCTTTGCCGCGCTGCAGGCCTATACGCATGTGTTCGAAACGCTGCTGTCTGATGTGCGCGAGGGGCTGGTGGCGATCACCCCGCCGCTGGTGGATCTGCTGCTGCGCGCGCTGGATGTGCTGGCCGACCATGTGACCGCCGCCCGCGAGGCCACCCCGGCGCCCGAGGATGCCGCGCTGCTGGCCGAGATGGAAGCCTCGATGGCCAAGAACGCCGGCGGCGCCCCGGCGCCTGCTGCGGCCCCAGCGCCTGCCCCTGCCCCCGCCGCCAGCGCCGAGCCGGAAGACGAAGGCTTCGACATCGACCTCGATGCCCTGCTCGACGATCTGGCCGGCCCTGCCGCCGCGCCCGCTGCCGCCGAGGGCTGGCAAGTGCATCTGCGCCCGCGCGCCGGGGCCATGCGCAATGGCAGCGAACCGCTGCTGCTGCTGCGCGAACTGGCCGGGCTTGGCGCGGTGTGCACCACCTGCGACACGTCCGCGATCCCCCCGCTCGACGATTTCGACCCGCATCAGGGCTATCTCGGCTGGACCTTCGAACTGCCCGCCGAGGTGAGCGACGGCCCCGTGCGCGACATTTTCGACTTTGTCGGCGAGGATTGCCCGATCGC
>DASRYE010000141.1:0-5130 GCA_035653915.1 Novosphingobium sp. | reverse complement strand
GGCCACGGCATTCAGCGATTCCTGCAAGGAGGCCGCCCCCAGCACCACCGGCCCGCGCGCCTGCGCAAAGGCCGCCGCCGGTAGCAACAGGGTCGGCAGCAACAGGGCCGCCAGCCACAAGCCCAGCACCGCCGCCGCGCGCCTCAGCCCGGCCCCTGCCGCTTCTACCCGCCCTGCCTGCATCGCCACACCTTTCCTCAGCCTGCCGGAAGCACCGGCCCCCTGTATCCAACCGTATATCGATACGCCGCGCATACAAGCCTTTTGCTGCACTGCAATGCTCCCTTTCGCGTGATGTGGAGAGGAATGGCCGGCAACGCCCCGGCCCGGCCAGAAACCCCGGCAGCGCTAGAGCCGCTTGACCTCGATCCCGTATTTGCGCAGCGCATAGCCGATCTGGCGCGGGGTGAGATGCAGCATGCGCGCAGCCTTTGCCTGCACCCAGCCGGTTGCCTCCAGCGCGGCCACCAGCTCGGCCCGGCTGACCTTCACATTATCCTGCCCGAAATCCCCGCCATCGCCCGCTGCCAGCGGCAGGGCGGGCCGATCGGCGCTGTCCTCGTGGAGGGGCGGCGGGGCGGGCGGCGGCGCATCTGCCGGCAGCGGAATGCCGATCGGCTCGCGCTGGCGCGGCTGCACGATCGGGAAAGGCTGCGACACCGCCGATTTCCACAAGGTGGCCGACAGGCATTCATCGTGCCGGCAGGCAAAATCATTGTCGAGAATGCGATCCCCGCGCGACAGGGTGGCGGTGCGGCGGATGCAGTTTTCCAGCTCGCGCACGTTGCCGGGGAAATAGCAGCTGTCCAGCACGTGATAGGCCGAGGGGCCGAACTCGTGGTGGGTGTGGTGCTCCTCGTCGAAGCGGCGCAGGAATTCGCGCGCCAGTTCGGGAATATCCTCGCGCCGATCCCGCAGCGCCGGCAGCCGCACCGAAACGACGTTGATGCGATAATACAGGTCGGCGCGAAATTCGCCGCGCGCCACCATTTCCTCCAGGTTGCGGTTGGTGGCGCACACCAGCCGCACATCCACCTTGATGGTGTTCATGCCGCCAATGCGCTCGAACTCGCCCTCCTGCAGCACACGCAGCAGCTTCACCTGGAAGGCCAGGCTGGTATCGCCGATCTCGTCGAGGAACAGGGTGCCGCCATCGGCCAGTTCAAACCGCCCCTTGCGCTGCGAGACAGCGCCCGTGAACGCACCCTTCTCATGGCCGAACAGTTCCGATTCCAGCACCGATTCGGGCAGCGCCGCGCAGTTCAGCTTGATGAAGGGCTTTTTGGCCCGCGGGCTGAAATCATGGGTGGCGCGGGCGAACAGCTCCTTGCCGGTGCCGCTTTCGCCGCGCAGCAACACCGCCGAATGGCTGCGCGCAACGATCTTGATCTGCCCCAGCGCATGGCGCAGCGCCCCGCTGTTGCCCACAATGCCGCGCGGATTGCGCCCCCCTTCCTCGCCGGCCTGGCGCGACAGTTCCTTTTCCAGCTGCCGCTGGCGGTCCATCAGCCGTTCCCGATCACGGCCGATCAGATCCACCAGCCGCACCGTCTGGCCAATGAGATTGGCCACCATGGTGAGGAAGCGCACATCCTCATCGGCCGCGTGATAGGGGGTTTCCTCGCGCCACACCTGCTCGATGGTCAGCGTGCCCACCACCCGGTCGCGGTCCTTGATCGGCACGCCGAGGAAGGAGACGCGCGCGCCCGCTTCCGGCTCGCTGCGGGGCCAGTCGGCAAACAGCGGGCTGGTGGCGATATTGGCGATGACCAGCGGCATCTGCGTCGCCACGATCTGCCCCACCACCCGCTCGGGCAGGCAGCGAAACCAGGTCTCGATCCGCTCCTCCTGCCAGCCGATGCCGACAGCGCTGCGCGGATCGCCCTGTTCGTCCAGCAGCGCAACGATGCCGTGATGCATGTCGAGAAAGCTCGACAGCAGCCGGAGCACATTGCCCACCATCGCATCCAGCCGCCCCGGCACCGCCAGAACCTTGGAGATCTCGTAGATACCGCGCAGGGCGATATCGGCGCGGGTGTGGCTGCCGCTGCGCATGTGGGGGCCGCGCGCAGCCGTCAGCGCCGGCGCCGATCCGGCGCGCGCGCCATCCTGGGGAACTGTGGCAAAAGGCATGGGGCCAACCTTCCTGCCATCAGCGCATGCTTTCCCGGATCGTTCGCCCCTGCCTGGAAATGGCGGCGCGAATCATTTTTTCCGCTTGTCATAATTTCTCAAAAACCCTCTATAGCGGCAAGAAAAATGGTCTATATTCCGCCATATACGGTTTTCCGGCAACAACCGCACAACAGCTGGCGGAGTGCCTGAATTCAACCGAATTTATAAAGCACGCCAAAGCCGCCGCGCGGATAGTTCCATTCGATCTCCCCGGTCTTTTGCGTAACGATGCGGCAGGTGCCGCATTCCACGCAGCCATCGGCCGACACTTCCACCCGCCCGCTTTCATTCACCGCATAGCAGCCCGCCGGGCACAGGGTGGTCATCGCCAGCAGGCCTGCCGAGGGCACATCATGCGCGCGCACCCGGATATGCGGCCGGCCGGCATCGACCAGATAGCGGTTCTGGAAGAGCTTCTCCTCCACCTTCACGCCGGATAACACAGTCATCGTCCGTCTCCTTCTTGCCTTGCCATTTTCGTGGTTCCCTCGCGGCTCAGCGCCAGGCGCGCACCAGCCGCACGGCATCGCCCATCAGCCCGCGCAGCCCGCGCGCCTCGCGGAAGGAACGGGCGATGGCCCCTTCCTTGGCCTTCTTGTCCAGCCCGTCGACGCGCAGCCAGGTTTGCATCGCCTGGCTGATCAGCCGCGGATAGGTGCCGAAGAACTGCGCCTTGCCGCCATGCAGCAGGCCGGGAATGCCCTTGTATTTCTTCAGGTCCTTCATCACGAAACTGCCCTCCAGCCGCGCGGCGAAGCGGGCGAGGTTGGCCGCTGTCATGTCCGCGCGCTTGCGGGTCAGCTCGATCACCGTCTCGGCGGCCAGGCGCCCGGTGGTCATCGCCAGGTTCGATCCCTCGCGGTGAACCGCGTTGACGAACTGCCCGGCATCGCCCACCACCAGCCAGCCATCGCCATAAAGCTGCGGGATCGCCTTGTAGCCGCCTTCCGGGATCAGGTGGGCGGCATATTCCTTCACTTCGCTGCCGGCCAACAGGGGCTTGATCGAGGGGTGGTTCTTGAAGGCCTCCAGCAGGCCATAGGGGGTCTCGCCGCTGGTGGCGAAATCGGCGACGATGCAGCCGATGCCCACCGAGATCGATTCCTCATTGGTGTAGAGAAAGCCGGTGCCGGTCATGCCGCGAGTGATCGTGCCCATCGCCTCGATCACCACGCCCTCGCTGCCGGCGAGGTTGAAGCGCGCCTCGATCACCTCGCGCGGCAGGAAATGCATCTCCTTCACCGCCAGCGCCACCGTCTCGGGCTGCACTTCCTTGCGCAACCCGCTGCGCTGGCCCACCAGCCCGTTCACCCCTTCGGCCAGCACCACCACCGGCGCGAAGACGGGCGCGCCGCCGCGATCCGTGCGCACGCCGATCACCCGGCCGGTGAGGTCGCGCACCAGCTCTGTCACCGTCGTCTCGAACAGCACCGTGGCGCCCACCGCGCGCACCCGGGCGCTGAACCATTTGTCGAACTGGGCGCGCAGGATGGTGTAGCGGTTGGGCCGCTCCTCGTTGAAATCGTCGGAGCGGTAATGGACGCCGGTGTGGCTCCTGTCGTCCATCGTCCAGATCCGCTGCTCGATCACATGGCGTTCCAGCGGCGCATCCTCGCGGAAATCGGGGATGATCTGCTCCAGCGCATCGGCATAGAGGATGGCCCCCTGCACATTCTTGCTGCCGGCATATTCGCCGCGCTCGATCTGCAGCACGGCCAGCCCTTCGCGGGCCATCACATAGGCCGCGGCATTGCCCGAAGGCCCCGCCCCCACCACGATGGCATCGAATTGCGGCGTTTGGGTTCCGGTGTCGCTCATGGCGCGCTCCTCTCAGCTGGCCAGACGGTTGACCCGCAGCCGGGCGGCAAAGGCCTCGGTCAACGCGGGCAGAAGGGTGACGGCATCGGCAACGATCCCCAGATGGGCAAAATCGAAGATCGGCGCCTGCGGATCGGTGTTGATGGCCACGATCACATCGGCCCCTTCCACCCCCACCCGGTGCTGGATGGCGCCGGAAATGCCGGCGGCGATATAGAGGCGCGGGCGGATCGTCTTGCCGGTCTGGCCGATCTGGCGGTCGGCGGTGATCCAGCCCTTCTGCACCAGCGGGCGCGATCCGCCATATTCGCCGCCCAGCACATCAGCCAGCGCCTTCACCAGCTGGAAATTCTCGGCCGAGCGCAGCCCCAGCCCGCCAGCCACGACGATATCGGCATAGGGCAGCTGGGCCTTGTCGCTGTCGCGGTCGGCGATGAAATCCAGCACCTTGGTGATCACCCTGGTCTCGTCGATCGCCGGGCTGTAGGTGATGATACGGCCGCCGCGCCCTTCCTGCCGGGGCGGCATGGGCAGCACCCGCGGGCGCACGGTGGCCATCTGCGGGCGATAGTTGAGCGTGAAGATGGTGCACAGCAGGGAGCCGCCAAAGGTGGGCCGGGTGGCCGCCAGCGAGCCTTCCTCGTCGATCGCCAGCTCGGTGCAATCAGCCGTGAGGCCGGTTTGCAGGGTTGTCGCCACCGCGCCCGCCAGATCGCGGCCCAGATTGGTGGCGCCCAGCAGCAGGATCTCGGGCTTGTAGGTGTTGACCAGATGCGTCAGCACATCGCAGGCGGTCTCGTTGCGATAATGGGCCAGCGCCGGATCCTGGGCGATATAGACCACATCCGCGCCATATTCGAAACAGTGCGTGGCCGCCACATCAAGGTCTGCGCGCGCATCGCCCATCACCACCGCGGCCAGTTCCACGCCGCGCTTGTCGGCCAGCTTGCGCCCCTCGCCCAGCAGCTCGAAGCTGACCGGGTGAACCGCGCCATGCTCGATTTCCACCGCCACCCACACATGCTTGTAGGCGCGGAAATGCTCCGGCAGTTCCTTCTTGGTGCTGGCCCGGCCGCTGGCCGAAGGGGCGGCGGGTTTGGGTGCATCAGCCATGGCGTAAGCCTCCTTGCGATCCTG
>DASRYE010000140.1:0-3264 GCA_035653915.1 Novosphingobium sp. | reverse complement strand
CGCGCACCGGCCACACCCCGATTGCCCCCGGCGGGGCCGGCAACAGCCCCTGCCGATGCCGATCCGACCGGGCAATTGGTGCCAAAACGGTGCGACAACGCGTTTTCACCTAGCTGATCCTGGGCCACACCCGGCGGCACATCGCGCCGGCAGCGGCAGCAGGATGGCCCGTTCACCGGCCATCCGCGCGGACGGAACGGACGAGACGGAACCGACGAGGGCGACAGTTGATGAGGGTGACAGGCGCGAACAGGGCAAGCGGGCGCGGCAGGCCGGGCAGCGGCAGGCCGGGCAAGGGCTGGGCACTGGGCGCGGTGGCCATTGCCGCCGGGGCGCAGGCCGGGCCCTGCCTTGCGCAAAGCGCCATTCTGCCGCCGGTGGCGCCGGCGCTGTCGCCGGGCGGCTATGCCCCGCCCTTCACCCCGGTGCCCGAAGGGGTGAGCGTGGCGGATCGGGCCCGGCCGGATTATCAGCCGGTGGGAGGCCGGCTGGGCGCCTTCTTCCTGTATCCGCAGCTGTCCGCCAACTGGGGCATCACCGACAATGTGCGCGCGGTGGACGAGCAGCGCATTGGCGACAATTACTGGGATCTGCAGGGCGGCGCGCAGCTGGTTTCGGGCTTTTCGCGCCACCAGTTGAAGCTGGGCGGCTATGCCGGGCGCAGTTTCTATCAGGGGCATGCGGGCGAGGATGGCACGCGCTATGGCGGATCGCTGGCCGCGCGGCTCGACTTTGCCGGGCAGACCAGCATCGACCTGACCGCCGCGGCCGAGCACCTGCTGCTGGCCCGCGATGATTACAACAGCCCCTATGGCGCGGCGAGCCCGGTGCGCTACGACCAGCTGCAGGTGAAGCTGGGCGCGTCGCGCGTGTTCAACCGGTTGACGCTGCGGGCGCTGGGCGGCGTTCTCGGGCTCACCTACCACAGCCCGCTCAGCGATACCGGCGCGCTGATCGACCAGCGCTATCGCAGCCGCACCGGCTATAGCGTGCTGATGCGGGCCGATTACGAGCTGCAACCCGGCGTCAGCCTGGTGGCCCGCGCGGTGTGGGATGATCAGGCCTATCGCCTGCCCGCCAGCGATCCGGCCCAGCCGGGCGGGCTGGCGCGCAGTTCGGTGGGCTGGCGGGCGGAAGGGGGCCTGGCCTTTCGCCTCACCGGCAAGCTTTATGGCGAGGCGCGGCTGGGCTATATGCGCCGCCGCTACGACGATGCCCGGATGCTGACGGCCAAGGGCCTGTCATTCGGCGCCGATCTGGCGTGGAACCTCGATGCGCGCACCAGCCTCAGGCTCACGGCTGACCGGCGGGTCGATGAGACCGCCTCGATCACCAGCGCGGGCGCGCGCGTCAGCGAGTTCGACCTGCGGGTGGAGCATGAGCTGGCCCGCAACCTGATCCTGACGGCCGAGGGCGACTATCAGCGCCAGAACCCGCTGGGGCCGGATACGCCCTCCACCGAATGGCGGGGCGAGGCCAATGCCCGCTGGCTGATCAACCGCCGGCTGAGCGCGAAGGTGACCTATCGCCATGCCCAGCGCGCCTGCACCGATCCGGCCCATGCCTTCCGTTCCAACACCGGCCTTGTGGGGGTGACCCTTGCTTTCTGACCTGACGGAACAGGGCGCCATGGCGCAAGAGGGGGCCGCCTGGCCCGCGCCGCCGCGCCGCCCGCAAAGCCTGCCGCCGCGCCACCTCTGGCGCGAATGGATGGCGATCATCTGGCCCGCCGTGGGGGTGAGCGTGATGCTCACCTTTCCCGCGCTGGGAGTGGCGGGGCCCATCCTGTTCCTGCTGCTGGTGGCGGTGCAATGGGTGCCGATCAGCGCGGTGCCGATGCAGCGGGTGATACGCTGCTGGCCCTATGCGCTGCTGTTCCTGTTCGCCATGCTGTCCACCTTGTGGAGCACGGCGCCGCTCGCCACCTTGCGCTATAGCGCGCAGCTGGCGATCACCATGATCGCCGGGCTGATGATGGGCGCCTGCGCCTGGCCGCGGCGGGTGATGCTGTCTTACGCGGTGGGGCTGGTGGCAACGGTGGCGCTGGGGCTGGTGTTCGGCCAGTCTGCCGCCTGGGGCGCGCAGGGCGACACCGCCTTTGTGGGGCTGGGCGGCGGCAAGAACTATTTCGCCGACTGGTGCGCGACGGCGCTGGTGATGTGGGTGGGGGCCATGGCGGCCATGGGGCCGGGCGGGCGCGGTTGGCGCCTGGCGCTCAGCCTGCCGGTGGTGGCGGTGCTGCTGGCGGGGCTGATCAGCACCCATTCCACCGGATCGACGGCGGCGCTGGCGATCTCCTGCCTGCTGATGGCGGCCATGGGGGTGATGCGGCTGCTGCGCCCCCCGGTGCGGGCGGCGATGCTGGCGCTGGCGCTGGCACTGGTGGGCGTGGGCAGCGTGGCGATGAGCCAGCCCGAGGTGCGTTCCGAGATCCTGCACATGCTGAACAAGGACGAGAACCTCACCGGCCGGCGCTATCTGTGGTATCGCGGGCAAGGCTATATGGACGAGCGGCCGTGGCTGGGCACGGGCTATGGCGCCTTCTGGCTGCAGGGCAATCTCGATGCCGAAGGGCTGTGGTACATCAACGGGATCACCGGCCGCAAAGGCTTCAATTTTCATAACATCGCCATCGAAACGCGGGTGAACATGGGCCTTGTCGGCTTTGGCCTGCTGGTGGCGCTGTGTTTGGGGGCGGTGCTGTCGATCCTGGCGGGCTTTTTGCGCCGGCCGCTGGCCACGGATCTCGGGTGGCTGGGCTTTGCGCTGTATGAAATGTCCCGCGTGACCTTCGAGACAGTGGGGCCAACCCCTTTCACGCATGACACGCTGCTGTTCTGCAGCGTGATGGGCTATGCGGCGGTGCGCCGGCTGAACCTGGCGGCGCAGGAGCGCTGAAGGCGGGCCTCGCGCGCTGCGGGAATGCCTCGGTTTTGTACGCAGCTGGCGACGAACTGTTCTGAAATGGACGGGCTATTCCTTGGGTCAATCCCTTAGGCGGCGCATAGATCGAACGACACAAGCGCCCGGCACGGGTGCTGCCCAGGGCCGAAGCAAAAGCTTCTGTGCCAGATGGATCAGGCAAGGGTGAAAGCGCTATGGCATCACAGGGATTGAACGGCTTTATGCCCGGGGCCGAGGCCGTCATGCAGCGGCTGTTGCCAGATCCGGCCGAGGTGTGGGCGGTGTTCCGCCGGCGGATGTGGCTGTTTTGCGGCGTTGCCGGCGGGGTTCTGGCGCTAACGGCAGCGGCGGTGGAATTTG
>DASRYE010000139.1:0-10460 GCA_035653915.1 Novosphingobium sp. | reverse complement strand
GTGGCCGATGGCAGCCCCGAAGAAGCCGCCGCGCGCGGTGTTACGGCCTTTTTCCGCACCAGCGATCCGGCCGGCAACGGGCTGGAATTCTTCCATGGCGACCAGCGCGACGCGGTGCCCTTCGTTTCGCCCGCCGGCGTCTCCGGCTTTGTGACGGGCGAGATGGGCATGGGCCATGCGGTGTTCGCCACGCCCGATTTTGCCGCGGCCCATGATTTCTACAAGGAGGTGGTGGGCTTTGGCGATACCGACCTGCCGCGCTTCCGCTTCAGCGATGATCCGGCCGATCCCGGCATGGGCTTTGCCTTCATGCATGCCGACAATGGCCGCCACCATTCGATCGCCTTTGCCGAAATGCCGGTGCCGCCCTCGCGCTGCGTGCATCTGATGCTGGAAATGGCGACGATGGCCGATGTCGGCCGCTGCCATGATCGCATGCGCGCCCACAAGGTGCCCGAAAGCGCCACGCTGGGCCGCCATGTGAACGACCGCACTTTCGGCTTCTACATGCAGACGCCTTCGGGCTTCGACCTGGAGATCGGCTGGGATCCGCTGGTGATCGATCCGGCCAGCTGGGCCTGCACCGCCCATCTGCAACCCAGCGAGTGGGGCCATGAATGGGCCTGGCAAAAGGCCATGGCCGAAGCGCAGGGCGAAGCGCAGGCCAAAACGCAGGAAGGGGGCCAGTGATGCCGGCGATGCTGGACAAGCGGATGAGCGCGGCCGACATCGTCGCGCAGCTGCACGACGGGATGACCATCGGCATCGGCGGCTGGGGCCCGCGGCGCAAGCCGATGGCGCTGGTGCGCGAGATCCTGCGCTCCGATCTGAAGGATCTCACCGTGGTGGCCTATGGCGGCGCGGATGTGGGCATGCTGTGCGCGGCGGGCAAGGTGCGCAAGCTGGTCTTCGCCTTTGTCAGCCTCGATGCGATCGCGCTGGAGCCGTGGTTCCGCAAGGCGCGCGAGGCCGGCACGCTCGACGTGCTGGAGCTGGACGAGGGCATGTTCCAGTGGGGGCTCAAGGCGGCCGCCTTTGGCCTGCCCTTCCTGCCCACCCGCGTGGGGCTGGGCACGGATCTGGCCGAGCTGGGCGGGCTGAAGCTGGTGCACAGCCCCTATGCCGATGGCGAGGCGCTGATTGCCATGCCGGCGCTGAAGCTGGATGCGGCGCTGCTGCATGTGAACCGCAGCGACTGGCGCGGCAATGTCCATATCTTCGGGCCCGATGTCTATTACGACGAATGGTTCGCCCGGGCCGCCGCGAAGACCTATGTCAGCTGCGAGGAACTGGTCGACCGGATGGAGGACCATTACCCGGCCGAGGCCCACCACAATATCGTCGAGCGGTCCTTCATCAGCGGCGTGGTGGAATTGCCCGGTGGCGCCCACCCCAGCTCGATGCCGCCGCATTATGGCTGGGATATGAAGGCCTTCAAGGCCTATGCCGATGCCGCGCGCGATCCGGGAGACTGGGCGGCGGTGGCCGGGCGCTTCGTGGGCCCTTCCGAAGCCCTTTATCTGGAACATCTTGGCGGAAAGGAGGCGGTGGCCGCTCTTGCGCTGCCGATTTTCTGATGAGCGAGCACGCACACGATATCACCCTGGCCGAACTGTGCATCTTTGCCTGTTCCGAGGCCTTCCGCGGCAATGGCGAGGTGGTGGCCACCGGCGTTGGCCCGGTGCCGCGCCTGGCCGCCGGCCTTGCCAAGCTGACCCACAGCCCCGAGCTGATGATGACCGATGGCGAGGCCTATCTGGTGGAGCAGCCGGTGCCGATCGGCCCGCGCGCCTATGACGACAGGAAGCCGGCCGGCCACCTGCCCTTCTCGCGCTTTTTCGATGCCGCGGTGTGGAGCGGCCGGCGCCATGCCATGGTCACCCCCACCCAGATCGACCGCTTCGGCCAGATCAACCTCTCCTTCATGGGCGGCACCTATCGCCAGCCCAAGACGCAGATGCTGGGCGTGCGCGGCTTTCCCGGCAACACCATCTGCCACCCCAATTCCTTCTTCTTCCCCGCCCATTCGCCGCGCGTGTTCGTGGCGGGCGAGGTCGATATGATCTCGGGCGTGGGGTATAATCCGGCCAAGCGGGTGGCGGGCGGCCATTTCGCCGGTGTCGATCTGCGGCGCATCGTCACCAATCTGGCGGTGATGGATTTTGGCGGGGCCGATCATGCGCTGCGTGTCGTCTCGCTGCATCCGGGTGTCAGCTTCGAGGCGGTGCAGGCGGCCACCGGCTTTGCGCTGGAGAATGCGGTGGCAGGGGAGACTGCGCTGCCCACCGCCGAGGCGCTGGCGATCATCGCCCGGCTCGATCCGCACAATATCCGCGCCAGCGTCATCAAGGACAACCCCCCGGCACGGAGGGCGGCATGAGCGATCTCGTCACCCCGCGCCAGGCGGATATCACCTACGAGACGGACAGCCCGGTGCTCTATGCGGTGGAAGGGCGGGTGGCCTGGATCACCATGAACCGGCCCGCGTTCAACAATGCCCAGAACGGGCAGATGACCTATGCGCTCGACGATGCCTTCCAGCGCGCGGTGGCCGATGATGGCGTGGGCGCCATCGTGCTGGCCGGGGCGGGCAGGCATTTCTCGGCCGGCCATGACATCGGCACGCCCGGGCGCGACCTGCATCACGAGTTCGACAAGCGGCTGATGCTGCCCGGCCACACCAACAAGCCGGCCGCCGAACTGCTCTACACCCGCGAGCAGGAGCAATATCTGGGCATGTGCCGGCGCTGGCGCGATATTCCCAAGCCCACCATCGCCATGGTGCAGGGGGCCTGCGTGGCTGGCGGGCTGATGCTGGCCTGGGTGTGCGATCTGATCGTGGCCAGCGAGGATGCCTTCTTCCAGGATCCGGTCAATCCGCTGATGGGCATTCCGGGCGTGGAATATTTCGCCCATGCCTACGAACTGCCGCCGCGCGTGGCCAAGGAATTCCTGCTGCTGGGCGAGCGGATGGAGGCAGCGCGCGCGGCCCGGTTCGGCATGGTGAACAAGGTGGTGCCCCGGGCCGAATTGCAGGCGGCAACCGCTGCCTGGGCAGACAAGCTGGCCGCCCAGCCCCGGCTGGGCAACTGGCTGACCAAGCAGGCCGTGAACCATGTGGAAGAGCTGCGCGGCAAGCGTGCGGCGATGGATGCGGTGTTTCACATGCACCACTTTGCCCATGCCCAGAACGATCTGGTGACCGGCAATGCGATTGCCGGCGTCAGCGGCCAGTCGGCGGCGGCGGCGAATAAGCAGGCGGCGGGCAAACAGGCGGCAGGAGAGGGCTGATGGGCGATCCCCTGCACACCATCCTGTGCGAGCGGCTGGGCTGCACCGCGCCGATCATCCAGACGGCGATGGGCTGGGTGGCCGAGCCTTCGCTGGTGATCGCCAGTAGCAATGCCGGCGCTTTCGGCTTCCTTGGCGCGGCGGTGATGACGGCCGATGAGGCGCGCGCCAAGATCCTGGCCGTGCGCCGCGCCACCGACCGGCCCTTCGGCGTCAACTTCCACGCCTTCCAGCCGGGCGCCGAGCAGATCGTCGAGCTGATCCTCGAGAACCGCGCGCAGGTACGCGCGGTCAGCTTCGGGCGCGGGCCCAATGCCAGGATGATCGGCCGCTTCCGCGATGCCGGCATCCTGTGCATCCCCACCGTGGGGGCGGTGAAACATGCGGTGAAGATGGCCGAACTGGGCGTCGACATGATCAGCGTGCAGGGCGGCGAGGGCGGCGGGCACACCGGCGCTGTGCCCACCACGGTGCTGTTGCCGCAGGTGCTCGATGCGGTGGGCGTGCCGGTGATCGCTAGCGGCGGCTTTGCCGATGGGCGCGGCCTTGCCGCGGCGCTGGCCTATGGCGCGGTGGGCATTGCCATGGGCACGCGCTTTTTGATGACGCGGGAAAGCCCGGTGCCCGCTGCCGCCAAGGCCGCCTATCTGAAGGCCGGCACCGAGGGCATCGTGTTGACGACGAAGCTCGATGGCATTCCCCAGCGGATCATCCGCACGCCGCTGGTCGATCGCATCGAGCGTTCCGGGCGGCTGGGCATGTGGCTGCGCGCCATCGAGGCAAGCGCGGCGATGAAGCGGCAGACAGGCGCCAGCTGGCTGGAGCTGATCCGCGCCGCCCGCGGCATGACCGCCCATGGCCAGATGCCGCTGATGCAGGCGATGATGGCCGCCACCATGCCGATGCTGATCCAGAAGGCGGTGGTGGCGGGTGATGTCGATCAGGGGGTGCTGGCCACCGGCGTGGTCGGCGGGCGGATAGACGACATGCCGGGCTGCGCAGAGCTGGTGGCGCGCATCTGCGCCGAGGCGCGCGCGCGCCTTTGCGCCCTGGTCGCAGACACGCCGGCAACGCCCGGCCAGCACAGCATCGCGGGAGAGTTTCATGCCGATTGACCTGACCATTGCCGAGCGCATCGCCGAGATCGTCTTCGACGTGCCGCCGGTGAACGCCTTCGACAGCGCGACCTGGAACACGCTGCCCGCGCTGATCCGCGATGCAGCGGCCCGGCCCGATGTGCATTGCGTGCTGATCCGCGCGGCCGAGCACGCCCGCGGCTTTTGCGGCGGTGTCGACATCAAGGAGATGCAGGCCCACCCCGAGCGGATCACCCTGCTCAACCGCGGCAATTATCTCACCTTCCAGGCGGTGCGCGCGGCCGAGGTGCCGGTGGTGGTGGCGGTGCACGGCTTTGTCATCGGCGGCGGCATTGGCATCTGCGGCGCGGCCGACACGATCATCGCCGCCGAGGATGCCTATTTCTCGCTGCCCGAAGTGGATCGGGGGGCGATGGGCGGGGCCAGCCACCTGTCGCGCATGTTGCCGCTGCACAAGGTGCGGGCGGCCTTCTTCACCGGCGGCACGATTGCGGCGGCCGAGGCCTGGCGGCTGGGCGGGGTGGAAAAGGTGGTGCCGCGCGCCGATCTTCTGGCCGAGGCGCGCGCCTTTTGCGGGCAGATCGCCGCCAAGAGCCGCAAGGCGCTGGTGATCGCCAAGGAAGCGCTGAACGGGCTGGAGCCGCGCGATGTCGACCGCGGCTATCGCTGGGAGCAGGGCTTCACGCTGGAAATGTACATGCATGAAGACAGCCAGAAGGCGCGCGATGCCTTCGTGGCCACCAAGGGGGCGGCGCGGTTCTGATGCGGCTGGCCTATACCCCCCAACAGCAGGCCTTCCGCGCCGAGGTGCGCAGCTGGCTGGCAGCACATGTGCCGGCCACGCCGCTGGACCATTTCGATGCCTCGCGCGCCGGTTTCGAGGCCCATCGCCAATGGGAAAAGACCCTGAAATCGGGCGACTGGGGCATGGTGACCTGGCCCCGGGAATATGGCGGGCGCGGGCTGAACCTCATCGAATGGCTGATCTTCGAGGAGGAATATTACCGCGCCGGCGCGCCCGGCCGGGTCAACCAGAACGGCATCTTCCTGCTGGGCCCCACGCTGATGGAATTTGGCACCGCAGCGCAAAAGCAGCGCTTCCTGCCGGCGATGGCCTCGGGCGAGGAGATCTGGGCGCAGGCCTGGTCGGAACCGCAGGCGGGCAGCGATCTGGCCGGCGTGCGCGCCACCTGCCGGCGCGATGGCGAGGATTATGTGCTCAACGGGCACAAGATCTGGTCCAGCCGGGCGGTGTTTGCCGATTGGGCCTTTGGCCTGTTCCGCACGCCGGGCAGCGAGCGCCACAAGGGCATGAGCCTGATCTTCTTCCCGCTGAACGCGCCGGGCGTGACGGTGAACCCGATCGCCAAGATCAACGGCCATGTCGGCTTTGCCGAGATCTTTCTGGAGGAGGTGCGCGTGCCCGCCTTCAACCGGCTGGGCGAGGAAGGGCAGGGCTGGCACATCTGCATGGCAACGGCCGGGTTCGAGCGCGGCCTCATGCTGCGCAGCCCGGCGCGCTATCAGGTGGCGGCGGCCGCCCTTGCCGATCTGTGGCTGGCGCGCCGGCACATCGCCGATCCGCTGCTGGAAGCCGATGTGGTGCGCGCCCACATGAACGCCGAGGCCTATGCGCTGAGCATCTATGCCACCGCCAGCGCGCTGATGGCCGGCGCGAAGATCGGGCCCGAGGCCAGCACCAACAAGATCTTCTGGTCGGAGCTGGACATCCACCTCCACCGCACGGCGCTGGCGATCCTGGGGGCCGAGGCCGAATTGCTGCCACCCCCCGGCACGCATGACTGGCTGGACGATTACATCTTCGCGCTGGCCGGGCCGATCTATGCCGGATCGAACGAGATCCAGCGCAACATCATTGCCGAGCGCATGCTCGGCCTGCCGCGCTGAGAGGAGGCTGGCGATGGATTTCACCCTCTCCGATGAACAGAAGATGTTTGCCGAGACCGCCCGCAGCCTGCTGGTCGACCGCTGCACGCCGGAGGACTGGCGCCAGCTGCTGGCCAGCGGCGCGGCGCGCGATGCGGCGCGCTGGGCGGCGATTGTCGAGAATGGCCTGACCTTGCTGCTGCTGCCCGAGGCGGCCGGCGGGCTGGGCCTGGGCGAGCTTGATTTCGCGCTGATCGCCGAGCAGGCCGGCTATGTCGCCCTGCCCGAGCCGCTGGTGGAAAGCGCCGGCATTGCCGCGCCCATGCTGGCCGCGCGGGCGCCCGATGCGGCGGTGCTGGCCGATGCCGGCGCCACCATTGCCATCCAGCATCCGGCCAACCCGCTGGTGGCCGATGCCGACAGCGCGGCAGCTGTGCTGCTGCACCACGAGGGCGAGGCCTGGCTGGCCCCGGCCGCCGGCGTGCAGCTGACGCGTGTGGCCAGCATCGATCCCTTCCGCCGCCTGTTCCGCGTGGAATGGCAGCGCGAGGCGGCCGAGCGCCTGGGCCCTGCCGACTGGGATCTGGCGCTGGAGCGCGGCGCGCTGTTTGCCGCTGCGCAGGGGCTGGGCCTGGCCCAGCGCTGCGTGGACATGGCCGTGGCCTATGCGCAGGAGCGCCAGCAGTTCGGCAAGCCGATCGGCTCGTATCAGGCGGTGAAGCATCATCTGGCCAGCGCCCAGGTGGCCATCGCCTTTGCCCGGCCGGTGGTGCATGCCGCCGCCGCCGGCCTTGCCGCGCGCGATATCCATGCCCGCGCCCGTGTCAGCCATGCCCGGATCGTGGCGCTGGAAGCGGCGGATCAGGCCGCCCGCGCCGCGCTGCAGGTGCATGGCGCCATGGGCTACAGCTGGGAAGTGGATGTGCATCTCTTCCTCAAGCGGGCGCTGGCGCTGAACGGCGCCTGGGGCACGCCGCGCTTCCACCGCGATCGCATCGCCGCGCGCCTCTTCACCCGGCCCAACGGCCCCGACCAGACCTTTGCCCGCGAGAGCGAGACGAGCCATGCCTGAAGCCTATATCATCGATGCCGTGCGCAGCCCTGTGGGTCGCAAAAAAGGGCGCCTTGCGCATCTTCACCCGGCCGATCTTGCCGCCCACCCCTTGCGCGTGCTGATGGCCCGCGCCGGCTTCGATCCGGTGCTGGTCGAGGATGTGGTGTGGGGCTGCTGCGACACGATCGGCCCGCAGGCGGGCGATATCGGCCGCACCGCCTGGCTGGCGGCCGGCCTTCCCGAGGAAGTGCCCGGCGTTACCATCGACCGGCAATGCGGCTCTTCGCAGCAGGCGGTGCATTTTGCCGCCCAGGGGGTGATGAGCGGCACCCAGGATCTGGTGGTGGCCGGCGGCAGCCAGGCGATGAACGCCATCCCGATCTCGGCGGCCATGTTCGCCGGCGAGGCCTATGGCTTTGCCAGCCCCTTTGCCGGCGCGCGCGGCTGGGATGCGCGCTATGGCGGCGAGGAGGTCAACCAGATCCGCTCGGCCGAGATGATCGCCGGGAAATGGGGCCTCACCCGCGCGGCGATGGAGCAGTTTGCCCTGGCCAGCCACCAGCGCGCCCAGGCCGCCACCGAGGCCGGCTGGTTTGCCAAAGAGATCGCCCCGCTGGAGGGCCTGGCCCATGACGAGACGATCCGCCCGGCAACCACGCTGGAGGGCCTGGCCGCGCTGAAGCCGGTGCGCGAGGGCGGGCTGGTTACCGCCGGCATCGCCAGCCAGAACGGCGATGCCGCCGCGGCTCTGCTGATCGCCAGCGCGCGGGCGGTGAAGGAACACAAGCTCACGCCGCGCGCGCGCATCCACCACCTCTCGGTGCGGGCGGCCGATCCGGTGTGGATGCTCACCGGCCCGATCCCGGCCACGCGCCATGCACTGCAGAAAGCGGGCATGCGGATCGAGGACATCGACCTGTTCGAATGCAACGAGGCTTTCGCCAGCGTGACGATGGCCTGGATGCAGGAACTGGCCATCCCCCACGAGAAGGTGAACGTGGCCGGCGGCGCGATTGCGCTGGGCCATCCCATTGGCGCCACCGGCGCGCGGCTGATGACCAGCCTGCTCCACGCGCTGGAACGCACCGGCGGGCGCTATGGCCTGCAGACGATGTGCGAAGGCGGCGGCCAGGCCAATGTCACCATCATCGAGCGGCTGTGATGGCGGGCGTTGACACAACCCTGCCGGCCGGGGTGCAGATCACCAATCTGCTGGCCCTTTATGCCGAGCATTTCGACGCCGGCGATTTCGAGGCGACCGCGGCCCTGTTCGACCGGGGCTGCGTGATCGTCGGCAGCAAGGTGCTGACAGGGCGCGCGGCGATCATGGCGATGTGGCGGTCGGTGGTGCGGGTCTATCCCGGCGGGCGGCTGCACACCCGCCACCTGATGACCAACCCGATCATCACGCCCGGCGCCACTGCCGACGAGCTGGCCTGCCGGTCGCAATGGACGGTGCTGCAGGCCGCCCCCGGCCTTGCCCTGCAGGTGATCGCCACCGGCCGCTATCACGACATCTTCCGCCGCGCGGGCAGCGCCTGGCATTTTGCCAGCCGCACCTATGCCGGCATCGATCTGGCGGGCGACACCACGGCCCACCTGCTTCATCCCATTGCCCGAGAGGAGGCCTGACATGGGCATCTGCGACAATCGCACCGTTATCATCACCGGGGCTGCCGGCGGCCTGGGCCGCGCCTATGCGCTGGCTTTCGCGGCCGAGGGGGCCTGTGTCGTGGTGAACGACATCGGCACCTCGCTGGGCGGCGAGGGGCGTGATACCAGCGCCGCCGATGCGGTGGTGGCCGAGATCATCGCCGCCGGCGGCCGCGCCATCGCCAATTACGAGGACATCACCAGCTGGGAGGCGGCCGGGCGCATTGTCGAGGCGACGCTTGCCGCTTTTGGCGATCTGCATGTGGTGGTCAACAATGCCGGCATCGTGCGCGACAGGATGTTCGTCTCGGCAACGCCGGAGGAATGGGATGCGACGATGCATGTCCATCTGCGCGGCCATTTCTGCCTGGCGCGCCATGCGGTGAATTATTGGCGGGGGCAGCAGAAGGCCGGCAAGGCGGTCGATGCGCGGCTGATCAACACGTCGAGCGGGGCGGGGCTGCAGGGCTCTGTCGGGCAATCGGCCTATGCCACCGCCAAGGGGGGCATTGCCGCGCTGACGCTGGTGCAGGCGGCCGAGCTGGGCCGCTATGGCATCACCGCCAATGCCCTTGCCCCCTCGGCCCGCACCCGCATGACCGAGGGCGCCTTTGCCGACAAGATGGCCACCCGGGGCGATGCCTTCGACGTGATGGACCCGGCCAATATCGCCCCGGCGGTGGTGTGGCTGGGCTCTGCGCAATCGGCCCATGTGACGGGCTGCGTGTTCGAGCTGGAAGGCGGCCGGATCATGCTGGAGGATGGCTGGCGCGAGGGGCCCTGCGCCGACCGGGGCGCGCGCTGGGCGCCCGGCGAAGTGGGCGCGGCGGTGGACAGGCTGCTGGCGGAACGTGTGCCGCCGCGCAAGGTGTGGGGAGCATAAGGCGATGGAATTCGCGTTCACCGAAGAACAGGAGATGATCGCTGAAACCGTGAACGGCTTCTTTGCCGAACACGCCACCAGCGAACGCACCCGCGCGGCGATGGCCGGCGAGGGGATCGACCGGGCCCTGTGGGGCGCTTTCTGCACAGAGCTGGGCATGGCCGGGGTGGCCGTGCCCGAGGCGCTGGGCGGCGCGGGCCTGGGCCTTGTGGAACTGGCGATCGTGGCGCAGGCGGCTGGCGGGCAGGTGGCCGCGGTGCCGCTGCTGGGCCATGCCATGGTGGCCCGCGCGCTGGCCGCCGGCGGCAGCGCCCAGCAGCAGGCGCAATGGTTGCCGCAGCTGCTGTCGGGCGCGGCGATCGCAGCCTTCGCGCAGGCCGAAACCGTGACCGAGGCTGGCGGGGCGCTCTCGCTGGTGGCTGATTTCGTGGCGCATGGGGCGCTGGCCGATCTGTTTCTGGTGGCCGCCGGCAAGGGCGCCTGGCTGGTGGAGCGCAATGCCGCAGGGCTCAGCGTTTCGGCGCATGTGACGATGGACCAGACCCGCCCGCTGGCGACGCTGGCGCTGGCCGGCACGCGCGCGCAGGAGCTGGCC
>DASRYE010000138.1:0-8481 GCA_035653915.1 Novosphingobium sp. | reverse complement strand
GAGCCGGCTCGGGCGCCTCACCGTCCCCCTCGCCCGCCACTTCCAGCACCGCCAGCGCCGCGCCCACGCGCACGCTGTCGCCCGGCGCGCCGGCCAGGGCCAGCACCCGGCCGGCCACCGGGCTTTCCATTTCCACCGTTGCCTTGCCGGTCATCATGTCCACCAGCGGGGCATCGGCGGCCACCCTATCGCCCACGCCCACATGCCAGCAGACGATCTCCGCCTCGGCCAGCCCCTCGCCGATATCGGGCAGGCGGAAGGTGTAGCGGCCCATCTCAGGCGCTCCGCAGGCGGTCCACCGCCTCGCCGATGCGCACAGGGCCGGGGAAATAGGCCCATTCGAGGCTGTGGGGATAGGGCGTGTCGAAGCCGGTGACGCGCTCGATCGGCGCTTCGAGGTGGTAGAAGCAGCGCTCTTGCACCAGGGCGGCCAGTTCCGCGCCAAAGCCGCCGGTGCGGGTGGCCTCGTGCACGATGAGGCAGCGGCCGGTCTTGGCGACAGATGCGGTGATCGCCTCGATGTCGAGCGGGACGAGGCTGCGCAGATCCAGCAGATCCGCCGCCACGCCCCTGGCCGCCAGCACCGCTTCTGCCACATGCACCATCGTGCCATAGGCCAGCACGCTCATCTCTGCCCCTTCGCGCACCAGCCGCGCCTTGCCCAGCGGCAGCGCGTAATAGCCTTCGGGCACGGCGCTGTCGGGGTGATCGGCCCAGGCGCGGGCGGGCGCTTCGTAATAGCCGTCGAAGGGGCCGGCATAGAGGCGCTTGGGCTCGAAGAAGAGCACCGGGTCGTTGTCCTCGATGGCGGCGATCAGCAGGCCCTTGGCATCATGCGGCGTGCTGGGCACCACCGTTTTCAGCCCGGCGACATGGGTGAACAGGGCTTCCGGGCTCTGGCTGTGGGTCTGCCCGCCGAAGATGCCGCCGCCAAAGGGCGCGCGCACGGTGATCGGCGCGACAAATTCGCCCGCCGAGCGATAGCGCAGCCGCGCCGCTTCCGACACCAGCTGGTCGAAGCCGGGGTAGATATAATCGGCAAACTGGATTTCGGGCACCGGGCGCAGGCCATAGGCGGCCATGCCCACCGCCGCGCCGATGATGCCGCATTCATTGATCGGCGTGTCGAACACGCGGGTCTTGCCGTATTTCTTCTGAAGGCCGGCCGTGGCGCGGAAAACCCCGCCGAAATAGCCGACATCCTCGCCCATGATCACCACATCGGGATCGCGCTCCAGCATGAGATCAAGCGCCTCGTTGATCGCCTGGATCATGGTGAGGCGGCGGCTGGGGGCCTGTTGCAGCGATACCGGGCCTTCCTCGATCATCCCCTCTCCTCCTTGCCGCCCCTGCCCTGGTGCTGGTCCTGCCAGTCGGGCCATTTGATGCGCCGCTCGCGGATGGCCTGTTCGGCCTGCTCCTCCAGATGCCAGGGCAGGGTTTCGAACACATCCTCGAACATGGTGTGGAACGGATGGTGCAGGCCATGGCCCAGCGTGCCGTTCTTCTCCGCCTCGCGAAGGGCGGCCGACACTTCCTCGACCAGCGCGCTGTCCATCGCCGCATGCGCTTCTGCCGACCACTCGCCCAGCGCGACAAGGTGCCGCTTCAGCCGCGTTACCGGATCGCCCAGCGGCCATTCGGCGCGTTCTTGCGCGCTGCGATAGGCGGTGGGGTCATCGGCGGTGGAATGGGCCTCGGCGCGATAGGTGAAATGCTCGATCAGCGTGGGGCCGCCATTGGCCCGCGCCCGGTTGGCCGCCCAGCGCGTGGCCGCATAAACCGCCAGCGCATCATTGCCATCCACCCTGAGCCCGGCGATGCCATAGCCGGCCGCGCGGGCGGCAAAGGGCGCCCTTTCCGCCCCCGCAAAGCCCGAGCAGCTGGAGATCGCCCACTGGTTGTTGACGATGTTGAGCACCACCGGCGCGTTGAACACGGCGGCAAACAGCAGCGCGGCATGGGCATCGCCTTCCGCGCTGGAGCCCTCGCCGATCCAGCCCGAGGCGATGCGGCTGTCGCCCTTGATGGCGCTGGCCATCGCCCAGCCCACCGCTTGCGGAAACTGCGTGGCCAGATTGCCGCTGATGGTGAAGACATGATGCGCCCGGCTGGAATACATCACCGGCATCTGCCGGCCCTTCAGCCGGTCTGCCCGGTTGGAATAGACCTGGTTGATCATCTCCACCAGCGGATAGCCCCGCGCGATCAGCATGCCCTGCTGGCGATAGGCGGGAAACAGCATGTCGTCTGGCGCCAGGGCAAAGGCGGCGCCCACGGCGCAGGCCTCCTCGCCGGTGGATTTCATGTAGAAGCTGGTCTTGCCCTGGCGCTGGGCGCGATAGAGGCGGTCATCGAGCAGGCGGGTGAGCGCCATCACCCTCAGCATCCGGCGCAGCGTTTCGGCATCGAGCCCGGGGTTCCAGGGCCCCTGCGCCTGGTGCGCCTCGTCCAGCACGCGGATCAGATCGTGGCACAGGGGGTGGGTTTCTGCCGGGGGGCAGGTTTCGGCCGGGCGGGGCTGGGCGCCGACGGGGGGGATTTGCAGGAAGCTGTAATCCACCTTGTCGCCGGGCCGGAAGGGCGGCTCGGGCACATGCAGCGACAGGGGCTGCTGCGGGGGCGGGCGGTGCGCCATGGTCCAGTCTTCGGCCTTTCAGCTTCTCTTCCCAGACGGGGCATTTCAGGCCAGCTGCGGGCCGGTGTCAACGGCAAAACGAGAGAGGCGGGCCGCGCGGGATCTGCTGCGTGGACAGGCCCCGCCCAAATGGAACATAATGGAAACATGTTCACCGATTCGCTCAGGAGATTGCCCCATGCCGCCCGCACAGGAACGCCCCTGCGGCCCTGCTGATTTGGCCGGCTTCCCCAGCGCTGCTGGCTTGGCCGGCTTCCCCGGCGCTGCTGATTTGGCCGGCTTCCCCGGCCTGGCCCCCGCCCGCCTGCACGAGATCCACGCCGAAGCGCGCGACTGGGGCGCGGCGCTGGCCTTTGCCCTTGGCGCGGCCGGTGGTGGCACCGGGCCGGTGGTGCTGGTGCGCCGGCAGGGACGCGCGGCGCTGCAGCTCTGCGCCGAAGGGCTGGTGGGGCTGGGCCTTGATCCGGCGCGGCTGCTGCTGGTGGCCGCGCGCGACGAGCGGGCGCTGCTGCGCGCCGGCCTCGATGCCGCGCGCTGCCCGGGCCTTGCCGCGGTGGTGCTCGAAAGCTGGGGGCCGCTGCCGCTCTATGATCTGACCGCCAGCCGCCGGCTGGTGCTGGCGGCCGAACGCTGCGGCGCGGCCGTGCTGCTGCTGCGCGGGCAGGCGCCCCCGCGCGCCAGCGCCGCCCACACGCGCTGGCAGATCCGCGCCGCGCCCTCGGCGCCGCTGGCCGCCCGCGCGCCGGGCCCGGCGGCTATCGAGGCAGAATTGCTGCGCCTGCGCGGCGGGCCGGCAGGCCGGCGCTGGCAGCTGGAATGGGACGAGACACATGCCATCTTCCGCACGGGCCAGGCCCCCTTCCCCACCAGCGCCGGCGGCGGCGGGGCGGCGCTATCTGGCGCTGTGGTTTCCCTGGCTGGGCTGCGCCAGGGCCCGGCTGGCGGGCGCCGCGCCGCCTGAGGAAGCGCGCCCCTTCGTGCTGGTGGCGCTGGTGGGCCAGGCGCGGCGGCTGGCCGCGGTGAACCCGGCCGCTGCCGCGCTGGGCCTGGCCCCCGGCCTGCCGCTGGCCGATGCGCGGGCGCGCTTTCCCGATCTGGCGGCAGCGCCGGCCGATCCTGTCGCCGATGCCCGCCTGCTGGAACGGCTGGCCACGCGCATGGCGGCCTTCTCGCCGCTGGTGGCGCTGGATCCGCCCGACGGGCTGCTGCTCGACATCACCGGGGCGGCGCATCTGTTCGGCGGCGAGGCGGCGATGGCGGCAGCGGTGGTGGCGGCAGCGGTGGCGGCCTGCGGCAGCGCCGCGCGGCCCGCGCTGGCCGATCATGCCGCTGCTGCCCGCGCGCTGGCCCGTTTTGGCGCGGGGGCGGCGCAGGATGTGCGCTGCCTGCCGGTGGCCGCGCTGGAGCCGGGCGAGGAGGTGCTGGCCGCCCTGGCCAGCGCCGGGCTGGTGTGGCTGGGCGATCTGGCCGCGCGGCCCATGGCGCCGCTGGCCGCCCGCTTTGGCGAGGGGCTGGTGCGGGCCCTGCGCGCCATTCTGGGCGAGGTTGCGCCGCCGCTGATCCCCTGGCGAACGCTGCCCCCCATCCACGAGGAGGCCCGCTTTGCCGAGCCCATCGCCCGCACCCAGGATGCGCTGGCGGTGATCGAGGCGCTGCTGCTGCGCGCCGGCACCACCCTGCAGGCCCGCGCGCAAGGGGGGCGGCGCTTTATCGTCGAGCTGGAGCGGGGCGATGGGCTGCGCCGCCGGCTGGCGGTGGAAACCGGCCAGCCCACACAGGCGCCAGCCCCGGTGATGCGCCTGCTGCGCGAGCGGATCGAGACGCTGGCCGACCCGCTCGACCCCGGCTTCGGCTTCGATACCATCCGCCTCGCCGTGGGCCGCACGCAAAGCCTGCCGCCCCGCCAGATCGACACCGCCGGCACCGCCGCCGAGGCGGGCGACATCAGCGCCCTGATCGACCGGCTGAGCCTGCGGCTGGGGGCCGATGCCGTGTGCCGGCTGGCCCCTGTCGACACCCATGTGCCCGAGGCCGCCCAGCGCCTGCTGCCCGCCCGCGAGGCGCCGCCGCAGGCCTGGGATCTGGCGCCGGCGGCCCTGCCCCGCCCGCTGCTGCTGTTCGATCCGCCCCAGCCTGTGGCGGTGATCGCCAGCGTGCCCGATGGGCCGCCGCTGCGCTTTCGCTGGCAGGGGCAGCTGCATGAGGTGCGCCTGGCCGAAGGGCCCGAGCGGATCGCCCCCGAATGGTGGCACGCGCCCGATGGCCAGCAGGGCGCGGCCACCGGGCCCGGCCATGCCCTCAGCCGCGATTACTACCGGGTGGAGGATGCCGGGGGGCGGCGCTTCTGGCTGCTGCGCCATGGCCTGTTTGGCGAGACGGAGGCGCCGCTCTGGTATGTGCACGGGCTTTGCGCATGAGCCAGCCCGCCTTCTTTGCCGAGCCTGTGGCGGCCAGCGCCTTCAGCTTCCTGCGCGGGGCCTCGGCGCCGGCCGACATGGTCGCGCGCGCCCATGCGCTGGGGCTGGCCGGCCTTGGCCTTGCCGATCGCAACACGGTGGCCGGCACGGTGCGCGCGCATGTGGCCTGGCAGGGGCTGGGCGGCGCCCAAAGCGGCTTGCGGCTGATCGTGGGCGCGCGGCTGGTGTTTGCCGATGGCACGCCCGATATCGCCGCCTATCCGGTGGACAGGGCCGGCTGGGGCCGCCTTACCCGCCTGTTGACGCTGGGCAACCGCCGCGCCGAAAAGGGCGATTGCACGCTGTTCCTGGCCGATCTGCTGGGCCATGCCGAAGGGCTGGCGCTGGTGGCGATGGCGGGCGATGCCCCCCTGCTGGGCGCGCTGGGCGAGGCTGCGGCGCATCTGTGGCTGGCCGCCACCATGCCGCGCGGTGGCGCCGATGCCCGCCAGCTGGCCACGCGCATGGCGCTGGCTCAGGCCGCCGGCGTGCCGCTGATCGCCACCAACGATCCGCTGTATGCCCGCCCCCAATGCCGCCCGCTGCACGATGTGATGACCTGCATCCGCGAGGGGCTGCGCGTGCAGAGCGCCGGCCGCCGCCTTGCCCCCCATGCCGAGCGGCATCTGAAACCGCCGGCCGAAATGGCCCGCCTGTTTGCCGCCTGCCCCCGGGCGCTGGCGGCCACCGGTGATCTGTTCGATGCCATCGGCTTCACGCTGGATGCGCTGCGCTATGAATATCCGCATGAGCCGGTGCCCCCCGGCCACAGCCCGCAAGGCTGGCTGGAGGAACTGGTGGCGCGCGGCGGCGCGGCGCGTTTTCCCGCTGGCCTGCCGCCGGCCTATCGCGCCACGCTGGCCGAGGAATTCCGCCTGATCGCCGCCAAGGGCTATGCGCCCTATTTCCTCACCGTGCATGATATCGTTGCCCATGCGCGCGGCCTGTCGCCGCCCATCCTGTGCCAGGGGCGGGGCAGCGCGGCCAATTCGCTGGTGTGCTATTTCCTTGGCATCACGCCGATCGATCCGGTGCGCGAGAAGCTGCTGTTCAGCCGCTTCCTCTCGGAAGAGCGCGACGAGCCGCCCGATATCGATGTCGATTTCGAGCATGAGCGGCGCGAGGAAGTGATCCAGTACATCTATCGCCGCTATGGCCGCGAGCGGGCCGGGATTGCCGCTACCACCATCCACTACCGCCAGAGAAGCGCCCTGCGCGAGGTGGGCCGGGCGCTGGGGCTGAGCGAGGATGTGACCGCGCGCCTCTCGGGCACGGTGTGGGGCAGCAGGGGCGGCCCGCTGCCGGCCGCGCGGCTGGCCGAGGCCGGCTTTGCCGCCACCAACCCGGAAATCGCCCGCCTCGCCGATCTGGTGGGTCAGCTGGTGGAAATGCCGCGCCACCTCTCGCAGCATGTCGGCGGCTTTGTGCTGACCCGTGGGCGGCTGGACGAGCTGGTGCCGATCCACAATGCGGCGATGGAAGCGCGCACCTTCATCGAATGGGACAAGGACGATATCGACGCGCTGGGGCTGATGAAGGTGGATGTGCTGGCGCTGGGCATGCTCACCTGCATCCGCAAGAGTTTCGAGCTGATGCGCGCCCATGGGCTGGGCGATTACACGCTGGCCAGCGTGCCGCGCGAGGATGCGGCCACCTATCGGATGCTGCAGGCGGCCGACAGCATCGGCACCTTCCAGGTGGAAAGCCGGGCGCAGATGGCGATGCTGCCGCGCATGAAGCCGCGCTGCCTGTATGATCTGGTGATCCAGGTGGCGATCGTGCGGCCCGGGCCCATTCAGGGGGGCATGGTGCATCCCTATCTGCGGCGGCGCAATGGCGAGGAAAAGGTGACCTATCCCGGCCCCCCCGGCGAAATGCGCGAAGTGCTGGGCAAAACGCTGGGCGTGCCGCTGTTTCAGGAACAGGCGATGAAGCTGGCGATCGTGGCGGCCGGCTTCACCCCGGCCGAGGCCGACGGGCTGCGCCGCGCCATGGCCACCTTCCGCCGCCACGGCACCATCCACCATTACGAGATCAAGCTGGTGGAAGGCATGGTGGCGCGCGGCTACACGCGCGATTTCGCCGAGCGCTGTTTCGAGCAGATCAAGGGCTTTGGCGATTATGGCTTCCCCGAAAGCCATGCGCAGGCCTTTGCCTGGCTGGCCTATGTGTCGAGCTGGCTGAAATGCCATTATCCGGCCGTGTTCACCGCCGCCCTGCTGAACAGCCAGCCGATGGGCTTCTATGCCCCGGCCCAGCTGGTGGCCGATGCGCGCGCCCATGGGGTGGCGGTGCGCCCGCCTTGCGTGCTGGCCAGCGGCTGGGACAATGGGCTGGAAGGCGCGCGCATCCTGCGGCTGGGCCTGCGCCAGATAGAGGGCCTGCGCCGGGAATGGGCCGAGGCGATCGTCGCCGCGCGGGGGCAGGCGCCCTTTGCCGGGCTGGAGGATGTGGCCCGCCGTGCCGCTCTGCCGGCGCGCGCCATGGCCCTTCTGGCCGATGCCGATGCCTTTGCCGCGCTGGGCCACGGCCGGCGGGCGGCCGGCTGGGATGCGCGACGCATCGCCCCGCGCCAGCTCAGCCTGTTTGCCGCCACAGGCGCGCCCGAACTGGCCGCAGAGCCCGGCCCCGCCCTGCCGCCCATGCCCGCCCGGCAGGAAGTGGCGGAGGATTATCGCAGCCAGCGCCTCTCGCTGCGGGGCCATCCGGTGCAGTTTCTGCGCGCCACCTTGCAGGCGCAGGGCCTGTGCAGCTGCGCCCAGGTGAACGCCGCCCGCGATGGCGCCCGCCTGCGCACCGCAGGGCTGGTGCTGGTGCGCCAGCGGCCGGGCAAGGGCAATGCCGTGTTCCTCACCATCGAGGATGAGACAGGGGTGGTGAACGCCCTGCTGTGGGCGCGCGATTTCGAGGCCCAGCGCGCCGCCGTGATGGCCGCCCGGCTGATGGAGATAGAAGGCCATGCGCAGCGCAGCAAGGAAGGGGTGGTGCATCTGATGGCCGCGCGCATCACCGATCGCACCGCGCTGCTGCTGGGCAGCGATGCCGCGCCCGCCCCGCCCCGCGCCAGCCATCCGCGCGATATGCGCCTGCTGCCCAAATCGCGCGATTTTCACTGAATCCGGGCGCTGATGGCGGCGGTTCAGCCTGCGCTTACCTTTCCCGTGCCATACACCGCCCCACATCGCCCGCCCCGCATCGCCCACCTAGCATCACCGGCAAACGACGAGACAGACCATGCGACACTGCCCCGCCCGCTTTTCCCGCATGCCATGGGCGCTGCTTGCTGCGCTGACCCTGCTGGCGCTAACCCTGCCGGCAATGGCATCGGCCGCAGCGCCCGCGCCCGATGCCCTGCGGCTGGAACTGGCTAACCGGCAAGGCTGGGGG
>DASRYE010000137.1:0-19114 GCA_035653915.1 Novosphingobium sp. | reverse complement strand
GGCGCACCGTGTTCACCCGCGCGCCGGGCGAGCGCATCCCCGCCGTGCCGCCGATCTTCGAGCTGGGCTGGAACCACACCACGCTGCACGCCCTCAGCCGCGATCCCGCCATCAGCTATATCCAGGCCGATTTCGGGCCGGACTGGCAGCGCCATGTGATCGCCGCCGCCGCCGAACTGGGCGAGGAAGCGCCGCTGCATCTGGAAATGGCGCTGATCGATGGCGCGCTGTGCTGCTTTGGCATATCGCTGCTGCGCTTCACCAGCGCCGAGCGGCTGGAAGAGATCCACCAGATCCTGCGCCGCCACGGCTGCACCATCTTCAACCCGCACACCTACATTCTGGAAAACGGCGGCATGCAGGTGGCCGATCCGCAGCAACTGGCCTTCCGCAAGGAGGCCGATCCGCTGGGCCTGTGCAACCCCGGCAAGATGCCCGGCTGGGACGTGTGAGCACCGCCACCCTCTGCGCCATCGATGCCGCCCCGCCCCGCGCGGTGGCAACAGACCGTTTCAGCGCGCCCGCGGTGATGGCGGTGATCGCTTGCGGCATCGGCAACATCATCGGCGTGACGACGATCGTGAACGCCACTTTCTCCGGCTTTCTCGTGCCGGTGTCGGGCGATCTCGGGCTGTCGCGCTCGGCTTTCACCTTTGTGCTCACGCTGATCAGCGTGCTGGGGCTGGTGGCCTATCCGGTCTCGGGCCGGCTGATAGACCGGTTCGGGCCGCGGCCGGTGGCGCTGGCGGGCAATCTGCTGTTTGGCCTGTCGGTTGCCGGGCTGGGGCTGGTGTCGGCCAAGCTGTGGGTGCTGTATGGCCTGTTTGCGCTGATGGGAGTGCTGGCCACGCTGCCGGGCACGGTGCTGTTTGCGCGCGTGGTGTCCACCTGGTTCTTTGCCCATCGCGGGCTGGTGCTGGGCCTGTCGGGCGGGGTGGCGTTTGGCATTGGCGGGATGATCGTGCCGCCCTTTGCCGAGGCGGTGATGCAGGCCTGGGGCTGGCGCGCGGCCTATGTGGGGCTGGGCGTGCTGACCATTGCCGTGGGCCAGCCAGTGTTCTGGCTGTGGCTGAAGGAGGCGCCGCGCGGAGGGCCCGCCGCAGCGCCGGCTGCCCTCACCGGCCTTTCCCGCGCCGAGGCGATGCGCACGCCGGCTTTCTGGATCCTGCTGGTGGGGGTGGCGGTGGGGGCCGGCTCCACCTCCTCGGTCATCACCCACATGATCCCGCTGGCGGCCGAGCGCGGCTTTGGCTTTGCCACCGCGCTATCGGCGCTGTCGGCGCTGTATGCCGCCAATGCCATCTGGCAGACAGCGCTGGGCGCCCTGCTGGACCGGCTGGGCATGGCGCGCATTGCCGCCCTTTTCGTGCTGCCCGGCATGGCTGGCGCCTGGCTGCTGAACAGCGCCCACAGCGAGGGGCAGGTGATTTTGGGCGCGCTGCTGGTGGGCCTTAGCGCGGGCACGGAATATGGCCTGGTGCCGTTCTGCATCCCGCGCTATTTCGGCTTTCGCTGCTATGGCGAGATCTATGGCGTGATCTTTGGCATGATCATGCTGCTGCAGGGGCTGGCCCCCTTCCTGATGGACCTCGCCTACGACCTCACCGGCAATTACCACCCGGCGCTGGCGGCCTTCTCCTTCACCCTGCTGGGCTGCGCCGGCGTGATCGCCTTCCTGCCGCGCTTCGGGCCCCGGCCCTGATGGCGGCAGGAAGATGACCGCGCCCTGGCCCTCAGCCGAACAGGCCGAGCGCCAGCGCATGGTGGCGCGCGCGCAGCTGCGCCACATCAAGGCCCACCACCGCCCCATCCCACACGCGCCACTGGCCGCCCACCATCACCCGGTCGGCCCGGCCGCCGCCGCACAGCACCAGCGTGGCCAGCGGATCATGCCCGCCCGAGAAACGCAGATCCTGATCCAGCCGGAACAGCGCCAGATCAGCGCAGGCCCCCACCGCCAGCCGGCCGATATCCGCCCGGCCCAGGCATGCGGCAGACCCTTGCGTGGCCCAGCGCAGCGCATCGAGATGCGTCACCCTGTCGGCGCCATAGGTCAGCCGGCCCAGCAGCAGGGCATGGCGCACTTCCTCCATCATGTTGCTGGCATCGTTGGAGGCCGAGCCATCCACCCCCAGCCCCACCGGGCTGCCCGCCGCTTCCAGCTCCAGCACGCGGCACTGGCCAGAGCCCAGCGTCATGTTCGAGGTGGGGCAATGGGTGATGCCCACGCCATGGGCGCCAAGGCGGGCGATCTCGTCAGCCGAGAAATGGATGCCATGGGCCAGCCAGGTCTGCGGCCCCAGCCAGCCCACCTCGGCCAGATGATCGAGCGGGCGACGACCGAAAGTGGCGAGGCAAAAATCCGTCTCGTCGTGGGTTTCGGCCAGATGGGTGTGCAGGCGGCAGCCATGGCGGGCGGCCAGCGCGGCGCTGTCGGCCATCAGCTGCGGGGTGACCGAGAAGGGCGAGCACGGCGCCAGCGCGATCTGCACCATCGCCCCATCCCCGGCATCGTGATAGCGGGTGATCAGCCGCTCGCTGTCGGCCAGGATGGTGTCGTGATCCTGCACCACTTCGGGGGGCGGCAGGCCGCCATCGGCGGTGGACAGGCTCATCGAGCCGCGCGTGAGCGTAACCCGCAGGCCCAGCCGGCGGGCCACTTCCACCTGGATGTCGATCGCCGCTTCCAGCCCGGCCGGGAACACATAGTGATGATCGGCCGCAGTGGTGACGCCCGACAGCAGCAGCTCTGCCATCGCCGCCTCGCTCGCCAGTTCCAGCGCCTCGGGGCTGAGCCGGCGCCAGATGGGATAGAGCGCCTGCAGCCAGCCGAACAGCGCCTGATTGATCGCCGCCGGATGGGCGCGGGTCAGCGTCTGGTAGAAATGGTGGTGGGTGTTGATGAGGCCCGGCAGCACGACATGGCCGCTGGCATCCATCACTTCGTCCACCGGGCCCGTGGGCCGGGCGCCGGCGGGCACCAGCTCGGCAATGCGGCCATCGGCCACCACCAGCCCGCCTGCACAGGCCTCGCCGAAAATCGCCTGGGGGTTGCTGATCCAGATACGCATCTTGCCACACTCCTGCGCCGGGGCGGGGGAAGGCCGGCCGGCGGTTGATGTTCCAAAAATTGGAACGTTATGGGAAAAATTTTCTTCTTTATGGAACACTGTGGGAGGCCTATTATCGCAGCACCACATCGATTGCACCAAAAACCCGAATATCAGGCGATTTTTATCTCATTCTCCAAATCTTCAGCACGATGATAAAAATAAAATCATAAATTCCAAAAAATTCTCCGAGGATGCCAAAAACAACCCGATCCGAACATCGGGAAAAGAAAGGTGGGTATTTTCGATTTTTTCATGGGGGATTTCATGACATACCATCGCGCCTGCGCGCAGGCCCTGTCCGTTTCAGCCCTGGCGCTGACGATTGCTCTGGGCAGCCCGGCCCGCGCCGAGGAAGCGGCCGATGCCGCCGCCCCGCAGCTGGAAATGATCACCGTTACCGCGCAGAAGACCAACACCGGCCTGCAAAAGACGCCGATCGCCATCTCCACCCTTTCGGGCGACCAGCTGGCGCGGGCCGACATCCGCTCCACTGTCGATCTCGACAAGCAGGTGCCGGGCATGACCGTCAGCGATGCCGGCGCCTTCCCGCTCAACATCACCATCCGCGGCGTGGGCTATGATGGCGTGCAGAACCTGTCGGCCCAGCCCGGCGTCGCCTTTGTCGAGAACGGCGTCTATATCGCCAGCCCCGTGGCGCTGACCGGCGCCTTTGTCGATCTTGGCCAGCTGGAAGTGCTGCGCGGGCCGCAGGGCACGGTGAACGGCCAGAACGCCGATGGCGGCGCCATCAACGTGACCACCAACCTGCCCAAACTGGGCGTGTTTGCCGGCAGCGGCGAGGCCAGCTACGGCAGCTACAACTACAATCGCGAAAAGGCGATGCTGAACATCCCGCTGACCGAGAACCTGGCGATCCGCGCCACCGGCCAGCACGAGGCGCATGATGGCTGGTATTATGCCCCCAACTATCCCGGCACCAACCATATCGGCAGCGAAAACGCCTGGTCGGGCCGCGTCTCGGCGCTGTGGAAGCCCACCGACAAGCTGACCGTGACCGCCTGGGGCGAGCTTTACAGCAACGACATCAACGGCGTGGGCGCCAAGAACATCGTCGATTCGATCTCGGGCGTGCGCGCCACCAGCAACGACTATGCCGACCCCGAGCAGACCCGCAGCCGCATTGCCGCGGCCACCGTGGCCTATGATCTGGGCTTTGCCACGGTCAAGTCCACCACCAGCTACCAGTATGTCTACTACAACGCGCGCACCTCGCCCGACATGATCAGCACCGAGCAGGCCTGGTCCTATTATGGCGTGAAGGACGAGATCCCCGTCCACTCCTGGTCGACCAATTCGGTGACGCAGGAAGTCAACCTCGCCTCCAAGCCCGGCGGCAAGGTGGACTGGATCGTCGGCGCCTTCTACCTGCACAGCTCGGGCAGCGAATATGTGTTCGAGACCCAGCAGACCGCCGCCCAGCAGAGCATTCCCTATTCGATCAGCTATGCCGCGGCCTATAATGCCAGCCTCTATGCCGCGCAGTCCTATCTGTCGGGCGCCTATGGCCTGGCCTTTGTCAGCGTCTCGCTGGCCCAGCGCCATTCCTGGGCGGGCTATGGCCAGGCCACCTGGCACATCACCGACAAGCTGCGCCTGACCGGCGGCCTGCGCTACAGCATCGACAGCTACCACGCCAACACCGCTGCCAATGGCACCGTTGCCACCCTCGTCAGCGAATTCAGCAAGATGACCGGCAAGGCCGTGGTGGAATATGACGTGGCCCGCCACTCCACCCTCTATGCCAGCTTCTCCACCGGCGTGAAGCCGGGCGGCGCCAACCTCAACCCGGCCTCCGAAGTGGTGCCCAGCGCCTTCAAGCACGAATTCGTGCGCGCCTACGAGATCGGCAGCAAGAACGAGTTCTTCGACCGCAAGCTGCGCCTCAACCTCTCGGCCTTCTACAACGACTACCGCAACCTCCAGGCCGATTCGGAAGATCCGCTGCCCTATGAGGGCGGCATGACCAACATCCCCAAGAGCCACACCTATGGCGTGGAAGCCGAAGTCTCGCTGATCCTGCCCGAGGGCTGGCGCATCGATGGCAATGCCGCGGGGATGGGCAGCAAGGTGGACAGCCATGTCCACATGCTGGATGCCTATGTTGCTCAGGCGATCAACCGCGCCAATGGCGGCACCTATGCCGGCAACGACATCGCCGACCGCACCGCGGCCTATTACGCCTCGGATGTCTATGGCCACCAGCTGGGCCGCGTGCCCAACTTCTCCTCCTCGCTCACCATCAGCAAAAGCTCCGAGGTGGCCGATGGCAAGCTGGATGCAGCCCTGCAGACGACCTATCGCTCGCCCTTCTGGCAGCGCGTGTATAATTCGCCCTGGGACCGCGTGGGCAGCCAGTTCCTGATGAACCTCAACCTGCACTACCAGCCCGCGCATCACCCGTGGTATCTGGAGCTGCAGGTGACCAACCTGACCGACAGCCAGGATATCGCCACCCGTTATGCCGAAAACTTCGGCGTGGGCGGCGTGTTCGACGTGGCGGTGCCGCCGCGTCAGTTCATCGGCCGTGTCGGCGTGAACTTCTGACGGCCTGCTGATCAGGTGGCCGGGCCGGCTTTGCCCTTTTCGCCGGCCCGGCCACCTGCCCTTTCGGAGTACCCCGCGTTGAGCCTTATCCTTGCAGACACCGCCAACGCCGCACCCGAGCCGCTGGCCACCACCGGCGCCCCGGAACACCCCGAGGCGGCGAAGGAAGACGGGGCCAATGCCGTGGATGCCGTGCCGCCGGCCGGCCTGCTGCTGCCCTTTGCCATCCAGCATGTGCTCGTGATGTATGCGGGCGCGGTGGCGGTGCCGCTGGTGGTGGGGCGCGCCATGCATCTTTCCATCGAACATCTGGCCGTGCTGATCAGCGCCGATCTGGTGGCCGCCGGCCTTGCCACGCTGATCCAGACGCTGGGCCTGCCCGGCATCGGCATCCGCCTGCCGATCATGATGGGCGTCACCTTTGCCTCGGTCAGCCCGCTGCTGGCGTTGATCGAGGCGGCAGGGCCGGCGCCGGGCGCGGCCATGGGCCTGTTGCCAACGATCTATGGGGCGGTGATCGTCTCGGGCATTTTCGGCTTTCTCATCGCGCCTTTCGTTGGCCGGCTCACCCGCTTCTTCCCGCCCACGGTCACCGGCACGGTGATCCTCATCATCGGCCTGTCGCTGATGCGCATCGCGATCGACTGGGCCGCCGGCGGCCAGCCTTCCCAGCCCGGCTATGGCGCGCCGCTCCATCTGGGCATTGCCTTTGCCACGCTGCTGATCATCCTGGGCTTCATGAAATATGGCCGCGGGCTGGTGCGCAATGGCGCGGTGCTGCTGGGGGTGATTGCCGGCGCGGTGCTGGCAACGGCCCTGGGCGAAACGGATTTTGCCCCGGTGGCAAGCGCACCGTGGTTTGCGCTGGTCACGCCCTTCCAGTTCGGCATGCCGCGGTTTGACATGCCGATCTCGCTGGCGATGTGCTTCGTGATGATCGTCACCATGATCGAGAGCTTCGGCATGTTCCTGGCCGCCGGCACGCTGGTGGGCCGCCCGGCCACCACCACCGACCTTGCCCGGGGCCTGCGCGCCGATGCGCTGGGCACGGTGATCGGCGGCGTGTTCAACACCTTCCCCTACACCTCCTATGCCCAGAACATCGGCCTGCTTTCCATCACCGGCGTGCGCTCGCGCTATGTTTGCGCGGTGGGCGGGGTGGTGCTGATGATGCTGGGCCTGTGCCCCAAGCTGGCCGCACTGGTGGCAGCGCTGCCGGTCTATGTGCTGGGGGGGGCGGGCTTCATGATGTTCGGCATGATCGCAGCCACCGGCATCCGCATCCTCTCCAGCGTGGAGCTGACGCAGGGGCGCATTGCCACGATCGCCGTCTCGGTGGCGATGGGCCTGATCCCGGTGCTGTCGGACAAGTTCTTCCAGGCGATGCCGGCAGCGCTGACCCCGCTGCTCCATTCGGGCATCGTGCTGTCGTCCACCACTGCCATCCTCGCCAGCCTGTTCTTCGAAAGCCAGGCCGAGGAGGCCGGCGAGATCCACATCTGATCCCGCCGGCCGGGATTCAGGCCTTGGCCGGCGCTCAGGCCTTGGTGGCGGGCGCCATCACGCCCCCGCCCAGCGCCCGCACCAGATCGACGCCGGTCTGCAGGCGGCGGGTGTAGGTCTGGTTCGCCAGGCGCGCGGCGGTGAGCGCGGTGGTCTGCGCGGTCACCACGTCGAGCAGGCTGGCCGCGCCCTTCACATACAGGCCATAGGCAAGGCTGGCCGCGCTGCCGGAGGCGGCGGCCGCCCTTTCCTGCGCGGCGCTGGCCTCGGTCAGCTGGCGGCTCATCGCCAGCCCATCCTCCACCTCGCCAATGGCGCCCAGCACCGCGCCGCGATAGAGCGCGCTGGCCGCCCGCCATTCCCCCTGGGCCTGGCGCACACGGGCGCGGCGCTTGCCGCCATCGAACAGTGGCAGGCTGATCTGCGGCCCCACCGACCAGAACAGGTTGGGCGCCGCCATCAGCCCGGCCAGCGCCGTATCCTGCACGCCGCCGCCGCCGATGAGATCGATCTGCGGATAGAGCGCGGCGCGCGCCACACCGATGCCGCGATTGGCGGCATACATGCGCCTTTCGGCCGCGGCGACATCGGGCCGGTCCTGCAGCAGGGCCGATGGCAGGGCGGCCGGCACCGGCAGCACCGCCAGCCTTGCCGCCTGCGGGGCGATGGCAAAGCTGCTGGCAGGCGTGCCCACCATGGTGGCAATGGCATGTTCCAGCCGGGCGCGCTGGCCCTGCGCTTCGGCCAGCGCCGCCTGCGCAGAGGCCAGCTGGGCATCGGCCCGGCCCAGATCGATGCCGCTGGCGATGCCTTCCTCGAAGCGGTGCCGCGTAACGTCCGCCGCCCGGCCATAAACGGCCACCGCATCAGCCAGAATCGCGCAATCGCGATCGGTGCCCACCAGCGCGATATAGGTCTGCGCCAGCGTGGCTGTCAGCGAGAGGCGGGCGGCGGCCAGATCATCGGCGCTGGCATCGGCATTGGCATGGGCGGCGGCCACCGTGTTGCGCACCCGGCCCCACAGATCCAGTTCATAGCTGGCGCCGGCGCCAACCGTGTCGGCGGCATATTCGTCGGGCTGGCCAGAGCCGCGCAGGGGTCGGTTGGCAGACTGGCGGTTGTTGGTGATATCCGCGCCCGCATCCACTTGCGGCAAGGCACTGGCGCGCGCTTCTGTCAGCGCCGCGCGGGCGATGTCGTGGCGGGCAAGGGCGGCGGCAAGATCCGGGCTGCTGGCCAGCAGCCGCGCTTCCAGCCCGTCCAGCTCGGCCGAACCCAGCGCCTGCCACCACTGCGCGCCGATCCGCGCGCGGCCCGGGCTGGCCGGCGCCCATGGCCCGGCGCTTTCGCGGAAATGGGCGGGCATGGCCAGCTGCGGCGGGCGATAGGCCGGCGCCATGTTGCAACCGGCCAGCATGCTGGTGGCCAGCACACCTGTGGCCAGCCAGCGGGGCAAGCGGCGCTCAGCCATGGGCGCCGCCCTTGGCCACCACGTCCACCGCCTCGCCCTCGGCCAGCGAATCGGGCGGGCTGTCCACCACCGGGGTGCCCGCGCCAAGGCCGGCCACCACTTCCACCGTGCTGCCAAAATCGCGCCCGATCGTCACCGGCAGCAGATGGGCATGGCCGGCGCCATCCACCGTTGCCACCCGCGTGCCGCCGCCGCGCTGGATCAACGCGCTGACCGGCACCGAGAGGTGGCCCGCAGGCATCGGCAGATCAAAGCCCACCTGCACAAAGCCGCCCGGCCGCAGCGCGCCATCGGGATTGTCGGCCACCAGTTCCACTTTCAGCGCGCCCGTCTGCCCGTCGATCGCGCCCGACTGATCGAGCACGCGGGCGGCAAAGCTGCGGCCGGGCCAGGCCGGCACGGTCAACCGGGCGGTAAGGCCGGCGTGCATCAGCGGAGTGAACTGCTGCGGCACGTTGACATAGATGCGCAGCCGGTGATCATCGGCCAGGGCGAACATCGGCTGCTGGCCCGTGGCCCCCGGCCCCACCAGATCGCCCACATCGGCATTGCGCAGGGTGATGACGCCGGCAAAGGGCGCGCGCAGCGTGGCAAAGGCCTTCATCGCCGTCAGCCGGCCCAGATGCGCCTCGGCCTCGGCAACGCCGGCGGCATGGGTGGCGGCATCGGCAGCCTTCTCGTCGGCTTCCTGCCGCGAGACGGAGTGGCTGACGAGCAAATCCTGCCAGCGCGCCGAGGTGGTGCGCGCCAGCGCGGCCTCGGCCCTGGCCCGCACCAGGGCGGCACGCGCCTCGTTGATCTGCTCGTCCAGCTCGGGCGTGTCGATCCGGCCCAGCGGCGCCCCTGCGGCCACGCGCTGGCCGATATCGGCATACCAGCCATGCACATAACCGGGCACGCGGGCAAACAGGCGGGCATCTGTCCAGGCGGCGATCGCGCCGGGCTCCACCAGCTGCTGGCTGGCGCCCAGCGGCTGGGGCTGCAGCAGGTGCACGGCCGGCGTGCCCTGGCTTGCGGCCACATTGCGGGCATCGGCAGCGGCATGGAAACGCACCGCCGAACCGGCGAGCACCACCACCAGCGCCACAGCGCCGATGGCGATGCCCGCCTTGCGCAGGCCGCGGGGGGCGGCGGCCGGCGAAGGGCTGAAATCAGTCATGGGTAGTCTCTCCGAGGGAGGAATTGCGGTGGATGAGGCTGAACACCACCGGCACGAAGACCAGCGTGGCCATGGTGGCAAACAGCAGGCCGCCGATCACCGCGCGGCCCAGCGGCGCGTTCTGTTCGCCGCCTTCGCCAAGGCCCAGCGCCATCGGCCCCATGCCGATGATCATCGCCAGCGCCGTCATCAGCACCGGGCGGAAGCGGGTGGAACCCGCCTCCAGCGCTGCCTCAAGGGCATTGCCGCAAGCCGCCAGCCGTTCCCGCGCGAAGCTCACCACCAGCACGGAATTGGCCGTGGCCACGCCCATGCACATGATCGCCCCGGTAAGCGCCGGCACGCTGAGCGTGGTGTGGCAGGCAAACAGCATCCAGCAGATGCCCGCCAGCGCCGCCGGCAGCGCCGAGATGATCGCGGCGGGATCCGCCCAGCTCTGGAAGTTGACGACGATGAGCAGGTAGATCAGCGCGATGGCGCCCAAAAGGCCCAGCAGCAGGCCGGAAAAGGCGGCGTTCATCGTCTGCACCTGGCCGCGCAGGTCCACATGGGCGCCCTTGGGCAGATCAGCCTTGTGGGCATCGATCACCTTCTGGAGATCGCCCGCCACCGCGCCCAGATCGCGCCCGTCGGTCGTGGCATAGATATCCAGCGCCTGTTGCAGCGAATAATGGGCGATCACCGCCGGCGTGCGCTCCAGCCGGGTGGAGCCGATGGCGCTCAGCGTCTGCAGGCCGGCAGCGCCGCTGGCCGCCACCGGCACATTGGCCAGATCGCTGAGCGTGCCGGCGCGATATTGCGGCGCCTGCACCACGATCGGATAGGACACGCCATTCTTCGGGTTGAGCCAGAAGGCGGGCGCGGTCTGCAGGCTGCCGGCCAGATCGACCGAGAGCGAGCGGGTGACATCGCTTTCGGTGATGCCCAGCCGGTCTGCCTGGCTGCGATCGACATCCACGGCAAGGCCGGGATAGTTGCTGGCCTGCTGCACATGGGCATCGGCCAGGCCCGGCACATGCTGGAGATCGGCCAGCAGGCGGTTGGCATAGGCTTCGTCTGCCTTGCCATCGGGGCCGGTGATCATCACATCGATCGGCGCGGGCGCCCCGAAGTTGAGGATCTGGCTGACGATATCGGCCGGCAGGAACGAGAAGGACACGCCCGGAAAAGCGCCGGGCAGGCGGGCGCGCAGCTGGCGCACATATTGGGCGGTGGGCGCATGGCCCTCCTTCAGCGTCACCAGAATGTCGCCATCCTGCGGGCCGATGCCGCCGGTGTTCGAATAGGCCAGGTTAATGCCCGAGACCGGCATGCCGATATTATCGACCACCGAGGCGATCTCGCCGGCTGGCAGCTGGCTGCGGATCTGCGCCTCCACCCTGTCGAACAGGGCGGCGCTATCCTCGATGCGGGTGCCAACCGGCGCGCGGACATGGAGGCTGATCTGGCCGGAATCGACCGCGGGGAAGAAATCGCGCCCCAGGAACGGCACCAGCGCCAGCGACACCGCCACCACGCCCGCCATGCCCAGCACCACCGCCCGGCCATGGCCCAGCGCCAGCCCCAGCAGATCCACATACCAGCGGCGGGCCACCTCGAAGCGGGTTTCAAAGCCATGCTGGAAGCGGCGCAGGGGGTTGCGCGTTGCCGGCCGGCCGGCGCTGGCATCATGGCTGGCCATCACATCGGCGGTGTGTGCGCTGGCATGGGCGCGCAGCAGATAATTGCCCATGGTGGGCACCAGCGTGCGGCTGAGCACGAAGCTGGCCATCATGGCAAACACCACCGCCTTGGCCATCGGCGCAAAGAGGAAGCCGGCAACGCCGCCCAGAAAGAACATCGGCACAAAGGCAATGCAGATGCACAGCAGCGACACCAGCGCCGGCTGCACGATCTGCGCCGCGCCATCGAGGATGGCCTGCTGCACGCCCTTGCCCTGTTCGAGGTGCCAGTTGATGTTCTCGATCGTCACGGTCGCATCATCGACCAGGATGCCGACGGCCAGGCTGAGGCCGCCCAGCGTCATGATGTTCAGCGTCTCGCCGCTGGCCGCCAGCGCCGCCACCGCCCCCAGCACCGCCAGCGGAATGGACGTGGCGATGATCACCGTGGAGCGCCACGAGCCCAGGAACAGCAGGATCATCAGGCTGGTGAGCGCAGCGGCAATCGCCCCCTCGCGCACCACCCCCGAGATCGCCCCCTTCACGAACAGCGACTGATCGGCCAGCGCGGCAATGTGCAGGTCGCTCGGCAGGGTTTGCGCCAGGCCCGGCAGCAGCGCCTTCACCCCATCGACAATGGCGATGGTCGAAGCACTGCCCGCCTTCAGCACCGTCATCAGCACGGCGCGGCGGCCATCCACGCGCACCACATTGGTTTGCGGCGGCGCGCCATCATGCACCAGCGCCACATCGCGCATGTAAACGGTGGTGCCGTTCAGCGTGCGGATCGGCAGGTTGTTCAGCTCGGCAATGGCCTCGGGGCTGTTGTTCAGCCGCACGGCATATTCATAGCCGCCGATGCGCGCATCGCCTGCCGGGATGATCTGGTTCTGCGCGGCCAGCGCGGTGCCCACATCGGCCGGCGTCAAATGGCGGGCGGCCAGCGCCACCGGATCGAGATCGACCTGGATCTGGCGCACCTTGCCGCCATAGGGCGAGGGAATGGCCGCGCCCTGCACCGTGGCCAGCGAGGCGCGGATGCTGTTCTGCCCCAGATCGAAGATCTGCTGTTCCGACAGGCTGGGCGAGGACAGCGCCAGCTGCAAGATCGGCACGGTGGAGGCGTTGTAATTCAGGATCAGCGGCGGCGTGATGCCCGGCGGCATCTGCTTCAGCACCGTTTGCGAGGCGGCTGTCACCTGGGCGGTGGCGGTGCGGATATCGACGCCGGTGTGGAAGAAGATCTTCACCACCCCCACCCCGTTCAGCGACTGGCTCTCGATATGATCGATGTCGTTGACGGTGGAGGTGAGCTGGCGCTCGTAGAAATAGACCACGCGGCCCGACATGTCGCTGGGCTGCAGGCCGTTGTAGGTCCACACGGCGGCGATCACCGGCATGCGGATATCGGGGAAGATATCGGTGGGGGTTTCCATCCAGGCGATGCTGCCGCCCAGAACGATAAGGATGGCCATGACCACGAATGTGTATGGCTTGCCAAGCGCTATCTTAACAATTTCGAGCATAAGTCCTGACGGAAAGACCGACTTCGCGAAATGGACAGTCAGTCTCAGATGTATTCAGCCAGGTGATTGAAGCAACTTAATTAAAATTATTGTGATGCAGCGCAGCATTAAACAAAAAACACATGAAACGCAGCTAGGCGCCCTCGCCGGCGCGCGGGGCGATAATGCGCACCACAAGGCCGGGCGCCGCATCGCCCAGGCTGAGCGCGAAGCCATGCAGGTGGGCAATCGCTGCCACCAGGCTGAGCCCCAGGCCCGATCCCGGCGCATGGCGCCCGCCCGCCCCCCGGTGGAAGCGGCCCAGCACCAGCGCCCGTTCGGCCTCGGCAATGCCCGGGCCATTGTCGCGCACCTCGATCGCCACGCGCTCGCCGGTGGCGGCCACCTGCAATTGCACCGTGCCGCCACGGGCGATGAACTTGATGGCATTTTCAACGAGATTGCCGATCGCCTCGATCAGCAGCAGGCGGTCGCCCTCCACCACCTGGCCGAAATCGCCCGAGAGGGTGAGGCGGATGCCGCGCTCCTCGGCCAGCGGCTCATACAGCTCGCACACCTCGGCCACCACCGCCATCGGATCGAGCAAGCCAAAGCCGGCCCGCCGCCCCGCCACTTCCAGCTCGGAAATGCGCAGCAGCGCGGTGAAGCGCGAGAGCACCAGATCCAGCTCCTCCACCGCCCGCTCAACGATCGGCGAGGCGGTTTCCTCCCGCTCGCTCAGCCCCTGCAGGCGGTGGCGCAGATGAGCCAGCGGCGTGCGCAGATCATGGGCGATGGCATCGGTGGCGCCCTTCACCTGCTGCAGCAGCCGCTCGATCTCTTCCATCATGGCATTGACCGTGGTGGCGATGAGGTCCAGCTCGTCGTGGCGGCCGGCCACCGGCATGCGCTGGCCCAGCTCGCCACGAGCGATATGCTGGGCGGTGTCGGTCATCCGGCCGATGCGCTTCAGCATGCCCAGGCTCAACCAGAAGCCCACCACCGCCGCCGACACCGCCACCAGCAGGCCGCTGCCCACGGTGATCGCCAGCACCCGGTCGCGCAGGTCCGCCAGCGTGGTGTTATCGCGCGCCACCACCAGCCGGCAGCCATCGGCCAGCGGCAACACATAAACCCTGAGCGGCACCGGCACGCCCGCCCCCGCCGGGATCTCGAAAGGCTCGCCCGGCAGCAGCTGCGGCACCTGCGGCATGTTGCCGGCCAGCACCTGCCCGTTGCTGCCGATCAGCCCGAAATAGTTGAGCCCGCTGGCGTTATTGGCAATCGCTGCGTCCACCGCCGCGGTCATCCGCCCGCGCGGCACCGCCGCCAGCCGCCGCGCCTCCTTATAGACCACCTGATCGTTGCGCGCGACCAGCTCCTTCTCGGTCAGCACATAGGTCAGGCTGAGCAGCGCCACCACCGCCACCAGGAACACACAGCCCAGCAGCGTGGTCAGCCGGAAGGTGGCGCTGCGCCGGATATCCGACCAGCGCATGCGCAGCAGGGGCAGCATCGGCTAGACCGGATCGAACCGATAGCCCTCGCCCTTCACCGTGGCGATCGGCGAGGGGTGATCGGGCCGCTCCAGCTTGCGCCGCAGCTTGCTGACATGGACGTTGATGAGATTGTCGCTGGGATCGAAGCGATAGCCCCACACCTGCTCGAAGATCATCCGCCGGGTGATCGTCTGCCCCGGATGGCGCACGAAGAACTGCAGCAGCAGGAATTCCTTCTGCAGCAATTGCACCGGCTCGCCGGCCAGCCACACCTTGCGGGCAATGAAATCCATGCGCAGATCGCCGTTCACATAGGTGGCCGGCTCTGCCGCGGACGGCTGGCCACGGCGCAGCAGCACTTCCACGCGCATGGCCATCTCGTCGGCCGAGAAGGGCTTGGTGATGTAGTCGTCGCCGCCGGCGCGCAGGCCGGCAATGCGTTCGTCCACATCGCCCAGCGAGCTGATCAGCAGCACCGGCGTTGCCACGCTTTGCGCGCGCAGCCGGCCCAGCAGCTCCAGCCCATCCATATCGGGCAGCATGCGATCGAGCGTGATGGCATCGAACCGCCCATCCTGCACATGCACAAGGCCCTCGCCGCCGCTTGCCGCGTGGCAGGTTTCATATCCTTCAGCCTCGAGCCGCGTCTGAATGCGCCCGGCCATTGCCGGGTCATCCTCGACCACCAGAATGCGCGCCATATTTGTCATCTAACCGTCACACTGCCGCATGCCAAGCCGCTTTGCTCTAGAGGTAGCGCCGTGTCCAGTCGCGCGTCACGCTCATGCTGGCCACGCGGCCATCGGCGGTCAGCGGCATGGCCACCGTCCAGGTCACCGCATCCCAATAGGTGCGCGGGGTCTCGACCGTTTTGTAGGTGCAGCTCAGCTCGGCGCCGGCCGGCTGGCGGCAATGGGCGCCGGCCATGTGCAGGCGCTGGGCGGCCTCGGCGGCGCTGAGGCCGGCGGGCACGGCAGCAGCCAGGGCGCTTTGGGCATCGGTCATGAAGCGGGCCGGCGTGTGATGCGCTTCCCAGCCCGGATCGCTGGACCAGGTCAGCGGATCGCTGGGCATGGCATATTCCAGATCGGCAAAATGCAGGCCCGCCGAGGGCGCCCGGCCATAGAGATGGGCCTGATAGGGGGCATCATGCGCCTGGGCCACGCCGCCCGCGCCAAGGGCCAGCAGGCCGCCCAGGGCCAGGGTGCGGATCGAGCGGTTCACGGAACGATTGAAAGAGTTCGTCATCGGGGTGCTCCTTTCGCCCCTTCAATCCTGCAACCACACCTGCCAATCAAGTTAAATGATCTTCATGGAATTCATCAAATCCAGATAACATTAAATAAATTTCACGTTACACCTTCAAATAACCCTCGAAGATTAAATTTATTTCACCTGGCATAAATCGGTGCGTTTTTTGAACATTAAATAAATTTCATGCAACCAATACATAAACAACCTCGATTTAGTAACAGATATGACATAATACCCCCATACCTCCGGCGCGCAATCCAGCCTCCAAGAGGGAATATCCGATGAAATATGCCAGCACCTTGCTGGCGGCCTGTGCCGCCGGCAGCCTCCTTGCGCCCATCGCCCCGGCGCAGGCCGCCACCAAAACGGTCCATCACCGCGCCGCTCACAAGCGCGCCGCGCCGCCCCGCGCCGAGAACAGCGGCGTGAACCAGGAACTGGCCGAACTGCGCGCCGAAGTGAACGCGCTGCATCAGGAACTGGCCAGCCAGCGCCAGAGTGCAGCCACCACCCAGACCCAGGTGGCCCAGACAGAAGCGCAGATGAACGCGCTGCACGATGAAGTGGCCCAGGCACCCAAGGCCGCCCACACCGCCGCCCGGGAGGAAGTGGCCGTCGCGCTCGATAAGGAGCACAAGAAGGGCTATGCCGATTTCAAGGGCCTGCACATCACGCCCGGCGGCTTCCTGGAAATGGCCGGCATCTATCGCCAGCGCTTCCAGGGCAACGACATGGCCACCAGCTTTGCCATCCCCTTCCCCAACAACCGCGCCGGCACCGCCAGCGAAAGCCGCCTCTCGGCCCGCCAGAGCCGCCTGTCGTTCCTGGCGCAGGGCAAGGTGAACAAGGATGTCACCCTCTCCATGTATGGCGAGTTCGACTTCCTGGGCGGCGCGCAAACCGCCAATTCGAACGAAAGCAACAGCTTCAACCCGCGCATCCGCCACCTTTATGGCACGATCGACTGGGCCCACAATGGCGGCGGCATCCATTTGCTGGCCGGCCAGAACTGGTCGCTCATCACGCTCAACACCAAGGGCATCACGCCGCGCAACGAGCTGACCCCGCCGCAGATCGACGCGCAGTATATCCCCGGCTTCTTCTGGGCCCGCCAGCCCCAGCTGCGCCTGACGGTGGACACCGCCGACCACAAGCTGTGGCTGGCCGTCTCGGCCGAAAACGCGGCCACCACCACGGTCGGCACCGTGCCCACCAGCCTCATCACCTACAACGCCACGGCCGGCTCGGGCTTCGACACGGCCAATTCGCTCTCGCTCAACGGCACGCCCGATTTCGTCGGCAAGGTGGCCTATGAGGGTTCTGTGGCTGGCCGTTCGCTGCATGTGGAAGGCTTTGCCCTGTCGCGCACCTTCACCGCCCATCTCAACGGCGGCTACAACATCAACCGCGCCGGCTATGGCTTTGGCGGCGGCGCGGTGTTCCAGGCGGTGCCGGGCAAGCTGGATCTGCAGTTCTCGGGCATCGTCGGCAAGGGCATCGGTCGCTATGGTTCGGCGCAGCTGGGTGATGTCACCTTCGATGCCAATGGCATGATCCACCCGGTGGGCGAGTTCATGCTGCTGGGCGGCGCCACCTTCCATGCCACCAAGCGGCTCGATCTCTACCTGTTCGCCGGCAAGGAGCAGGAGACCGGCTACAGCTTCGCCAGCGGCTATGGCAATGCCTCCAGCACCGCCAACAACGCCGGCTGCTTCATCGAGGGCGGCACCTGCTCGGGCAACACCCGCCGCGTGCAGCAGCTCACCACCGGCTTCTGGAACAAGCTCTATTCCGGCTCCTTCGGCCATGCGCAGGTGGGCCTGCAATATGCCTACACCCAGCGCCAGCTGTTCGCCGATGCCAATGGCATCATGCCGCAGGTGGGCGAGAACATCGGCTTCCTGAGCTTCCGCTACTATCCCTTCAACTGAGGATCCCGGATGGAACCCCTGCCCCGCCTTGTCAGCACTGCCCATGCCTGCAGCACGGCCCATGCCTGCGGCACGGTAAAGCGCCCCTGGCGGGACAGGGACTTCCATTTCGAACTGGCCCCTGTGGATCCACGCGGGGGCCAGATCCGCACCGATGCGCTGATCCGCATCGACAATTACGGCGAGGCGGCCGAACTGGCCCTTTCCGGCATGGCCCTGCGCATGAGCGATGGCCGGCCCGAGGGGATCAAATGGGTGAAGCCCGCAGCGCTGCGGATCGAGGACGAGCCGGTAGCGGTGGTCGATGCGCTGTGGCAGCACACGCTGCTGCCGCCGCCCGTGGCCCCTGCCGCGCTGGCCGATGATATCGCCCGCTTTCTGGGCCAATACACGCAGATGCTGGAACTGCTGGTCAGCGCCCCGGCCCGCCAGGCGATCGACCCGCTGGCCCCCTGCCACCTGACCCGGCTGGCCCAAACCGCCCATGACAGCGCCTTTCGCACCGGCGCCGACCTTGCCATCAGCGACACCCGCCGGCGCGAGATCGCCCGCGTGTTGCGGCTGATGCTGGGGCTGATGCCGGCCCCTGCCCCCCATCGCCCGGCCGACAGCCTGCCCGCCCTGTGGCACACGCTGCTGGCCGCCCATCTGCGCGCGGCGCTGGTGGCCGGCGAGGTGGAAGCGCTGGATCTGGGCGGCACCATTGCGGAAAATCTCGCGCTGCTGGCGGGGATGTCGCATCAGGGCGCGCGCAATGCGCTGGCGCGTGATGGCATCAGCACCCTGCGCGCGCGGCTGGAAGCGCCGGCCCTGCTGGGCTGGCTGAGCCAGCGCTGCGGCTTTGCCCCCTTGCGCTGCGGCGAGCGGCCGGCGGCCCGGGCCAGCGCGCGGGCGCTCGATCTGCTGCGGCGGATGCCGGTGCTGGCCGCGCTCGACAGTTTGCGCGCCGAAACCGCCGGCGATGCCGCCCTGCTGGCCGAACGCCAGCTGCGCGCCCAGCTTGTGCGCCATGGCCGCGCGCCGGCCGGCCTGTGGCGCCGCTATGCCCGTGCGGCGGGCCTGTGCATCGACAGCTTCCTCCACGGGCTGGGCACTTCTGCCATCGACGCCCTGCCGGTCCCTGCTGCCCGGCAGGGCTGAACGGCAGGGCTGATCCGGCCACCCTTGCTCCCCGCCCGCCAAGCTGGCACAGGCAGGCCAGACCCGCGCAAAGGGTTGCGGCAACGGCTTTTTGCCGTCCGCCCCGGCCGTTTTATCGCACCATGGCGGAAACCTTTTGCGCGCTCATGCATTGGACGTGGTTGAAGGAAGCGGTAAGCAGTGTGTTTTCATCCCAGCCGGACAGGCGAGGAGCCCAGGAACCGGCCATGACAACGACCTTGCCCGCCCGCGCGCGGCTTTTGCGCGCCTGTCTTCCCGCAAGCCTGCTGCTGGCGGGCGCCGGGCTGTGCGC
>DASRYE010000136.1:0-2862 GCA_035653915.1 Novosphingobium sp. | reverse complement strand
GCAGCCAGGAAGCCGCCACCGAGATCAGCGCGCTGTCGGCCGATACCGTGAAGGCGGCGACCGAGGCGGGCGAGATGCTGGGCCGCCTGGTGCCCGATATCCGCCGCACCGCCGAGCTGGTGGCCGAGATCAGCGCCGCCTGCCGCGAGCAGGATATCGGTTCGGCGCAGATCAACACCGCCATCCAGCAGCTCGACAAGGTGACCCAGCAGAACGCCGGCGCCTCGGAGGAGATCTCGGCAACGGCGGTGGAGCTGGCCGCGCAATCGGAAGAATTGCAGGGCAGCGTGTCCTTCTTCCGCACCCATGCGCATGCCGCCCCGCGCCCCCTGCCCGCCAGCACGCCCGCCCGCCAGCCGGCCAGCGCACAGCGCACGCAGCGCGCGCCGCTGGCCCGGGCGGCAAAGCCGGCAAGGCCCATCGCCGCGGCCCGCACCGCAGCCCCCCGGCCCGATTCCATCAAGGACCAGCAGGCCCGCGTGAAGGGCTTCGCGCTGGACCTGACCCAGGGCGGCCCGGACGACGAGGACCACGATTTCGGGCTGGTCGCATGAGCGGCGAGCGAAGGGCGGCGGCGGGCGGCAGCCCGGCCGCCGACGCGCCGGTGCAGGCCGTGACCTTTGGCATCGGCAGCGAGATCTTCGCCGTGCCGGTGGCCATCGTGCGCGAGATCCTGGATCACCAGCCGCCCTTTCGCCTGCCCAACGCGCCGGACTATTTCGCCGGCCTGATCGATGTGCGCGGCGTTGCCGTGCCCACCATCGATCTGCGCCGGCGCCTGGGCCTGCCCGCGCAGGCGCCCACCGCCCTCACCCGCATCTTCATCCTCGAAGTGCCCGCCCCCGATGGGCCGCCGCTGCTGCTGGGCCTCACGGTGGACCGCGCGCTGGTGGTCAGCGCCTTTGCCGCCGATCAGGTGGAGCCGCCGCCGCGCATCGGCGTGCGCTGGCGCAGCGAATATATCACCGGCGTGATCCGCCAGGCGGGCAGTTTCATCGTGCTGATCGACATCGCCCGGGTGCTGACCAGCGAGGACGCCGCCCTGATCGCCGAGGCCGCCACCGACTGCGGATCTTCGGCCGCCGCCTGAGAAAGCGCTGCCCCGCCCATGATGCCCGAACCCGCGCCCCTCCTTGCCCCGCCGGCGATCAGCCCCGTGCGCTTTCGCCGGATTGCCCAGCTGATCCACAGCCGCACCGGCATCCGCATGCCCGACAGCAAGATCCACCTCATCGAGGGCCGGCTGATGCGCAAGGCCCGCGAGGTCGGCATGGCCAACATCGATGCCTATTGCGACCGGGTGCTGAACGCCCGGCCCGACGATCCCCTTCTCACCGAATTCTTCAACGCGGTGACCACCAACAAGACCGACTTCTTCCGCGAGCCGGTGCATTTCGACTATCTCACCACGCAGCTGCTGCCGGCCCGGCATGCCGCCGGCCAGGCCACCCTGCGCTGCTGGAGCGCGGCCGCCTCCAGCGGCATGGAAGCCTACACGCTGGCCATGGTGCTGGCAGAGGCCGTGCAGGCCGGCCTGCTGCGGGATTTCGAGATCCTGGCCACCGATCTTGACACGCGGGTGCTGGCCGAGGCGCGGCGCGGGGTCTATCGCCATGCCGATCTGGCCGCGGTGCCGGCCACCTTGCGCGCCGCCTGGTTCGCCAATGCCCGCGACCGGCGCCGGCGCGAGGCGCGGGTGATCCCGGCGCTGCGCAGCAAGGTGGCTTTTGCCCAGCTGAACCTGATGGAAGCGCAATATGGCCTGGGCGATCCGCTGGATGTGATCTTCTGCCGCAATGTGCTGATCTATTTCGACAAGGACACGCAGTTCAGGGTCATCTCGCGGTTGTGCGAGGTGCTGCGGCCGGGCGGCCACCTGTTTCTGGGCCATTCCGAAACGATCCACGGGCTTGATCTGCCGCTGCAGGCGGTGGGCAGCACCGTGTTCAGAAAGAAAGGGTGATCCGCGATGGCGCGCAAGATCCGCGTGCTGGTGGTCGATGATTCCGCCAGCGTCCGCCAGATGATGACGGCGATCCTCTCGGCCGATCCGCAGATCGAGGTGATCGCCGCGGCCAGCGATCCCTTCGTGGCCGCCCGCGCCATCAAGGAGGAATTGCCTGATGTGGTGACGCTGGATGTCGAGATGCCGCGGATGGATGGCATCACCTTCCTGCGCAAGCTGATGAGCCAGTGCCCGGTGCCGGTGGTGATGTGCTCGTCGCTGGTGGAGGATGGCTCGGACACGCTGCTACAGGCGCTGGAATGCGGCGCGGTGGACATCATCCTGAAGCCGCGCGCCGGCGTTGCCGATTTCCTGGCCGAACAGGCCCAGCGCATCTGCGACACGGTGAAGGCCGCCGCCCAGGCCCGCGTGCAGCAGCGCAGCGCCCACCAGCCCCTGCGCCCGCAGCAGAAGCTGACCGCCGATGCCATGCTGCCCCCGCCCGGATCGCGCGCGATGAGCCGCACGACCGAGATGGTGGTGTGCATCGGCGCTTCCACCGGCGGCACCGAGGCGCTGCGCGAGGTGCTGGAAGCGCTGCCGGCCAATGCGCCGGGCATCGTCATCGTGCAGCACATGCCCGAGCATTTCACCCGCACCTTTGCCCAGCGGCTGGATGCCCTGTGCGAGGTGAGCGTGAAGGAGGCCGAGGATGGCGACACGGTGATGCGCGGCCATGTGCTGATCGCGCCGGGCGGGCGCCACACGCTGCTGGCGCGGCAGGGCGCGCGCTATCTCGTCAGCGTGCGCGATGGGCCGCTGGTGTCGCGCCACCGGCCCTCGGTGGATGTGCTGTTCCGCTCGGCCGCGCAATCGGCCGGCGCCAATGCCGTGGGCGTGATCCTGACCGGCATGGG
>DASRYE010000135.1:0-10010 GCA_035653915.1 Novosphingobium sp. | reverse complement strand
ACCCCCGCGCGCGCGACGAGATGCTGGCGCGCACCCACAGCGTGTTCGCCCCCTGGACGATCGTGCGGGCAGACCACAAGCCAAGCGCGCGCGCAGCCGTGATCCGCGACCTGCTGGCCCGCTGCGGCGAGAATGACGAGGGGCTGGGCCAGCCCGACCCGACGACCTGCTTCCTTTACGACCCCATCGCCCATGAAAAGGGCTGGCTGGCCGATTGAGAAGCACAGTGCTTCCGGCAAACTACCGGGGCCCGGGCATAACAGCCGTCAACCAAGCATGGGCTAGCGTTGCCCATGTCCTGCTTCCTCCCGGCGCCCTGTGGCGGTTTGGGCCGGTGGCGGGGTGTGGGCGCAACCGCGCTTGTCCTCTTGCCACCGGATCCCCAAGGCCATGCTTTCCAACGCTGATGCCCGCGCCAAGCTGGCGCCGCTCGACGAGACGAACTACCGTGCCTTTCCCCGCATCAAGGCCGCGCTTTCCCGCCACGCCCGCAAGGCGCTCGACAGGCTCTACGGGCGCATTGCCGCAGATCCCGTTACCGCCGCGCTGCTGCCCACCGACGAAGGCCGCACCCGCGCCGCCAATGCCCAGTTCAACCACTGGCAGCAATTGTTCGCCGGCCGGCTCGACGATGCCGCCATCGCCCGTTCGGAAAAGATCGGCGATGTGCACGCCCGCATCGGGCTGACGCCGGCCTATTACGTCAGCGGCTATGCGCTGATGCTGGAAGAGCTGATCAACGCGATGATGAGCGAGGGCGCGCTGGGCCATGTGCCCGGCCAGAAGCAGCGCGGGCAAACCGTGGCCACGCTGGTGAAAACCGCCCTGCTCGACATGGAAATCGCCCTGTCGGCCTATTTCACCGCCGATGCCAGGGCCCGCGTGGAAGTGGTGGACCAGATGGGCGAGGCGCTGAAGGCCATCGCCAAGGGCGACCTGCGCGCCTCGCTGACCGACATCCCCAAGACCTACGAGCAGATCGCCAAGGATTTCCACAACATGCGTTACCAGGTGAGCAGCATGGTGGTGCAGATGAAAGACGCATCGGAAAATGTGGAAGTGGGCGCGCGCGAGATTTCCGCCGCCGCGCATGACCTGGCCCACCGCACCGAGCGGCAGGCCGCCACCCTTGCCCGCACCGCCGAAGTGCTGCGCGAAGTGGCCGATGGCATCGGCACTACCGCCCGCTCTGCCCAGGAAGTGAACAACTCGATCGCCGCGGTAGACAGCCAGGCCAAGCATGGCGGCGAGATCGTCGAGGCGGCCGTGGTTGCCATGGACAAGATCAAGCATTCCAGCCAGGAAATCGCCTCGATCACCGATGTCATCGAGGCCATCGCCTTCCAGACCAACCTGCTGGCGCTGAACGCCGGCGTGGAAGCGGCGCGCGCCGGCGATGCCGGCAAGGGCTTTGCGGTGGTGGCCAGCGAAGTGCGCGCGCTGGCCCATCGCACCACCGAATCGGCCAAGAACATCAAGGAGCTGATCGGCAAATCGGCGGAAGACGTGAACCAGGGCGTGGATCTGGTGGCGCGCACCGGCAGCGCGCTGGAACAAATCATCCAGCAGGTGTCGCAAACCACTGATCAGGCCCACGATATCGCCCATTATGCCGAAACCCAGGCCGAGGCGATGCAGCAGATCAGCGCCGAGATCCAGCAGATGGACCTCAACACCCAGCAGAACGCCGCCATGGTGGAGGAATCGAACGCGGCCGCCCACGGGCTGAAGGAACAGGCCGCCACCATGGCCCGCATCGTCGGCCAGTTCCAGCTGGAACGCCGCATAGAACCGCGCGATGGCGGCCGCAGCCCCTCGCAGGGCGATGTGGCCCGCCGGCGCGACAAGGCCGCGCAAGGCCGCGCCGCCACCCAGGCGCTGGCCGGCAAGGTCGTCAATCTCTGGTGAGATGCGCAACAATCGCCTAATCAGGCCCAATGGAGCACCAAGCCGCACAACTGAAAATCAAGCTGCAGATCTATTGCGGCGAGGAAATTGCGATGGGGCCGGGCAAGGCCGATCTGCTGCAGGCGATCGCCGCCCATGGCTCGATCACCGCGGCGGGCAAGGCGATGGGCATGAGCTATCGCCGGGCCTGGCTGCTGGTGGATGTGATGAACCGCTGCTGGGCAGAGCCGCTGGTGGCCACCGCCCCGGGCCGCGCCGGCGGCAGCGGCGCCCGGCTGACCCCGGCGGGCAAGGCGGTGCTGGCAACCTATCTGGCGCTGGTGGCGGCCGCCGGCACGCTGCGCCAGGGGCATGATTGGCAGGCGCTGTCTGCCCAGCTGCGCCTCGCCCCGCTGGAGAAGCAGGGCTGAGCGCAGCGGCAGCCGGCCGGCCAGAAACCGGCGTTTATTTGCGATTGCCGATTGACCTTGGCGCCAACAGGGCCATGTATCCGCTTTCCTGTTCCCTTGCCGATGAGGATTTCCCGCCATCCGCCAGATTGCCGCCCTGCCCTACCGTCGCCGCAGTGATGCCGCCGACAGCCCCACCGAAGTGATGCTGATCACCTCGCGCGGAGGGAACCGCTGGGTTCTGCCCAAGGGCAACCGCATGAAGGGCCTGCCGCCCCATGCCGCGGCCGAACAGGAGGCATGGGAGGAAGCGGGCGTGCACGGGCTGATCTGCCCCACCCCGCTGGGCGATTACAGCGCGCGCAAGCTGTTGAAAACGGGCGAGGCGCTGCCGCTCAACATCCGCGTCTACCCGCTGGCGGTGACCGAGGAGCTGACCGACTGGCCCGAGGCCAGCCAGCGCAACCGCCGCTGGTTTCCCATTGCCGAGGCGGTGGAAGCGGTGGAAGAGGACCAGCTGCGCACGCTGATGCGCAACTTCCGCGAGGCCGATTTCGCGCCGCCCGCCAGCAACGGCCCAGCCTCTGCCAGCGAGCTGTGGCAGATGCTGCTGGGCCTGAGGCGGGCGATGCAGTGGCGCGCGATGATGCCCGGCCAGCGCGGCTTCTTCCTGATGTTCGAGGCGCATGGGCAGATCGTCCATTCCGCCGCCGAATCGCTGGCGCGGCTGGTGCAGGGCGGGCCCGACATGGCCACCCACATCGCCGACATCATCGAGCGCGAGGATGAGGCCGATGCGATCACCCGCGATGTGCTGATCGATGCGCGCCGGCGCTGGTTTCCGCCGTTTGGCAAGCGCGCCACGGTGCGGCTGATCAGCGCGCTCGACGATGTGGTGGACCAGATGCAGGGCATCGCCAACCTCATCGGCATCTACGAGATCGCCAGCTTCGCGCCCGAAATGCGCGACATGGCCGCGATCATCCTCGATTCAGCCCGGCTGGTGGCCGAAGCCCTGCCGCTGCTGCGCCAGATCCACATCCACGCCGACCGGCTGCATGCGCTGACCGAGCGGCTGGTGCGCATGGAAAACCAGGCCGATGGCATCCACATGCAGGGGCTGAAGAAGGCCTATCTGGCCCTGGGGGCAGAGCAGCCGATGGCCTATTTCATCACCCGCGAGCTGTATCGCCAGCTGGAACTGGTGGTCGATGGCTTCGAGGATATCGCCAACGAGATCGACGGGCTGGTGATCGACGCGGCTTGAGCAATTGGGCCTAAGCCGGAGCCTCAGCCCGCCGCCGGGCGCCGGGCATAGAGGCCAAAGGCGCCGATCACCGCATAGCACAGCGCCGGCACCACCAGCGCCAGGGCCAGATTGCCGGTGGCATCGGCCAGCGCGCCGGCCAGCGGCGGCATCACCGCCCCGCCCACGATCGCCACGCAAATCACCCCCGAACCATCGGCCGCGCGCGCACCCAGCCCTTCGCTGGCCAGCGAGAAGATGGTGGGGAACATGATCGAATTCATCAGCCCCACTGCCAGGAGGCTGCCCGCCGCCAGCAGCCCGCTGCTGTTGGCCGAAAGCGCCAGCAGGGCAATCGCGCCCGCCGCATTGCACGCCAGCACCTTGCCCGGGCTGAAGCGCGCCAGCACCGCCGAGCCGGCAAACCGCCCGATCAGCGCGCCGCCCCAGTAATAGGGGATAAGCCCGCCAGCGGCCAGCGCCGACAGGCCCAGCACGCGCGGCTGCTCCATATAGCTGACGATGAGCGAGCCGGTGGCGACTTCTGCGCCCACATAGAGGAAGATCGAGGCCGCCCCCCAGCCAAAGCGCAAGCGGCGCAGCAGGCTGAAACCGGCAAACACGCTGCCCTCGGCATGGCGTTCGCCCCGCAGGCGGTTGCGGTTCATCCACACCACGCCGGCCACCAGCGCCAGCGCCGCCGCCAGCCCCAGATAGGTGTGCACCACCGTGCGCGTTTCAGCCACGCGATAGGCATCGAGCGCGGCGCCGGTCAGGTCCCTCGCCGAAACCGCCGCCAGGCCCCCCAGGATCAGCGCTGCGCCCACCTTGGGGAAGATCACCGTGCCCAGGCTGTTGAACCCTTGCGCAAAGGTCAGCCGGCTGTGGGCCGAACGCGCCGGGCCCAGCAGCGAAATCAGCGGATTGGTGACCACCTGCACAATGGTGACGCCCGCCGCCAGCACGAACAGCGCAAACAGGAACACGCCAAAGCGCGCGCTCTGCGAGGCGGGGATGAACAGCAGGCAGCCGGCCATCATCGTCAGCAGGCCCACGGTGGCGCCGCGCATATAGCCCAGCCGCTTCACCAGCGCCGCGCCCGGCAGGCCAATGATGGCATAGGCGGCGAAGAAGGCCGTCTGCACCAGCATCGCCTGGGTGTAATCCAGCGTGAACAGCTCTTTCAGCTTGGGGATGATGACATCGTTGAGGCTGGTGATGCCGCCAAAGACGAAGAACAGCGCCATCACGAAAAGGCGCAGCTCGGGCGCATCCACATGGCCGGCCGCATCGGCGCCTGCCGGCTGAACGGGGGTGGAAATGGCCATGGCTGCACTCTCCCTTTGCCGGCGGCCTGCTTTGGCCTGCCGCTAAACGCTTGGCTGCGCGGATGCCCGGCGATGGCCGCCAAGGCAAGTTCTGCGCAAACGTATGGAAGAGGCGCGACAGCACCGGCGCGGCAAAAGAAGGCGCGGCGGGCAGGCAAGGGGCGCCGCCCCAGTTGAGAGGGATGGAGAGGGCAACAGCCGGTTCCATGGCTCTCGATTCGGGGCGACAGGGCTGCTTTAGCCGATTCTCATTGCACTATGCTGAATACGGCCGGACGAAGGTGCAGGGGTTTGCCCTGATCCCCTCGCCCGGCCGCCCCCCGCTGGATCAGCGGTTCTGCTCGATGGCGCGGTGGTTGGCGTTCAGCTGGCCGTTCAGCGCATGGGCCTGGCCGCGGGTGAGGTGGCCATGGGCGTGGTTGGCGCGGGCATCGGCGCGCTCTTCCTTGCGGATGGCGCGATCCTGGGCGCGCAGGGCATGGGCCTGGCCGGCGGTGATCTTGCCTTCGCGCCGCTCGCGGGTGATCTGATGTTCCTGATGGCGCACGCGGTGGTTGATCTCGGCGCGGGCCGGATGATGGTGCTGCCAGGCGGTTTGTGCCGAGGCCGCGCCCGGCACCGCCAGGGCAATCAGGCCGAAAACGGCGGCAATGCGGGCTTTGTGAAAAATGCTGGTCATGGCCTTGCTCCTTGATCCGAGCGGGGCATGGGGGGCTCCCTCCCGTCGTCACAAACAGCTTTAGGCGCTTCAGGATGAACGATTGAGGACAGGCCGCCACAGACACCGTTCATAATTGCATCAAATTATATGAATGCCGGATGCGCCCTCCTGTCCATTTCGGAAGCGATGGGCCGCTGATTGAGACGCAATGCCATGGCCAGCCCCTGGCGGATCTGCCAAAATCCCGCCGCGACCCGAAGGAGCATGCCGCAAGCCTGTTCCTTTTTCCTGATGCCCGGCGCTGAGGCGCCCTGCCCTTGGCCAGCGCCTGGCGCCATGCCGGGGCCCGCCTGTCAGCAAGCGCCGGGCATCCCTTCTGCGCCGGCGCCCGCCGGGCAGATCACTGGCCGTTGGGGCGCAGATCCTTGAAGCTGGCGTTGAAGCCGCTGCCGCTATCGGCCGGCGCCTCGTAATGCGGGGTGCGGTATTGCGGGGCCGCCGCGCCATGGCGGTGGCTGGCCGCATGGCCGGCATGGTGGCGATGCGCCGCGCCGGCCGCATGATGCCGCCCGCCAACCGCCTTTGCCGCCTTGCCAGTATGGGCCTTGTGGGCATGGCCCTTGTGGGCGTGGGCGTGCGCCTGGGCTTTGCCAGCGTGGGCCTTGCCGGCGTGGACTTTCCCGGCGTGGGCCTTGCCGGCATGCGTTTTATGCGTGTGCGGCTTGCCGGCCTCGCTGGCCGCGTGCTTGCCATGGCGGGCAGCAGCAGCGCCATGGTGCCGCGCCACGCCCGCGCCCTGATGGCCGTGATGCCTGGTGCCATGCGGCTTGTCTGCCGCCTGATGCGCCGCTGCTTCGGCGTGGCGCTGCCGGGCCGTGGCATGATGGCCATGCGCCCCGGCCTTATGGCCAGCCTTGGTATGGGCGGGCTTGGTATGGGCAGGCTTGGCCTTGCCGTGATGCCCCTTATCATGATGGGCCTTGCCATGATGGGCCTTGCCATGGGCCGGCTTGGCCTGGGCCGCATGATGATGGCGATGCATTGCCAGGGCCGGCGATCCTGCCATGGCCGCCACGATCACCGCCAGCACGATCCGACGCATAGGCTTCATTCCTCTCACACTCGACAAAGGCCAGAATCGCCCGCTGCGCCTGGTGGCGCTCTGCTAATGCGCCTGCGGCCTGCCTGGCAAGCCCCGCCGAAAACGCTTCACCCTGGCCGCAGGTGGGCCCGGCGCAGTTTGCATACTCCGCCATGCAAACGAAAACCTAGTATTCGCGCGTATTCTGTTCGTCGAATTACGCCGACGTTTACATTGCGCTGCAACATTTCCAAGTGTATATACCTAGATACATATGCGTATCCGCGGTTGAATCTCCAACCGCGGCCACACTTGAAGGACCCGAGGTAGCTTGGCATGAACGCACAGACCGCTCGGCTTGACGGCTCCTTGCGCAAACGCGCCAAACAGCGCGCACGCGCTATTCGCGCACCGCTTATGCCCTCTTTGCACCGCCGCCGGCTGCAATGCTATCTGGCGCTTGTTCTGGCCGACATCGCGATGCTGTTCATCAGCTTCGCCATTGCCGGCCAGATGGCCGATGGCGTGCACGGCATGGCGGAATCCCTGTTTGCCGCACAAGTGATTCTGCCCATTTTCCTGACTGTTGCACTAAGTAATAATGCGTATTCAGTCAGTGCGCTGCAAAGCACCGAACACGGCATGTCGCGCGTGCTGGCGGCGCTGGGCGCGGCCATTGTGGTGGTGATGGTGCTGGCCTTCTATGCCCGGCCAGTGCACGGGCTGGGGCGCCTGCCGCTCACGCTGGATGCGGTGATCGCGGCGATCATGCTGCCCACCGGCCGGGTGCTGATGCGCCCGCTGGTGCGCCTGCGCTGCGGGGCCAGCGCGATCAACCAGCTGGTGATCGACGATGGCGGCCCGGCCATCCAGCTGTCCGGCGCCTTTCATGTCAACGCCGAAAGCTTTGGCCTGAACCCCTCGCTGAACGATCCCCATGCGCTCGATCGCATCGGCATGGTGATGCGCAACGCCGACCGCGTGATCGTGACCACCCCGCCCGAACGGCGCCAGCTGTGGGCCTTCATCCTCAAGAGCGCCAGCGTTGATGGCGAAGTGATCGACGAGGCGGTGGCCGAACTGTCGGCGCGCGGCGCACGCATGCTGGGCAATCAGGGCGTGCTGCAGGTATCGGTGGGGCCGCTGGGCATGCGCGCGCGCATTTCCAAGCGCCTGTTCGACATTATCGCGGCGGGCTCGGCGCTGGTGCTGCTGGCGCCGCTCCTGCTGGCTGTGGCCGCGGCGATCAAGCTGGAAGATGGCGGCCCGGTGCTCTTCGTGCAGCGGCGCGTGGGCCGCGACAACCGCTTCTTCCGCATCTTCAAGTTCCGCAGCATGCGCCCCACCCGCGCGGGCCGCAACGGCGATGTCTCGGCCTCGCGCGGGGATAACCGCATCACCCGCATCGGCCGCATCATCCGCGCCACCAGCATCGACGAGCTGCCCCAGCTGCTCAACGTGCTGCGCGGCGACATGAGCGTGGTGGGCCCGCGCCCGCATGCCATCGGCTCGCTGGCGGGCGACAAGCTGTTCTGGGAAGTCGATTCGCGCTACTGGCAGCGCCATGCGCTGAAGCCGGGCCTGACCGGCCTTGCCCAGGTGCGCGGCTGGCGCGGCGCCACCGATCGCGAGGAAGACCTGATCGGGCGCATCAACGCCGATCTGGAATATCTGCGTGGCTGGTCCTTGTGGCGCGATGTCTGGATCCTCATCGCCACGGTGCGGGTGGTGGCCCACGACAAGGCCTTCTAACCCTGCCCCATAACGCAGCCACAGGGCGCGCGGCCGTCAGGCGAGGGCCGCGCCCCTCTTGATTCGGGGCGCGGCCTTGTTGTTTGTTCTGCGTTAGTTACAGTTTTGTTAGCGGCGCAGGCGGTAGAGGCTGCTGCGCCCCTGTTGCCACACCGGTTGTAGGCCAGGCACCGGCTGCGCGGGCGCGCCGGTATCGACCAGCCACAGGTAATCCATGCCGGCCAGCGGCACCTGCGCCAGCGCGGCCAGATTGGCGTCATAGCTGCGAGCATAGGCGGCAAAACCCGCCCCCAGCACCGCCAGCCGCGCCAGCAGCAGCAGCAGCCCGCCGGCCAGCACCACCCGCGCGATGGCGGGCCGCGCCGCGCTCCAGTCCTGCGTGGCCAGCGCCAGCCCCAGCGCCAGCGGCAGAAAGCGGGTATCCACCCCAGCGCTGCCGGCGATCCGGTGGGGCAAGACGAGAAACAGCAGCCCCAGCACCAGCGCCGGCCCCGCCTGCCGCCAACGCCAGCGGGCGCCCAGCAGCCAGCCGGCCGCCAGCACGCCATAGCACAGCCCCTCGCCCAGCAGATCGAACAGCTGCGACTGATCCTGCAGCACCACCAGCGCCGCCCAGGGCTTCATCACCCACATCCACGATACGCCGCCGCCCGCGGCCTGGGCCGCCGGCATGCGGCCCCAGCCCCTTCAGCAGCCCCAGCATCGCCACCGTGCCCAGCAGCGGCCAGCCTTCGCCCAGCGCGCGCGCCGCCGCCGTGGGCCAGGCCCCGCCGGCCCGCACATCCTCGATGCGGGCGCCCAGCACATGGCCCGCCACCGCCGCGGCCAGCACCAGCCCACCCATCGCATGGCATGGCAAAGCAGCAGCACCGGCTGCGCCAGCAGCAGCAGCGCCGCCTGCTGCCAATGATGCCCGGCCCGGCCCAGCCACAGGGCAAAAACCAGCAGCGCCAGCCCGCTTGCCAGCGTGAAATTGAGGAAACCGTAGAGCCAAGGCTGGCTGTAGACAAAGCACAGGGCAAGGCCAATGCCCTGCCAGCCCACAGGGTTCAACAGCCGCGCGGCCAACACCAGCCCTGCGGCCAGCCAGCCCGCCCGCACCGGCCCCATGAGCGGGATCAGCAGATGCAGCAGCACCTCTCCGCCCATGTTCGGATGAGCGCCCAATGCCAGCTGTAAAAACGCCAGAGCGAGCTGTTGGCAGGCGCCGCCTCGATCGCCGAGGCGGCCATATGGCCCGGCATGTCGAGCAGAGGCGGCACCGTGACCAGCGCGAAAGGCAGGCAGATGGCCACCACCAGGGCGGCAAACAGCCAGTGCGGCAGCCTGCCGCCCTGGCCGGCAGGCAGGTTCATCAGCTTGCCCAACAAAGATCCCCTTTGCCTGCGTTCAATTGCCGTATTTGCCCCAGACGAATTTGGAGCTGAGGGCGAAGTTCCAGACCGAGCCGAGGACGATGCCGACGAGCACGGCGACGACATCGTGGAAATGCATGCGCTTGAGGGCAGCGGCGGTGGCCACATTGGTGAGCAGGCCGAACGAGCAGGTGAGCGCAAATTTGCCCCAGCCGCGCAGCACCGGCACCAGCCCGCGCAGGCGCTTGTCGGAATAGGTCAGCTCGTTGTTGAGCACGAAGTTGAAGGTC
>DASRYE010000134.1:0-4587 GCA_035653915.1 Novosphingobium sp. | reverse complement strand
GCCCCATGCGTATTTTCCGCCAGTGCCTGCTGCTGGCCACCGCCGCGCTTTGCGTGCCGGCCAGCGCCCAAACCCCGCCTGCCGATCCGCCCGCTTTCGATCCACCCGCTTTCGATCCACCCAGTGCCCGGACGCTGGCCGCGCAGGCCGCCGCCGCCGCCAGCGCCCCCTTCGCCGATCGGCGCGACGAGGATTTTGCCAGCCGCGGCTTTGTGGCCACCCGCGCCGATCCGCTGATCCGCGCCGCCGATGGCCATGTGGTGTGGAACCTTGATGCCTATGCCTTTGTGAAGGGCCCGGCGCCGGCCACCGTCAACCCCAGCCTGTGGTATCACACCGGCCTTCTGGCCAAGCACGGCCTGTTCAGGGTGAGCCCGCGCATCTGGCAGGTGCGCGGCTTCGATGTGGCCAACATCACCTTCGTGCGCGGCGAAAAGGGCTGGGTGCTGATCGACACGCTGACCACGACCGAAACCGCGCGCGCCGCCTATGAGCTGGTCAGCCAGCAGCTGGGCAAATGGCCGATCACCGGCATCATCTACACCCACAGCCATGTCGATCATTTCGGCGGCGCGGGGGCCTTTGCCGCCGATCTGGCGCCGGGGGCGCCGATCATCGCCCCGGCCGGCTTTCGCGCGGCGGCGGTTTCGGAAAACATCATCGCTGGCCCGGCCATGCAAAGGCGCGCCAGCTATCAGTTTGGCGTGCCGCTGGCCGCCGGCCCCACCGGATCGCTGGGTTCGGGCATCGGGCTGGGGGCGGCGCTGGGCTCGCAGGGGCTGATCGCCCCCACCCGCGAGATCAGCCAGACCGGCACCGAGATCACCATCGATGGCGTGCACATCCGCTTCCAGCTGACGCCCGGCACCGAGGCCCCGGCCGAAATGAACCTGGGCTTTCCCGATTGGCAGGTGGCCGATCTGGCCGAGAACGCCAATGTCACCCAGCACAATATCCTCACCCCGCGCGGCGCCGTGATCCGCAACGCCCATGCCTGGGCGCAGGGGCTGACCGAGGCGATGGATTTCTTCGCAGGGGCCGAGGTGCTGATCACCAGCCACGGCTGGCCGCGCTGGGGCGCCGGCGAAATCACCGACTATCTGGGCAAGCACCGCGACGCCTACGCCTTCCTGCACGACCAGACCGTGCGCTGGATGAACAAGGGCCTGCGGGCCGACGAGATCGCCGCGAAGATCAGCCTGCCGGCCGCCTTGCAGAAGGAATGGTACGACCGCCCCTATTATGGATCGCTCAGCTTCAACGCGCGCGCGGTCTATCAGTATTATCTGGGCTGGTATGATGCCAATCCGGTGCATCTGGCGCCCCTGCCGCCGGCCGAGGGCGGCCAGCGCTATGTCGAGGCACTGGGGGGCGCGGCGCGGGTGCGTGCACTGGCGCAGGCGGCCTATGACAAGGGCGATTATGCCTGGGCGGCCGAACTGCTCAACCGCGCGGTGTTTGCCGATCCGGCCGATCGCGCCGCGCGGGCCCTGCTGGCGCGGGCCTATCAGCAACTGGCCTGGGCCAGCGAGAATTCGGTCTGGCGCAACATCTACCTCACCGGCGCGCAGGAGCTGCTGGGCGGCGTGAAGGTGACCAACACCGCTGCCAAGGCCGGCATCGCCGCCAGCCTGCCGCCGGACGACCTGTTCGACGTGCTGGCCACCCGGCTGGATGCGGAAAAGGTGGGCGATCAGGCGCTGCGGCTGGGTTTTGTCTTTCCCGATCGCGGCGAAAGCTGGACGGTGGTGATCGCCCATGGCGTGCTGACCCACCACAAGGGGATCATCGGCCAGCCCGATGTGACGTTGAACGTGAATTACCCCGATCTGCTGGCCGCCCAGACCGGCGGGGAACCGCTGGCCGCGAAGATCATGGCCGGCGAGGCAAGCGTTACGGGCGATCTGCTGGCGCTGCGCCGCTTTGGCGGCTGGATCGACAAGCCCGATCCCGCCTTCCCGATCGTCACGCCCTGATCAGCCGGGCCATGCGGGGGCAGGGCGATATCCCTGCCCCCGCCTTTGGCGATCAGTCGTCGGCCTCGGCCAGCCAGCGTTCGCGGCTGGCATCGGAAATGAGGCCGGCCGCATCACGCGCGGCCAATGCGCGGCGGATTTCGCCGTGGCGTTCCTCGTTCAGGGGAAAGCCGCGGATGAGGGCGGCGGAAAACAGATGCGCCAGCGCCGGGCCCAGGGCGAAAACCCATTTGAGGTGCATCAGCACCGCTGCCGAATTGGCGTGTTTGGGGTCGAAACCCAGCCATGCCGCCAGCGGCAGCGCCACCCCCACGGCGACGGCAAAAGCGGCTTTGTCTGACAGGGAAAATACCGAATAGAACAGGCCGATGCGATCCTCGCCGCTCCACAGGCGGTGATTGTCGGCGACATCGGCGACAATCGAGCGCAGCATCAGATTGCCGGAGCCCTGCGCCAGGCCCTGCGCCACCGTCAGGCCGACCAGCAGCGCGATGCTGTCATGGGCCAGCCCCAGCAGGGCCAGGTTGATCGCCACCTGCACCAGTTCGCCGGCCACCGCCGCGCGGGCCTTGCCCAGCCGCCGGCCCACCGCCAGCCAGATGGGGCAGGCAAACACGCCGAACACATATTGCAACAGAAACAGCCCCGGCGCCCAGGAAGGCCGCCCGAGATAATGCGTGACAAAGAACACAAACAGCGCCGTGCGCACGCCCTGGCCCAGGCGCACCGCGAAATTCGAGGCCAGCACTCGCGGCAGCAGCCTTTCGGTGAACACCACCTTCAGGCTTTCGCCCAGCCGCAGCGGGGGCAGGGGGCCGGCCTCGGGCGCGGGTTCCGGCAAGGCGCGCAGGCCCAGCGGCAGCGTGGCGATCAGCAGGGCAAACACCATCGCCCCCATTGCCGCCAGTTGCAGGCGCGGCTGATGTTCGAACTGGCGCACCAGCAGGCTGGGCAACACCAGCGCCAGCAGCAGCGCCACCGAGGTCATCCCCTGCGCATAGGTGGCAACGCGGGTGCGCTCGTGATAAAGGGCCGACAATTCGCCGCTCCACGCCGCAAAGGGCGTGGCGATCATCGAATAGCCCAGATAGAGCGTGAACAGCGCGGCCGACAGCGCCGCCGGCCCAAACCACGCCGGCGGCAGGAACACCGGTACCGCGCCCACCGCGAAGATCGCGCCGCCCAGCGCGATCCACGGGCGGCGGCGGCCCCAGCGGCTGCGCGTGCGGTCTGAAAGGATGCCGATGCCCGGATCGATCACCGCATCCCACAGCCGCGCGGCCAGGAAGATCAGCCCCACCGTGGTCAGGCTGAAGCCGAAAGCCGAAGCGTAGAGCGGCGGCACATAGGTGCTGAGCGGCACCTCGACAGCTGCCAGCGCCATCGACTGGGAGGAAAACAGCGCCAGCCGCCAGCCGCTGACCTGCCCAGCCCTGTGGGGCGCGGGCCCGCCTGCCGGGGCAGCGCCGAGATTGTCGGCAAGGCTTGCCATCGCCGCCTCCCTCAAACCGCCAGCGCCGGCGCTGTGGGCTGGGCGGGCTGGGCCTCGCGCCGGGCCGCCGGGCGCTTCAGCCCGAGGTTGGCGCGCAGGGTCGTGCCTTCATATTCGCTGCGGAACAGCCCGCGGCGGCGCAATTCGGGCAGCACCTGCTCGATGACATCGTCGAGCCCCTGCGGGAAGATCGGCGCCAGAATGTTGAAGCCATCGGCCGCGCCTTCCTCGAACCAGGCCTGGAGCTCGTCGACGATGTCGGTGGGCGTGCCCACCAGCACCAGATGGCCACGCGCCGCCGACAGCCGCCCCACCAGCTGGCGCACGCTGAGCCCCTCGCGCACGGCCAGATCGTAGAGCAGGCGCTGGCGGCTCTGCCAGCCCTCGGTGAAGGGCGGTTCGGTGGGCGGGCTGTCGAGATCGACGCCGGTCAGATCCCAGTCGAGGAACACTTTGAAGGCCTGCACGCTGGCGACCGGATCGACAAACTGCTGCAGCACATCCAGCTTGGCCTGCGCTTCCTCACGCGTGGCGCCGACATAGATCGACACGCCGGGCAGCACCAGAATATCGTCGCGGGCGCGGCCCAGCGCCTCGGCGCGGTCTTTCAGGCCCTGGGTGAAGGCGCGCGCGCTGGCGCGGTCCTGCTGGGCGGTGAACACCAGCTCGGCGGTGGCGGCGGCCAGGCGCTGCCCGTCTTCCGAGGAGCCGGCCTGCACGATCACCGGGTGGCCCTGGGGCGGGCGGGTTGTTTGCAAGGGGCCGCGCACGCTGAAATGGGCGCCTTCATGGTTGAGCGGATGCACCCTGGCCGGATCGAAGAAGCGGCCCGTTGCCTTGTCGGCGATCACCGCATTCTCGTCCCAGCTGTCCCACAGGGCCTTGACCACCTCGACATGTTCGGCGGCAACCGCATAGCGTCGGTCGTGGGTGAGCTGATGCGGCAGGCCGAAATTGGCCGCTTCCGCATCGGTGCCCGATGTCACCAGGTTCCAGCCCGCCCGCCCGCCCGACAGCGCATCGAGCGAGGCGAATTTGCGCGCCACGTGATAAGGCGCAAGATAGGTCGTCGATACCGTGGCGATGAGGCCGATATGGCTGGTGTGCGTGGCGAGCGCT
>DASRYE010000133.1:0-7822 GCA_035653915.1 Novosphingobium sp. | reverse complement strand
CCCTGCCGTTCAGCCGCCAGCAGATCGCCGATGTGCTGGGCCTGACGATCGAGACCGTGAGCCGCCAGTTCACCCGGCTGAAGGGTGATGGCGTGATCGATCTGCCCAGCCGCCGCGAAGTGGTGATCGTCGATCGCGGCGCGCTGATGGCCGAGGCGGGCTGAACCGGCCTTCTGCCGGCCTGCCATCCCCTTTCACCGCTATCCCGGCGCCGCTTGCGGCCCGTTGCCGTGCCCACCAAAAACCGCGCCCCCAAAAAGGTGCGGGCGACAGTGCGCCTTCCCACGCCCTGCCGCCCGCTTGCCGCCTGCCAAGGCAGGCCATGCGCTTTCATAAGCCGCCCCAGCTGTGGAGCGCATGGCCCTTTGTGCCTCAGAAGCGGTAGCTCACGCCGGCGCTGATCACCCAGGGATCGAGCTTCACGTCGGCATCGAGAGCATCGACCGAGCCAGCATAGAAATGCGCGGTGGTGCCCACGAAATACTTCTTGGCATCCAGGCTGATGCCATAGCCATGGCCCACCGGCACATCGACACCGGCCTGCACCACTGCGCCCACATTGCTCGAAAGCTTGGTGCGGGTGACACCCAGCGCCGACTTCACGGTCTCGCTCGGCCGGTCGGACAGCATGATGAACACGGCCGGGCCCACGCCCACATAAGGCTTGATGCCCGCCGGCAGCATGCCCACCAAGTGATACTTCACCGTCAGCGTGGCGGGCAGGATGGTGATGTGATCAACCAGGTTCACGCCCGGCACCGCGCCCGAGTTGGCCGAGGCCGACACATGGTGGCCGGTGACGCAGCAGATGGTCTCGAACGAGATGTTGGGCTTGAGGAAATATTCCACGGCCAGGGTCGGCACGACATTGTTGTTGGCCTGGGTCTGCAGGCCATACAGCGCGCCTTCCGACTTGGTGAGGCCGAGCGGATCGCCCTTGATGCTGTCGATATGGCCCGACGGCAGCACGCCGGTGGCCAGCACCTTCACCTGGAAGTGGCCAGTGTAATCGTCGGCATGGGCTGCGCCCGCGAAGCCGGCGGCGGCGCCCAGGCTGGCCAGAATGGTGATCGCCCTGGAAATCTTGCGCATGGTTATTTCCTCATTGCCGCTATGCCCGCCCTGTGCAGGCCTTGCCTCATCATCGCGGCGACGGATGCTCTTTGGCGCAGCCGCGCCCGGGCAGCATTGATCATGCGCAAGCCCTTATTTGATCCTGCGCAACTCCATGATAGCCTGCCCGCGCCATCCTTTGAGACAAGTTGTATTCCTGCAATACATCCGTAAGATCAGCCGCCTAGTTCTAATACTTAAGTCGGGGGCCGTCTGACCGGGAAGGCCAGGGGCTGGAAGGCCAAGAGCTGGAGGGTTTGACGGGGATCAATGTGCCCTGCCTGCCTGCCCAGCATAGGCGCAACCAAATGCATCATGCATGAGAGGGAAGGCTCATGGGAACAGTCGTCACGCGGGCCGGCATATGGCTTGCACTATTGCTCGCTTCATTCATCGCCATGGTGGCCGCCAAGGACACCCCGTTCGCCATTCAGATGGGAACGGTTGCCGCAGCCACGCTGGTGGGCCTGTGGTTTTCGATCAGCAAGGTCGATTATGGCGCCATCGCCAAGGGTTTCATCCGTTCGCCGGCCGATCATGGCCGCTATGACGACGAGGTGATTCGCTGGGGCGTGATCGCCACTGTCTTCTGGGGCATGGCCGGCTTCCTGGTGGGCCTGATCATCGCCCTGCAGCTGGCATTCCCGGATCTCAACGTTGGGCCCTGGTTCAACTTTGGCCGCATGCGCCCGCTGCACACCAGCGCGGTGATCTTCGCCTTTGGCGGCAACGCGCTGATCGCCACCAGCTTCTATGTGGTGCAGCGCACCTGCCGGGCGCGCCTGGCGCTGCCGGGCGTGGCGCGTTTCGTGTTCTGGGGCTATCAGCTGTTTATCGTGCTGGCGGCAACGGGCTATCTGCTCGGCATCACCCAGGGCAAGGAATATGCCGAGCCGGAATGGTATGTCGACCTGTGGCTGACGGTTGTGTGGGTGGCCTATACGGCGGTGTTCATCGCCACCATCCTCAAGCGCTCCGAGCCGCATATCTATGTGGCCAACTGGTTCTACCTCTCGTTCCTGATCACCGTGGCGATGCTGCACATCGTCAACAACCTCGCCATCCCCGTCAGCTTCCTGGGCAGCCGCTCGATCAGCTTCTTCGGCGGCGTGCAGGGGGCGATGGTGCAGTGGTGGTATGGCCATAATGCGGTGGGCTTCTTCCTGACCGCGGGCTTCCTGGGCATGATGTATTATTTCGTGCCCAAGCAGGCCCAGCGTCCGGTCTATTCCTATCGCCTGTCGATCATCCACTTCTGGGCGCTGATCTTCCTGTATATCTGGGCCGGCCCGCACCACCTGCACTACACCGCCCTGCCCGACTGGGCGCAGACCCTGGGCATGGTGTTCTCGGTGATGCTGTGGATGCCCAGCTGGGGCGGCATGATCAACGGCCTGATGACGCTGAACGGCGCCTGGGACAAGCTGCGCACAGACCCTGTGCTGCGCATGTTCGTGATGAGCCTTGCCTTCTATGGCATGAGCACCTTCGAGGGCCCGATGATGAGCGTGAAGAGCGTGAACTCGCTCTCGCACTACACCAACTGGACGATCGGCCACGTGCATTCCGGTGCGCTGGGCTGGAACGGCATGGTCACCTTCGGCGCGCTTTACTATCTCACCCCGCGCCTGTGGAACCGCGAGCGGATGTATTCGCTGCGCCTCGTCAACTGGCACTTCTGGACCGCAACGCTGGGCATCGTGTTCTATGCCGCCAGCATGTGGGTGGCGGGCATCACGCAGGGGCTGATGTGGCGTGAATATGGCGCCGATGGCTATCTGGTGAACAGCTTTGCCGATGCGGTGGCCGCGATCCACCCGATGTATGTGCTGCGCGCCTTTGGCGGGCTGCTCTACCTCTCGGGCGCCTGTGTGATGACCTACAACATCTGGCGCACCATTGCCGTGGGCGATCTGCGCGACGAGGCGCCGCTCCACAACATCGACCAGCACCTCGATCGCGACCACCCGGTGGTTGCTGCCGCGGCCGAGTGAGGGGAGCCAAGCCATGTCTTCTGAAACGAAACAACCCTTCGCCTGGCACTCCACGCTGGAACGCAACATCACCATCCTGGGGATCTGCGCCTTCATCGCGGTGATCTTCGGCGGGATCGTGGAAATCGGGCCGCTGTTCTGGCTCGACAATACGATCGAGAAGGTGAAGGGCATGCGCCCCTACACCCCGCTCGAACAGGCCGGCCGCGACATCTACATCCGCGAAGGGTGCTATCTGTGCCACAGCCAGATGATCCGCCCCTTCCGCGATGAGACGGAGCGTTATGGCCACTACAGCCTGGCCGCCGAATCGATGTATGATCACCCCTTCCAGTGGGGTTCGGAGCGCACCGGGCCGGATCTGGCCCGCGTGGGCGGCAAATATTCGGATGCCTGGCATGTCCAGCATCTTTCCGCGCCGCGCAGCGTGGTGCCCGAATCGATCATGCCCAACTATGCCTTCCTCGCGAACACCGAGCTGAAGGCGGGCGACATGCGCGCAGAACTGGCAACGCTGGCCAAGGTGGGCGTGCCCTACACCGCCGAGGACATCGCCAAGGCGAATGACGACCTCAAGCTGCAGGCCAATGCCAATGGCTCGGCCAGCGAGCTCGACAAGCGTTACGCCAAGGCCCAGGTCCGCGATTTCGACGGCAAGCCCGACAAGATCACCGAGATGGACGCACTGGTGGCCTATCTGCAGGTGCTGGGCACGATGGTCGATGTGGAAAGCGCCGCAGCGCAGGAACAGCTGGCACAGGAGAAGGGGCGGTGAGCGAACCACACACCTACGAAACCCTGCGCCAGCTGGCCGACAGCTGGGGGCTGGGCATCATGACGGTCCTGTTCCTGGGCCTGTGTCTGTGGCCGTTCCGCCCCGGCGGCCGCAAGGATTCCGACCATGCCGCCCACATGATCTTCGAGGACGACGACAATGTCTGAGAAACGCATCGATGAAGCGACCAACACCGAGACCATGGGCCATGAGTGGGACGGCATCGAGGAACTGAACACGCCGCTGCCGACCTGGTGGCTGTGGACCTTCTATGCCTGCATCCTCTTTGCCATCGGTTATTGCGTGGTCTATCCGGCCATTCCGGGGCTGCACAAGGGGTCTGAGGGCACCGCCGGCTGGACCAGCCGCGGCTCCTTCGCCAAGGAGATGGATGCCGCGGCGCTGGCCAGGAAGCCCGTGCTGGATGCGCTGGCCGCCACGCCGATCGAGGATCTGCCCAAGAAGCCTGAGCTGATGGCGGCGGCCGTGGCCGGTGGCCGCGCGGCCTTCAAGGTGAACTGCGTGCAGTGCCATGGCGCGGGTGCGGCCGGCGGCGTTGGCTATCCCAACCTCAACGACGACGACTGGCTGTGGGGCGGCACGCTGACCGACATCCAGCAGACGCTGACCCATGGTATCCGCTATCCGGGCGACGAGCAGACCCGCATGAGCCAGATGCCGGCCTTTGGCCGCGATGGCATTCTGCAGGCCGCCCAGGTGCAGGATGTGGTGAGCTTTGTGCGCAGCCTTTCGGGGCTGGAGCCCAAGGGCGCTGCCGCTCAGCGGGGCGCTGCCCTCTTCGCGGCCAATTGCGCCGTGTGCCACGGGCCGGAAGGCAAGGGCGGCCGCATGGTCGGCGCGCCCAACCTCACCGACAAGATCTGGCTCTATGGTTCCAGCCGCGAGGCCGTCACCAACACCGTCACCAATGCCCATGCGGGCGTGATGCCGGCCTGGAAGGATCGCCTCGATCCGGTGACGATCAAGATGCTGGCGGCCTATGTCCACAGCCTTGGCGGTGGCGAGGCCTTTGCCCCGGCGGCGGCGCCTGCAGCAGCAGCGCCCGCCCCTGCGGCCAGCGGAGCGGCCAATGGGCAGCCTTGAGCCTTCGGGCCAGCCGCAAGCCAGCCAGCCGGGCACCAGCCCGGCCGGCAAGGCAGGTGGCAAGGCGGGTAGCAAGGCGGGCAGGGGGGGCGGCGCGCAAGGCGCTGCCCCATCCGGCCTCCACGCGGCCAGCAAGGCGGTCTATCCCCGCCAGATCGATGGGCGCTTCCGTCGGCTGAAGTGGGCCATCATGGCCTTCTGCCTGGCGGTATACTACATCACCCCCTGGCTGCGCTGGGATCGCGGGCCCTTCTCGCCGCATCAGGCGGTGCTGATCGACCTGGCCCACCGCCGCTTCTACATCTTCGCCATCGAGATCTGGCCGCAGGAGTTCTACTTCGTCGCGGGCCTGCTCATCATGGCCGGCATTGGCCTGTTTCTCGTCACTTCGGCAGTGGGGCGCGCCTGGTGCGGCTATGCCTGCCCGCAGACGGTGTGGACAGACCTGTTCCAGCATGTCGACCGGCTGATCGATGGCGATCGCAACGCCCAGCTGAAGCTGGCCAAGGCCCCCTGGGGGCTGGCCAAGATCGGCAAGCGGCTGTTCAAATGGTCGGTCTATCTGGCCATCAGCTTTTCCACTGGCGGCGCCTGGATCCTCTATTTCGACAATGCGCCCACCCTGTTCCACGATTTCTTCACCGGCACGGCCCCCGGCATCGCCTATTCCACCGTGGGTGTGCTCACCGGCACCACCTTGTGGCTGGGCGGCTTCATGCGCGAGCAGGTGTGCGTCTACATGTGCCCCTGGCCGCGTATCCAGTCGGCCATGCTCGACGAGAAATCGCTGATCGTCACCTACAAGGACTGGCGGGGCGAGCCGCGCGGCAAGCCGGCCAAGAACAGCACCGTGCCGATGGGCGATTGCGTCGATTGCGACCTGTGCAATGCCGTGTGCCCCACCGGGATCGACATCCGCGAGGGGCCGCAGATCGGCTGCATCACCTGCGCGCTGTGCATCGATGCCTGCGACAGCGTGATGACCAAGCTGGGCCGCCCGCGCGGGCTGATCGATTATGCCACGCTGGAAGATACCGAGCGCGAGCGCACCGGCCAGCCGGCCACGCCCCACTGGAAGCTGGTCTGGCATGCGCGCACGCTGGTCTATCTGGGCGTGTGGTCGGCGATTGGCGCGGGGCTGCTGTTTGCCCTGGGCATCCGCCACCATCTGGCCATTTCCGTGGCCAAGGATCGCAATCCGCCCTTCATGCTGATGAGCGATGGCGATGTGCGCAATGCCTATCTGGTGAAGTGGCGCAACATGGAAGACCGGCCGCGCCACATGGTGCTGGAACTGGGCGGCCTGCCCGGCGGGCGCATGTGGAGCGAGGACATGGGCAAGGCCGAGGCCGCGCGCAGCCTTGCGCGCACCGTGGCCGCAGACCAGACCGAGCCCTTGCGCGTCTATGTGGTGGCGCCTTCGGGCACGGCCGAGCAATCCTTCAGCTTCACCCTGCGCGCGCTGGATGCCGAGGGCGGCCAGGTGGCCTACACTGCCCGCTTCGACGCCCCTGCCGCCCAGCCCTGATCGCCTCTCGCCCCATATCCCTCCTGCTAGGAGACTTCCGATGACCGCCCTTTCCGCTCCCGCCCCGCGCCGTCGCTTCCGCTTCACCGGCTGGCACATGCTGGCGATACTGGTGGGCTTCTTCGGCATCGTCATCGCGGTGAACGTCTATATGGCGATGCTCGCCAGCGAGACGTTCAGCGGCGTGGTGGTGGAAAATTCCTATGTCGCCAGCCAGCACTACAACCACTGGCTGGACGAGGCCGCCAAGGAACGCGCGCTGGGCTGGAATGCCACGGTGTCGCGGCAGATCGACGGGCATCTGGCGGTCAGCATCACCGGCGCTGGCAGCGAGAACGCCACGCTGACCGCCGAGGCCTGGCACCCGCTGGGCCAGCTGGCGGATCGCAACCTCACCTTCCGCAAGCTGGCCACGGGCAGCTATGTCTCGAATGAGGCGCTGCCCGAGGGGCGCTGGCGGCTGCGTCTGGCGCTGAACGCCGGCGGCCACGTCTGGCGCACGAACGAGCGCCTGTGATGGCCAGCCGCCCCGAGACGGACAGTTCCCTTGCCGGCACGGTGGCTACCACCGTGCTGGTGGTGCCGGCGATGCATTGCGCCGGCTGCATCGGCAAGGTGGAGCAGGGTCTGGGGGCGATGCCGGGGGTGGCCTCGGCGCGGGTGAACCTGTCGGCCCGGCAGGTGAGCGTGGTGCATGAAGCGGCGGTGGGCGTGCCGGCGATGCTGCAGGTGCTCTCGGGCCTTGGCTATGCCGCCCAGCCGCGCGACGAGGATCTGGCGCCGCCGCCATCGGCGGTGAAGCCGCTGCTGGCGCCGCTGGCGGTGGCCGGTTTTGCCTGCATGAATGTGATGCTGCTGTCGGTCAGCATCTGGTCGGGCGCGGCGGGCGCCACGCGTGATCTGTTCCACTGGCTGTCGGCGCTGATCGGCGTGCCGGCGATCGCCTATGCCGGCCGGGTGTTCTTCGATTCGGCCTGGGGTGCGCTCAGTCGTGGCCGCACCAACATGGATGTGCCGATCTCGATCGGCGTGCTGCTGGCCACTGGCCTCAGCTTTTATGAAACGCTGACCCATGGCGCCGAGGCGTGGTTTGATGGCACGCTGATGCTGCTGCTGTTCCTGCTGGCGGGCCGGGCGCTGGATGCCGCCATGCGTGACCGGGCGCGCGCCGGTGTTGATGCGCTGCTGCGCCAGGCGGCCAGCGGGGCGATGGTGGTGGGCGGCGATGGCGCGCTGGAATGGGTGGCCGCGCGCGATCTGGCGGGCGGCCAGGTGATGCGGGTGGCCGCCGGCGAGAGGCTGGCCGCC
>DASRYE010000132.1:0-6115 GCA_035653915.1 Novosphingobium sp. | reverse complement strand
CGCGCCACCGAAAGCCACGAGCCGTTCTCGGTGGTCGATCTCGATTCGATCGTCTCCAGCGTGGCCGAGGATGCCGCCGAATTCGGCGCGCCGGTGGTGTTCGAGGGTGGCTGCGGGGGCAAGGCGCGGGTGCGGCCGGGCGCGCTGGTGCGTTGCCTGACCAATCTGGTGGACAATGCGGTGAAATATGGCGGCAGCGCCCGGCTGGCCACCCGGGTGGAAGGCGGCCGGCTGATGGTGATCGTGCGCGATGGCGGCCCGGGCATCCCCGAGGATCTGCTGGAGGAGGTGTTCAAGCCCTTCTTCCGCCACCATGGCGGGCATGCCGGCGAAACCGGCGCGCGCCTGCCGGTGGGCGATTGCCGGGCCGGCGGCACCGGGCTGGGGCTGGCCATTGCCCGCGCCCAGGCCCAGGCGCTGGGCGCCTCGCTCAGCCTTGCCAACCACCCCGATGGCGGGCTGGAAGCGCAGGTGGTGCTGGGGCTTTGATCTTTACCCGCCGACCAGCCGCAGGATATCGGATGCGGGCATCGGCCGGCTCATCAGATAGCCCTGGAACTGGTGGCAGCCGCAATGGGCGAGGCGTTCGCGCTGGGCCTCGGTTTCCACCCCTTCGGCCACGATGTTGAGCCTGAGCGCCCGGCCCAGCTTCACCATCGCGTCGATCAGCGCCTCGGCTTCCTCGTCGGCCTCCAGATTGGCGACGAAGGAACGGTCGATCTTGATCTTGTCGACCGAGAAGCGCTTCAGCGAATTGAGGCTGGAATAGCCGGTGCCGAAATCGTCGAGGGCGATGGAAAAGCCCTCCTGCTTCAGCATGGTGATGTTGTCGCGGGTCACGCCATCATCGCCCAGCAGCGCCGTCTCGGTGATCTCGATCTCGTAGCGGCTGGGATCGATGCGGTGTTCGGCCACCAGCCGGGTCAGCATCGCCATGAACACCGGCGAGCGCAATTGCAGCGGCGAGACATTGATCGCCACGCGCGTGTGCAGCCAGTCGGCGGTTTCGGCGAACACGCGCTTGAACACATATTCGCCCAGATCGAGGATGAGGCCGGTCTCCTCGGCCAGCGGCACGAACATCGCCGGCGGGATCAGCCCCTTGTCCGGGTGCAGCCAGCGCAGCAGCGCTTCCACGCCGGCCACCTTGCCGCGATGATCCATCTGCGGCTGATAGACCATGTAGAGCCCGTCGTGGGTGAGGGCGTGGCGCAGGTCTGTTTCCAGCCCGCGGCGCAGGCGCAGGGCGGCATCCATGTCGGGCTCGAAGAAGGTGATGCGGTTGCGCCCGCCTTCCTTCGAGCTGTAAAGTGCCAGATCCGCCTGGCGCAGCGCCTCGGAAGGATCAAGCTCGGGGTTGGAGAGCACCGTCACGCCGATCGACACCCCCACTTCCACCGTGCCAAAGGCCAGCTGGAAGGGCTCCTCGAAGGATTTGAGCACGCGCTCGGCCAGATGCGAGGCGCCCGCGCTGGTTGCCTCGGGCTGGAGGATGACGAATTCGTCGCCGCCCAGGCGCGCCACCGTGTCGCTCTCGCGGCACAGGCCGGTGAGGCGGCGGGCCACCTGCTGGATCAGCTCGTCGCCGGCCGGGTGGCCCAGCGTGTCGTTCACTTCCTTGAACCGGTCGAGATCGAGGCAATGGACGGCGATGTCGCCATAATAGCGCCGGCTGATCGCCAGCAGCGACCGCAGCTTCTCGAACATCATCGCCCGGTTGGCCAGGCCCGTCAGCGTGTCGTGGAAGGCCAGGTGGCGCGCGCGCGCCTCGCTGGCGATAAGGTCGCTGGTGATCGCCGTGCTCATGCGCAGCACGATGAAGCCGGTGCCGCCGAAAAGGCCGGCCACCACAAGCAGGATCATCGGCAACTGCCCCTGCCAACTGCGCGAGGGATCGGCCGGCACCCACGCCAGCACAATGCCCCCCGCCAGCGCCACGCTGGAGAGGCGCGGCGGCTGGGAGCCTGCCGGCAGCAGGCGCGGCTGCACCAGATGATGGGCCGCGGCAAAGGGCGCCAGCAGGGCGGCATCGGCATCGATGCGGGCCACCACCGCCCGCCCGCTGCCGGCCAGCGGCGCGCGCAGCACGATCTGCGGCTGCCCGCCGGCCCACACCAGGGCGGCCGGCGCGGCGCGTGTGGTAGGCTCTGTGGCCGGCTCTGTGGCCAGCGCCAGATGGCGGGCGCCGGTGGCGGCGCGCAAGGGGGCGGCAAGGGCGCTCTCGCGCCAGGGATCGGCCGGATCGGCCAGATGGCGCCCGGCATCGGGCTGGGCCACCAGGGCGGCCAGCAGGCGCTGCGATCCGGCGAGCTGCTGCTGCCAGGCCTCGCGCACGATCTGCTGCTCGTAGGCACGGCCCGTGGCGCTGACATAAAGCAGCAGATAGGTGACCGCGCCGATCAGCGTGATCACCGCGCCGCCCGCCAGCATCGCCAGCAGGCGAAACAGGCTGGAGCGCGGCGAGCCCGCCCCGGGCGCCGCGCCGAAAGCCAGGACCAAGGGCGCCTCAGCCGACATGGCGGGCAGTCCGTGCGCGGGCGGGCCGGAGACGGGGCGGCGAGGAGACGGGGCGCGACATGCAGCGCGGCATAACGCGCCAGCCCTTGCCGAAGCGTGGGGCCGATCCCGTGCCTTCTACCTACACGCCGGGCCATCTGCACGCCGGGGCAGGCCGCGGCCCGCCCCGGGGCAGGGCCGATCAGCCGAAGGCGCCGGCGCGGGCGATGGCGGCCACCGGCTTGCGGGGGGCGGGCGCTTCGCGGGCCTGCAGGAAATCGGGCAGGATCGCCTTGTCGCCCTGCTTGCCGATGACGAAGGCCGCTTCCAGCCGGTGGCTGGCGGGGATGCCAAGGCCGGCGATGGCCTTGTCCATGTCGATGCCGCTCATGCCGTGGGTGTCATAGCCCAGCGCCTTGGCCTGCAGCGCGGCATAGCCCCAGGCCGCGCCCGCATCGAAGCTGTGCGAATGGTTGGGGCTGGTCTTCTCGCCCTGCACCATGTCGTTTTCCGAGACGACGAAGGCCAGCACGCCCGCTTCCTTCGCCCAGCCGGCGTTGAAGGGGATGAGATAGGAGAGAAAGGCCTCCCAGTTGGCATCGCCCTTGTGGGCGTAGAGGAAGGTCCAGGGCTGGTAGTTGAAGGCCGAGGGGGCAAGGCCGGCGGCCTCGAGGATGAGGTCGAGGTCGGCCTGGGGCACGGCGCTGCCATCAAAGGCGCGCGGGCTCCAGCGCTCGGCAATGGCGGGCAGCAGGCCGGGGCTGGTGGTGCGGGTGGTCATCAGGGGGTCCTTTCGGCGCAGATCGGGCGGGAGAGAGGGCGGTGTCTGCCATGGCGGGCGGGGGCAGCGCAAGTCTTTCGCGTAAACGTTTTCATTATCCCCTCGGGCGCCCTCAGCCCTGGGCGGCCAGCCAGCTTGTCGCCAGCCCGGCGAGGAAGGCCGCGCCCCTGGGCATCACCGCCTCGTCCAGCTGCATGCGGGGCGAATGGATGCCGCAGGCGCTTTGCCAGTCCGCCCCCTCTTCCGCCGCGCCCAGGAAGAACATCGCGCCCGGCACTTTTTCCAGCACATAGGCGAAATCCTCCGCGCCCATGATCGGCGCCGGCAGGCGGTGGAAGCTGGCCGGGCCGAAGAGGGTGCCGGCCACTTCCTCGCCCAGCTCCACCGCCTCCCTGTCGCACACCGTCACCGGGAAGCCGGGGGTGATCGTCACTTCGGCCTCCAGCCCGTGGGCGGCGGCGATATGGCGGGCCAGGCGGCTGGCCTTCTCGCGCAGGGCCGCGCGGCTGGCCGGCGAGAGCGAGCGCATCGTGCCCTTGAGAAAGGCGCTGTCGGGGATGACATTATGCGTGGTGCCGGCGCTGATCTTGGCGATGGTGACCACCACCGGATCATGCGCATCGAACTGGCGGCTGACCATCGTCTGCAGCGCGGTGACGATCTCGCAGGCCACCGGCACCGGATCGGCGGCATGATGCGGCATGCTGGCATGGCCGCCGGCGCCGGTGATGGCGATGTCGATCTGATCGGCGCCGGCCATCAGCGCGCCGGTGCGCCCCGCCACCAGCCCGTGCGGCGCGTTGGGCATCACATGCAGCGCAAAGGCCGCCCCCGGCCAGCGGCCCGGCGCGCCCGTGCAGCTGCCATCCACCAGCCCATCCTCCAGCATGAAGCGGGCGCCATGGTGGCCCTCCTCGCCGGGCTGGAACATGAACAACACATCGCCCGGCAGCTCGTCCGCCCGCGCCGCCAGCAGCAGCGCGGCGCCCGCCAGCATGGCGGTGTGGGCATCATGGCCGCAGGCATGCATGTGGCCGGGCACGCCGGAAGCGAAGGCCAAGCCGGTTTCCTCCTGCATCGGCAGTGCGTCCATGTCGCCGCGCAGCAGCACGGTGGGGCGCAAGGCCCCCAGCGCCGCCCCCTGGCCGCCGCGCAGCAGCGCCACAGCGCCGCTGGTGGAGGGCCCCTCGCGCCATTCGAGCGGCAGGTGGGCCAGCGTGGCGCGCAGCTTGGCCAGCGTTTTGGGGGTGTGCAGGCCCAGCTCGGGCTCGGCATGGATGGCCCGGCGCAGCGCCACCATGGGCTCTGCCAGCGCCCGGGCGGCGGCGGGCAGGGGGGCGAGGGAGAGGGGCTGGCTGGCCATCGCTTGCATCCTTTGCGGCGGGGAGGATTGCTTTATGCCTTGCGGTGGCAGGCGGCGGCAAGAGCGGGCTTTGCGCAAGTTTGCGCAGGCACTTGCGGGTTTCGCGCAAAATGGCCGGTGGAAAATGGCAGACTTGCGCCTTGTCCTTGCCGGCGGGGCTGGCTAATCGCAAGGCTTGAGGAGTTTTGCCATATCATGCCTGCCGACCTGCCCGTGCCGCTGATCGCCCCATCCATCCTCTCGGCCGATTTTGCCCGGCTGGGCGAGGAAGTGCGCGCGATCGACGCGGCCGGCGCCGACTGGATCCATGTGGATGTGATGGATGGCCATTTCGTGCCCAACATCACCATTGGCCCGGCCGTGGTGAAGGCGCTGCGCCCGCACACGCAAAAGCCGTTCGACGTGCATCTGATGATCAGCCCGGTGGATGCCTATCTGGCCGATTTTGCCGCCGCCGGCGCCGATATCATCACCTTCCACCCCGAGGCGGGCCCCCATGCCCACCGCACCGTGCAGGCGATCAAGGCGCTGGGCTGCAAGGCGGGTGTCTCGCTCAACCCGGCAACGCCGGTGGAGGTGCTGGACTACCTCCTCGAAGAGATCGACCTGGTGCTGGTGATGAGCGTGAACCCCGGCTTTGGCGGGCAGAAGTTCATCTCCAGCCAGCTGCGCAAGATCGAGGCGATCCGCCGCCGGATTGATGCGCTGGGCAAGCCGATCCACCTTGAGGTGGATGGCGGGATCGACGTGGCCACCCTGCCGCTGGCGCTGTCTGCCGGCGCCGATGTGCTGGTGGCCGGCACCGCCAGCTTCAAGGGCGGGCCAGACCATTACGCCGGCAATATCGCGGCCCTGAAGGCGGCCCGTCCGGCGGCAGGCGGAGACGGCTGAATATGCGGCAGGGCATGGGCTTGGGCATGGGTGAGGAAGCGCCGGTGGCCGGCGAGCGGGGCCACGGGGCGTCGCCGCAGGCAGCCGCGCCTGCCAGTGTATCGCCCGGCCATGCCCAGCCTGCCAGTGCCCTGCCCGCCAGCCCGCGCCTGCCGTTTGACGAGGGCGAGGACACCCCCGCCAGCCGCCGCGAACAGCTGATCGAGCCCAGCCGGGCGCTGGCCATCGCCGATTTCGCCCCGCCGCGGGTGAATGCCGGCGAATGGCTGATCCGCCTGTCCTATCGGCTGGGCATGCCGGCCTCGGGGCTGGTGGGGGCGTTTCGCAAGCCCGCGCGGGTGCGCCTGTTGGCCACGGTGGAAAGCCCGCGCCCGGGTGATCGCGCCGCCGGCATTGCCCTGCGCGCCGGCCATTTCCTGATCCACGGGCTGAAGCTGCCGATCGGCCAGGTTGATTTTGCCGGGGCGGCCCGCCTCACGCCCCCTGCCGAACGCATGGTGCATGGCTTCCACTGGCTGGCAGACCTTTCCTCGGCAGCGCCGCTGGACGTGGCAGCGCCGGTGGCAGAGCGCATTCTGGCCGCC
>DASRYE010000131.1:0-3899 GCA_035653915.1 Novosphingobium sp. | reverse complement strand
GGGCGTGTTGGCGGGGGTGATTTCACCATCGGCAATGTCGCCACCGATTCGCGTGAGATCACCGATGGCGGCCTGTTCTTCGCCCTGCGCGGGGCGGCGATGGATGGCCACCGCTTCGTGCCCACCGCTTTTGATCATGGCGCGGCCGCGGCCATCGTCGAACAGCCGATCGACCAGCCCCATGTGCTGGTGGACGACAGTTTTGCCGCCCTGCAGGCGCTGGCCCGCGCCGCGCGCGAAAGATCGCGCGCCACCATCATCGGCGTCACCGGCTCGGTCGGCAAGACGAGCGTGAAGGAGGCCATCCACGCCGCGCTGGACAGGGCCAGCCGGGGCGCCTCGCACCGCTCGGTGAAGAGCTACAACAACCATGTCGGCGTGCCCTTGAGCCTGGCGCGGCTGCCATCGCGCGCGCGGTATGGCGTGTTCGAGATGGGCATGAACCATGCCGGCGAGATTGCCGCGCTGACAGCGCAAGTGCGCCCGCATGTGGCGGTGATCACCACCATCGCCCCGGCCCATATCGAAAACCTCGGCTCTGAAGAGGCGATCGCCGATGCCAAGGCGGAAATCTTTGCCGGGCTGGAGCCTTCGGATGAGGGCGCGCAGCCGGTGGCAGTGATCCCGGCCGATTCGCCCTATGCCGCAAGGCTGCGCGCGGCGGCCGAGGCGCAAGGGGCGCGCGTGCTCACCTTTGGCCGGGCGGCCGATGCCGATGTGCGCCTGCTCGATGCGCTGGCGGTGACAGGCGGCGGCTCGCTGGTGACAGCGCAGCTGGGCGAGACGCGTTTGTGCTACACGGTGGCGGCCGCGGGCGATCATTGGGTGATCAATTCGCTGGCGGTGATGGCGGCGGTCAGCGCGGCTGGCGCGGATCTCGGGGCGGCGGGGCTGGCCCTGGCAGAGCTGGCCGGTCTGGCCGGGCGCGGTGCCCGCCACGAGATCACCTGTGCCGATGGCGGCCGGGCGGTGCTGATCGACGAGAGCTACAACGCCAACCCCGCCTCCATGCGTTCCACCCTTGTCATGCTGGGGCAAACGCCGGCCCGTCGCCGCATCGCCGTGCTGGGGGCGATGAAGGAGCTGGGCGATTTTGCCCCCAGCCTGCATGCCGGCCTTGCCGCGCCGCTGGCCGAGGCGGGGGTGGATTTTGCCCTGCTGGTGGGGCCAGAGATGACAGCGCTGGCCGAAGAGCTGCAAAAAGCGGGCGAGCTGGGGAAATCCTCGCCATCCGCGCTTGGCAAGCCGATTGCCTTCGCCCATTGCTCCGATGCGCAAGAGGCGCTTGCGGCGCTTGCCGAACAGGGCCTGGCGGGGGGCGATGCGCTTCTCGTCAAGGGGTCCAATTCGGTGGGGCTGGCAGCGCTCGTTGCGGCATTGCTTGCCAACCAGCCAAGGTCCTGACAGCTCCATGCTCTATATCATCGCCCAGTGGCTGCATTTTCCCGGGGCCAGCAACCTCATCCGCTATCAGACCTTCCGCGCGGGCGCTGCCCTGCTGACGGCGCTGATGATCGGCCTTGTCATCGGCCCGCGCTTCATCACCATGCTGCGCCTGAAGCAGGGCAAGGGCCAGCCCATCCGCGAGGATGGCCCCAAGACCCATCTGGCCAAGCGCGGCACGCCCACCATGGGCGGGCTGATGATCCTCATCTCGCTGGTCGTCTCGATGCTGCTGTGGATGGATCTTTCCGATCCCTTCGTCTGGGCCTGCCTTGCCGTCACGGTGGGCTTTGGCGTCATCGGCTTCCTCGATGATTTCGACAAGGTGACCAAGCGTTCCACCAAGGGGGTTTCCGGCCGGCTGCGGCTGGGGGCGGAATTCCTGGTGGCGGGCATTGCCACCTGGATCATCGTTGGCCACACCGGCACCAACCTCTATGTGCCCTTCCTCAGCCATGTCTATCTGCCGCTGGGGCTGCTTTATTATCCCTTTGCCGCTTTCGTCATCGTGGGGGCGGGCAATGCAGTGAACCTGACCGACGGGCTGGATGGCCTGGCCACCATGCCGGTGATCATTGCCGCGGGGGCCTTTGCCATCATCGCCTATGTCACGGGCCGTGTGGACTATGCCAGCTATCTGGGCATTCCCCATGTGCCGCGCGCGGGTGAGCTGGCGATCCTGTGCGCCGGCATCATGGGCGCGGGGCTGGGCTTCCTGTGGTTCAACGCGCCGCCGGCGGCGGTGTTCATGGGCGATACCGGCAGCCTGGCGCTGGGCGGCGCACTGGGGGCTATTGCGGTGGCGGCCCATCACGAGATCGTGCTGGCGATCGTGGGCGGCCTGTTCGTGCTGGAAGCGGCCAGCGTCATCATCCAGGTTTTCGTTTACAAGCGCACCGGCAAGCGGGTGTTCCGCATGGCGCCCATCCACCACCATTTCGAGCAGAAGGGCTGGGCGGAATCGACCGTGGTGATCCGCTTCTGGATCGTCTCCATCGTGCTGGCCCTGCTGGGCCTGGCCACGCTGAAGCTGCGATGATCACGTCGTCTGCCTTTGCCGGCAAGCGCTATGCGGTGCTGGGCCTGGCGCGCTCGGGGCAGGCGGCGCTGGCCTCGCTGGTGGCGGGCGGCGCCAAGGTGACCGCATGGGACGCGCGCGAGGAGCCGCGCTCGGCCGTGGCCGCCCGCTTTGGCGCGGCGGTGGAACTGGCCGACCCTTGCGCGATGGATCTTGCCGGCTATGCGGGCGTTGTCGTCTCGCCGGGGGTGCCGATCAACCGCCACCCCATCGCCGATGCCGCCCGCGCGGCCGGCGTGCCGCTGGTCTGCGATATCGAGCTGTTTGCCCAGTGCCGCGCCAGCCTGCCGCCGCACAGCGTGGTGGGCATCACCGGCACCAATGGCAAGAGCACGACGACCGCGCTCACCACCCATCTCCTGGCCTCGGCGGGTATTCCGGCGCTGATGGGCGGCAATATCGGCCTGCCCATCCTGGGCGAGGCGCCGCTGCCGGCCGGCGGCGTCTATGTGCTCGAACTGTCGAGCTATCAGATCGATCTCACCCACAGCCTCGATTGCGAGGTGGCGATGCTGCTCAACCTCAGCCCCGACCATCTCGACCGCTACGAGGGTTTTGCCGGCTATGTGGCGTCCAAGGCGCGGCTGTTTGCCATGCAGGGCGTGGGCCGGCTGGCGGTGGTGGATTATCGCGCCGAGATGGAAGAGGATGTGCTGCGCGATGCCCCCGATGGCCAGCCGATGCTGTTCATCGATGGCGTGAGCCTGCCCGGCGATCAGGCCGACTGGCCCAGCCTGCAAGGCCCCCACAACCGCGCCAATGCCCAGGCCGCGGTGGCCGCCGTGCGCCATCTGGGCGTGAGCGAGGCGGTGATCGAGGCCGGCCTCAAAAGCTTTCGCGGCCTGCCGCACCGGATGGAACGGGTGGCAGAAGCCGGCGGGGTCATCTTCATCAATGATTCCAAGGCCACCAATCCGGCCTCGGCCGCGCCCGCGCTGGCCGCTTTCCCGCCCATTGGCGAGAAGCGCGATCACAAGCGCATCCACTGGATTCTTGGCGGCCTGCCCAAGGGCGATGATCTGGACGATTGCGCGCCGTGGTTCGGCAATGTCGCCGCCGCCTACACGATTGGCGATGCCGGCCACCGCTTTGCCGAGATCCTGCGCCCTCACATGCCGGTGGAGCGGGCCGAGATGATGGCCGAGGCGATCCGCCGGGCGATTGCCGCGGCGCGGCCCGGCGATGTGGTGCTGCTGAGCCCTGCCTGCGCCAGTTTCGACCAGTTCCGCGACTATGAGGCGCGGGGCGCGGCCTTTCGCCAGATCGTCGAGGTGCTGGTGGGCGCGGCCGGGGAGGGCCGCAGCGAACCGGGAGAGGGATAATGGCCAGCCATCCGGCCCAGGAACGCCCCTTTGCCACCGCGGCGCAAACGCCGCCC
>DASRYE010000130.1:0-4058 GCA_035653915.1 Novosphingobium sp. | reverse complement strand
TTGCGCCGATCTGGAACGCTATCTCGCCGCCAATGATGTGGCTGCCTACACCAAGACGGCCTCGCATTTCCACGCCGCGATCATCGAATTCAGCCGCAATGCCTATCTGATCGAGGCGGTGAACCGATCGGTGCTGATGCTGGCCGGCCTGTTCCGTTTCGATCTGACCTACCCAGACAGCATGCGCCGCGATCTGGCCGAACACCGGCAGATGCTGGCCGCTTTCGATGCGTTCGATGCCGAGGCGGCGCGCGCGCTGATGCGCCGCCATGCCCTGCTCGATAGCACGGTGGTGTGCGATTATATCGCTTATGTCGAGGCAACGGCCTGCGATGGCGAGGGGAGTGTGTGAAAAGGGGAGGTCCGGGGTCGGACAGATTTTTTATCTAGTAAAACGATAGAGATTACCCAATAAGAATACAGAGCAGTGATTCTTGCATACATCCCGTAATCATCCGATTCCGGGCGCGGAAGAATTTTGCCTAATCAGGAGGGTTTTCAGATGACCGAGCTATCCGGTAATCAAATTCATGGGGGTTTTCGCGTTTTTCGGGCACTGTTGGCAGGCGGTTGCGCCAGCGCGGCGCTGCTGGTGGCGCCGGCCGTGTATGCACAGCAGGCCGCAGCCTCGCCGGCCAGCGCCCAGCCCGGCGATGCCAGCGCGCCCGACACCAAGGATGCCCGCCCGCAGGACAAGGTGATCATCGTCAACGCGGCCAAGCAGGGCCATGGCGCGCCGCTGGCCCTGTCGAACAACCCGGCCACCGATCCCGCCTCGATCACCGTTGTCACCCAGGATGATATCGCCAACAAGGTCACCACTTCCACCGCCGATCTGCTGCGCGGCAGCAATGGCGTGCAGGTGTCGGATTATGGTCAGGTGGGCGAGGCGCAAGGGGTGACCATGCGCGGCTGGTCGAACGGCTATGATTCCTCCTTCCTCTCCTATTACCAGGACGGCATGCAGCGGAACGAGCCCTCGCATATCTCCTCCAACGGCTATCTCGATCTCAATCCGCTGATCCCCGAAACGGTGAAGCAGTTCACCATCATCCGCGGCCCCTTCGATGTGCGCTATGGCGGCAATTTCGCGCTGGCCGGCTCGATCGTGGCGACCACGCTGGACACGCTGCCCAACAGCATCAGCGTCAGCGGCGGCTCCTATGGCATGGCGCGCGCGCTGCTCACGCTGGGCCACAGCTGGGGCGACACGCATCTGTCTACCGCCATCGATGGCCAGCGCAGCGATGGCTATCGCGACAGCAGCGGGGCCAAGCTGCTGAAGACTTTCACCAAATTCGTGACGCCCCTGGGTGGCGGCCGCTTCAGCCTGGGGCTGGAGACCTATGACAACCAGTTCGACCAGCCCGGCTATATCGACGAGGGCTCTATCCGCGATGGCACGATCAGCGCCAAATCGGCCTCGGGCGTGAACGATCATGGCACGGCGCACACCTATTCGCTGATCGGCAATTATCTGCTGGGCGATTTCGAGAAGGGCATCGAGATCACCGTGGGCGGCCGGCGCAACCTGCTCAACCGCACCGCCACCACCATTCCCTTCCCGCAATATTATCGCCGCGATGCCCGCTGGGAGGAAAGCGGCAGCATCGAGGGCCATTATCACTTCACCCTGGCGGGCGTGGATGTGCTGGCGCTGGGCGGTGTCAGCATCCAGAACAGCGATATCAACCTGCTGGAACTGCCCGCCAATGATGGCTCGCCGATCGAGGGGATCAACGCGCTCGACGCCTATTTCTATGCCCGCGAAAGCATCACCGAGACGACCAAGTCGGTCTATGGCTCGCTGCAGATAAAGCCGGCGGAGTGGATCAAGCTGACGGCGGGCGCGCGCTACGATCATTTCAGCTTCGATGTGGCCAACCAGACCTATGATTCCACCAATAATGTCTATGTGAACGCGGCCTTCAAATCGGGCACCGGCCGGTTCAGCCCCAAGGTGGGCCTGGCGCTCAGCCCGGTGCCATGGGTGTCGTTCTATGTGAACTATGGGCAGAGCCCGCATTCGCCCAGCGCCTTTGGCGAGCTGACCAGCAACCCGGGCCTGTCGGTCTCGCACCTGTCCAGCGTGGAAGGCGGCGTATCTTTCGATCCGTGGCACAAGCGGCTGCATTTCCAGGCCAATTTCTACAAGACGGTGAACACCAACGAGGTTGGCCAGGTGGGCTACACCTATGTCAATTTCGGCACTTCGCGGCGCAAGGGCTATGATCTGGAAGCGGCGGTGGATCTGCTGAAGGCGGGCCAGTGGGGCCTGCGCCTCACCGGCAACTACAGCCATGTTTCGGCCCGCCTCGCTGATGGCGGCTATGTGCCCTATGTGGCGCAATGGCTGGCGGCCTATGGCATCCGCGTGCAGGGCCCGGTGGGCAGCAAGGGCGACACGCTGCGCCTCGATCTCGATCACGAGTTCTTCGGCCCGCAGAAGCTGGACGAGGCCGGCACCTTCGTGGCCAGCCCCTACAACCGCCTGTCGGCCAAGATCCGCTATGCGATCCCGCGGCTGCACGATCTCAATGTGTGGACAGGGGCGGTCTACTACCCCGGCTCGGTCTACAATGAATTCGCCTTCGATCTGTATGGGCGCGTCTACACTAATCCGGAACCGCGCGTGCAGTTCCAGCTGGGCGCCGGGATCAAGTTCTGATGGCGGGGAATGGCGGGCAGGCCGGCACAGGCATGGCAGTAGCCGCCCCGCTCGCCATTCTGGGCGTAAGCAAGGCGTTTGGCGCAGCGCCGGTGCTGGCGGATATCCACCTCGATGTGGCGCCGGGCGGGTGCCTGGCGCTGCTGGGTCCGTCGGGCTCGGGCAAGAGCACGCTGCTCAACCTCATCGCCGGCTTCGAGCAGCCCGACAGTGGCGATATCCGCGTGGGCGGCGCCAGCGTGGTCGGCCTGCCGGCGCACCGGCGCGCCATCGGCATGGTGTTCCAGCATTATGCGCTGTTTCCCCACCTCAGCGTGGCGCGCAACATCGCCTATCCGCTGGCGCGCCGGGGGCTGGCGCGCGGCGCGCAGGATGCGGCAGTGGCGCGCCTGCTGGCCACCGTGCGGCTGGAGCGGTTTGCCCATCAGCCGGTGGCCGCGCTGTCGGGCGGGCAGCAGCAGCGCGTGGCGATTGCCCGCGCGCTGGCCGCCGCGCCCGATGTGCTGCTGATGGACGAGCCGATGGGCGCGCTCGACCAGTCCCTGCGCGAGGCCCTGCAGGTGGAGCTGAAACTGCTGCTGCAGGAAGCGGGCACGACGGTCGTCTATGTCACCCATGACCAGCGCGAGGCGATGGCGCTGGCCGATCGGCTGGCCATCCTCAACGCCGGGCGGGTGGCGCAGCTGGGGGCCACAGAGGCGGTCTATGCCGCGCCAGCCAGCGCCTTTGTGGCAGGCTTCCTGTGGGCGGGCGCCAACCGCCTGCCGGCTACCGCGCGCGGCGATGCCGGCGCCGGGCAGCTGCAGGTGGAGGCCTGCGGGCAGCTGTGGGCGGCACGGTGGAACCCTGTGCATCCGCGCCCCTTGCCGGGCACGCCGGTGGCACTGGTGGGCCGGGCGGAGGATCTGCTGGTGGTGCCCCAGACGGCCGTTACACTGGCTGCCCCACTGGCCGCTACAGTCACCACCAGCACCTTTGCCGGGCGCGGCCGGGCGGTGCAGGCGCGGCTGGCCGATGGCACGCTGCTGGCCGCCCATCAGGGGCTGGAGGCACCCGCGCCGCTGCCGGGCGCCGCTGTGGCGCTGGCCTGGCGAGAGGGCGCGCTGTTTGCCTTCCCGGCTGGCGGCGAGGGGTAAGGGCCATGGCCGCCCCCCTCTCGCGCCGTGCCGCCCTTGGCCTGCTGGCCGCGCCCGCGCTGGTTGGCTGCGGGCGGGCCGGCGGCGAGGAAGTGATCCTCACCGATGGCGGCAGCTTCTGGGGCCGCGCCCAGCGCCGCGCCTTCTACGATCCCTTCGAGCGGGCCACCGGCATCCGCGTGCGCACGGTGCCCTTTGCCATGCCGGGCAAGCTGCGCACCAGCATCGAGCAGGGCCGCCCGATCGTCGATGTC
>DASRYE010000129.1:0-11720 GCA_035653915.1 Novosphingobium sp. | reverse complement strand
CGGCGGCCGCCGGGGCGGGGGGGCTGCGAATAGGCGGCCACCACATCGTGCCCTGCCGCCACCAGCGCCTCCAGCGCCGGCACGGCAAATTCGGGCGTGCCCATGTAGATGATGCGCATAAGTTGTCTCGGGCCTCTTTGCCTGTGCAGCGGCTGGCCCTATCTGCCTTGGCATGGCATCGCAAGAGATCGAGGCATTGGCAGCATCGCTGGCCCGCCTGCCGGGGCTGGGGCCGCGCAGCGCGCGGCGGGCGGTGCTGTGGCTGATCAAGCGGCGCGAGACGGCGCTGGAGCAGCTGCTGGAGGCGCTGGCCACCTTGCGCGAACGGCTGGCCGAATGCCGCATCTGCGGCAATGTGGACACGGTGAGCCCCTGCGCCATCTGCACCGATCCCCGGCGCGACCAGCGTTCCTTGTGCGTGGTGGAGGATGTGGCGGATCTGTGGGCGCTGGATCGTTCGCGGTTGTTCACCGGGCGCTATCATGTGCTGGGCGGGCGGCTGTCGGCGCTGGATGGGGTGCGGCCGGAGGATCTGTCGATCGGCCCGCTGCTGGAGCGGGTGCGGGCCGGCGGTATCGACGAGGTGGTGCTGGCGATGAACGCCACGCTGGAAGGGCAGACCACCGCCCACTACATCGCCGAGCGGCTGGAAGGCCTGCCGGTGCGGGTGACGCAGCTGGCCCATGGCCTGCCGGTGGGCGGCGAGCTGGACTATCTCGACGAGGGCACGCTGGCCCAGGCCCTGCGCGCGCGCCGCCCGGTGGGGTGAAGCAGCTGGCCTGAGGCGTGGGCTGAGGGGGAGGTTGCGATTCGCGGCGCATGGCCCTATTTATGGCCGATGGCTATCCGACCGATTGTAGAAGCACCCGATCCGCGCCTCAAGCAGGTGTCCGCTCCCGTTACCGCGTTTGACGAGGGGCTGAAGACGCTTGTCGCCGACATGTTCGAGACGATGTATGATGCGCCCGGCATCGGCCTTGCCGCCATCCAGGTGGGCGAGGCGGTGCGCGTGGTGGTGATCGACCTGCAGGAACCCGACGAGGACGCGGCCCCCGAGGCCTGCGAGGACGACGGCTGCGGCCATGATCACCGCCCGGTGAAGAAGAACCCGCAGGTGTTCATCAACCCGGAAATCCTCGATCCCTCGGAAGATTATGCGGTTTATAACGAGGGCTGCCTCTCGGTGCCGGATATCTTCGCCGAGGTGGAGCGGCCGGCCACCTGCCGCCTGCGCTGGCAGGATCTGGATGGGGCCACCCATGAGGCGGCGATGGAGGGGCTGATGGCCACCTGCATCCAGCACGAGATGGACCATCTCGAAGGCATCCTGTTTATCGACCATCTTTCGCGCCTCAAGCGCAACATGGCGCTCAAAAAGCTGGAAAAGGCCCGCAAGGCGGCTTGATACGGCAGGCGGCAGCGTCTAGCGTTCACGGTGTGTTCTGACTGGAGTGCGCCGTGGATTCTGTTGCGTTGGTGGGTGTTGTGCTGGGGCTGGGCGGTGGTGCCGGGCTGGGCTGGTTTGTGGGCGCGCGGGGCGCGGCCGGCTGGCGGGCGCGCCATGATGCCATCGCGGCAGACCTGCGCACGCTGGACGAGCGTTTTCGCCGCGCCATCGCCGAACTGGCCGGCGCCAGCGAAAGGGCCAGCCGCGCCGATGGGCTGGAGGGCGAATTGCGCCGCGCCGCCACCGAGCGCGAGGGGCTGCGCGCCGAACTGGCCACGCTGCGTGCCCATGCCGCCCATTTTGAAGAGCAGAAGCGCCTGCTGGTGGAAGCCCAGGAAGGGCTGAAGGCGCAGTTCGAGGCATCGGGCGCGCGGGTGCTGGCAAAGGCGCAGGAGGCTTTTCTGGCCCGCGCCGAGGCCCGCTTCACCGAAAGCGAGAAGACCAGCGAGGAGCGCCTGCGCGCCGTGCTCGCTCCTGTCAGCCACCGCCTGCGCGCCTATGAGGAGCAGGTGCAGGGGCTGGAGGCGCGCCGGGTGGATGCCTTTGGCCAGCTGCTGGGCCAGATCGAGCAGTTGCGCCTGGGGCAGGAGCAGGTGAAGGCCGAGGCCGCGCGGCTGGGCAACAGCCTGCGCAATGCCCCCAAGGCCCGCGGCCGCTGGGGCGAGCAGCAGCTGCGCAACGTGCTGGAACAATGCGGCCTGGCCGAGCACACGGATTTCGTCACCGAAAAGTCGATCGACACGGAGGAGGGCCGGCTGCGGCCCGATGCCATCGTCAACATCCCCGGCAAGAAGAAGCTGGTGATCGATGCCAAAGTGTCGCTCAACGCCTATCAGGAAGCCTTCGAGGCCGAGGATGAGGCCGCGCGCGAGGCGGCGCTGCGCCTGCATGCCCTGTCCATGCGCACCCACATCCAGACCCTGGCCAGCAAGAGCTATCAGAGCCAGTTCGAGGAAGCGCCCGATTATGTGCTGATGTTCGTGCCGGGCGAGCATTTCATCGCCGCTGCCCTGGAATTCGACCGCGATATCTGGAACTTCGCTTTCGAGCGCAAGGTGCTGCTGGCCAGCCCCACCAATCTGGTGGCGATTGCCCGCACGGTGGCGCAGGTGTGGCGCCAGGATGGGCTGGCCCGCGAGGCGCGCGAGATTGGCCGGATGGGCGGCGAGCTGTATGACCGGCTGGCGGTGGCGGCCGAGCATCTGAAGCGGGTGGGCGGCGGGCTCACCACGGCGGTGGACAATTACAACAAGTTCGTCGGCAGTTTCGAGCGCAATGTGCTGTCGGCCGGGCGGCGCCTGCGCGACAAGCATATCGAGATCGGCAAGCGCGAGATCGAGGATGTGGCGCTGGTGGAAAGCGCGCCGCGCTATGCCGATGCGGGCGCAGGCGATCCGGGTGAGGTGCCGGCCCTGCCCGAGGCGCAGGAGGTCTGAGAGGCTCTGGGGGAGGCAGGGCTTTTTCAGCCTGCCTCCAGTCCCGCCAGCACCTCATAGGCCAGCACGGCGGCGGCAACGGCGGCATTCAGGCTGTCGGCCCGGCCCTTCATCGGCATTGTCACGCGCAGGTCGCATTCCGGCTCATAGGCTTCCGGCAGCCCGCGCGATTCATTGCCCACCATGATGAAAACGGGCCCCTGATAAGGCGCGCCGCGATAGGGCACCGCATCACGCAGCGAAGCGGCCACCAGCTGCCCTGCGCCCGCCCGCAGCCAGGGCAGGAAGTCGTCCCACCGGGCCATGGCGAGGCGCTGGGTAAAGATCGCGCCCATGCTGGCGCGCACCGCTTCCACGCTGAACGGATCCACGCAATCGTCGAGCAGGATGAGACCGCCGGCCCCCACCGCATCGCCGGTGCGCAGCATGGTGCCAAGGTTGCCCGGATCGCGCATGGCTTGCGCCACCAGCCAGATCGGCGCGGCCTGCCGGTCGATCCCGGCGAGCGAGGTGTCGAATTCGGCGAAGACGCCGGCGACGGCCTGGGGGTTGTCCTTCCCCGTCACCTTGGCGAGGATCTCCTCCTCCATCTCCACCACCTCGCCGCCGGCTGCGGCCACCGCCGCTTCCAGTTCGGCCAGCAGCGGATGGGCCTCGCGCCCGCGGGCCATCACCAGCATTTCGGGCAGGCGGCCGCTTTCGCGCGCATCGGTCAGCAGGCGCAGGCCTTCGGCGAGGAACTTGCCCTCGCGTCGGCGGTGCTTCTTGTCGCGCAGCGATTTCAGGAACTTGACGGTGGGATTGGAAAAGCCGGTGATCGTGCGGCGAACGGTTTGCGTCATGGGGTGGGGATCAATCCTCGCCGAAACCATCCAGCACCAGGCCGGCAAGGCGGGCCAGCACGGTGTCGGCCTCGGCCCCGGCCACGCTGATCTCGATCGTGTCGCCCTTGGCCGCGCCCAGCATCATCAGCCCGAGGATCGAGCCGCCGGCAGCCTCGGCGCCATCCTTCACTACCGTTACCGAGACATCGGCCGGCAGGCTGGCGCACATGTTGACGAATTTGGCGCTGGCGCGCGCATGCAATCCCTTGGCATTGACGATTTCCACGCTTTGCCTGGCCTCGGCCATGCTGCTCTCCCTGCTTATAGGTCTTGTCCGAGGAACTCGGACGCCACTGTTATGTAATTGCGGCCGGCATCGCGCGCGGCCGAAACGGCGGCGCGCACGTCCATCGTCTTGCGTGAGCCTGCCAGGCGGATCAGCATCGGCAGGTTGATGCCGGCGATCACTTCCACGCGCCCCGCCTCCATCAGCGAGATGGCCAGGTTAGAGGGCGTGCCGCCGAACAGATCGGTGAGGATGATCGCGCCATGGCCGGAATCGACCACGCGGATGGCATCGGCGATCTCGCGCCGCCGCCGCTCCACATCGTCGTTAGGGCCGATGCAGACCGTGGCCACCGCCTCCTGCCGGCCAACGACATGCTCCATTGCATGCACGAATTCTTCGGCAAGCTTGCCATGGGTGACGAGGATAAGACCGATCATGGGTCAGGAACGCTCCATTAGGCGAAGGCCGGTGGGCAGGGCAGCCGCGGGCTGCCGGCGCCGGGCACCGGTCAGGAGCACAAGCTGTGCCCCGGAGAAACGGGAAAGGGTCATCGCGCCGGGCTGCCTTCGATCAGGTTGGTGGCGCGGGCGCCCAGATTGCGGTGCAGGATATTGGGCGCAAAGCCCGCATCGCGCAGCGCCGCGCCAATCTGTTCGGCCATGAAGACGGAGCGGTGCTTGCCGCCGGTGCAGCCAAAGGCGATGTGGGCATAGGCCTTGCCCTGCGCCTGGAAGCGCGGCAACACCAGCAGCAGCAGATCGCGGATGCGGGTGAAGGCTTCCTCGAAGGCGGGATCCTGGCGGATGAAGGCGGCCACGTTTTCCTCGCGGCCGGTGTGGGGGCGCAGATCCTCGTGCCAGTGCGGATTGTTCAGAAACCGCATGTCGAACACGAAATCGGCCACCGGCGGCATGCCGCGGGCAAAGCCGAAGCTGGTGATGGTGACGGTGATATTGGGCCCGGCCTCGCCGGAAAACTGCTCGCGGATGGCCTGGCTGAGCTGATGGGTGGAAAAGGCGGTGGTGTTCACCACCACTTCGGCCCAGCGGCGCAAGGGCTCCATCAGCTCGCGCTCGGCGGCGATGCCGGCGCTCACGGGCATATCGGCGGCCAGCGGGTGGCGGCGGCGGGTCTCGTTATAGCGGCGCTGCAATTCATCGACCGCGCAATCGAGGAACAGCGTGGAAATCTCCAGATCATCGCGCTGGGAGAGCTTTTTTACCAGCTCCACCACCGTGTGCGGGTTGAAGCCGCGCGTGCGCGAATCAAAGCCCACCGCTAGCGGCGCGGGCCATTCGCTGCCGCCCGCGGCTGGCGCCCCATTGCCATCGGGCCCATCGATCAGCCGTTCCAGCAGGCGGATGGGGAAATTGTCGATCGCTTCCCAGCCCAGATCCTCCAGCGCGCGCAGGGCCGTGCTTTTGCCAGCGCCCAGAACGCCCGTCACCAGCAGCAATTTCTGCTTGTGGGCGCCCGGTTTGGCAGGGGCGGGCGCGGCAATGGCGGAATCAGGCAGCATGGGGGGCCTGTTTGCGCCGCTCTGCAGCAAAAGGGAAGGGGGATCAGCCTTGTGGGCGCCCCGGATCGGGGCAGCGGGCCCGCCCCGCGGTCAAATCGCGGCAAGCCCGTGGCGGGCCAGCGCCAGTTCGGCCTTCAGCGCCAGGCCCTCGCCGCCGGGCCACAGGCGCAGCTGCGGCAGGCCGATGCCGGCGATCTGCCGCGCCTCGGGCGCCTCGATGAAGCGGGGGGCCGCCACGTCCAGCACCAGCACCAGCGCCACCGGGGCCTGCGGGCAGACCGGCCAGCCGAGATCGGCCGCGGCCAGTATGCCGAGGTTGCGCACCTCGATCAGCCCTTGCGTGCGCGGGTGCGGCGCGGCCCACAACCGGCCGCGCTCGGCCCGCAGCCACACGCCATCATCGCCCACCAGCACCGCCCCGCGATCAATCAGCGCCAGCGCCAGGGTGGATTTGCCGGCGCCCGGCGGCCCCTCGATCAGCACCGCGCGGCCGTTGATGGCCACCGCTGTGGCCTGATGCGCCTGGCCCTGGGGCGCAGGGCTGTTCCCGGCCGCGTTCATCCCAGCAGCGAGCCGCGCGGCGAATAGGCCGGCAGGCGGATCACCAGCCGGGCGCCGGGGGGGCGGCCGGGGGCGCCGGGCAGGGGTTCTTCAGCCACCAGCGTGCCGTCATGCGCCTCGATGATGGTGCGCGCGATGGCCAGGCCCAGCCCCGAATGGTGGCCGAAATCCTCGCCGGCCGGGCGCAGGGAATGGAACCGCTCGAACACCCGCTCGCGCGCTTCGGCGGCAATGCCCGGGCCCTCGTCGGTCACTTCCAGCTCCACCTGGGCGCCCTCGGTGCGGATGGTGATGGTGATCGTGCCGCCCTCGGGCGAGAAGGAGACGGCATTGTCGAGCAGGTTTTCCAGCACGCGTTCCAGCCGCGCCGGATCACCGGCAACGATCGGCGCCTCCTGCCCGTCGGGCGCGAAGACGCGCAGCTTGCGCCCGCCATTCACCCCGCGCATCGCCCGCGCGCCCACCAATGCGCGGGCCAGCGCCGCCATATCCAGCAGTTCAAACGTGGTGCGCGACAGTTCCGCATCGATGCGGCTGGCATCGGCGATTTCAGTCACCAGCCGGTCTATCCGCTGCACGTCATGGGCGGCGATGTCGGCCAGCTGGCGGCGCAGCTCGGGGTCTTCCACCTTGTCCAGCGTGTCGAGCGCGCTGCGCAGGCTGGCCAGCGGGTTCTTGATCTCATGCGCCACATCGGCGGCAAAGCTTTCCACCGCGTCGATCCGCTGGCGCAGGGCCTCGCTCATGTCGGCCAGGGCGCGGGCGAGCAGGCCGATCTCGTCGCCGCGCTGGGGCAGGCGGGGCACCACCACGGCGCGGTCGCGGCCCAGCCGCACGCGCACCGCCGCGCGCACCAGCATGCGCAGCGGCTGGACGATGGTGCGCGCCAGAAACAGCGAGAGGAACACCGTGACCAGCAGCGCCACGCCCACCACGATCGCCAGCGTTTGCCGCGCATCGCGCACGTTCTGGGTGATGTCGCGGCCGTTGCGGCGAGTGAACAGCACTTCGCCGCCATGGCCCAGCGCCGAGCCGGTGGTGATCACCGGCGAGCGATCGGGGGCATAGCGTTCCCACACGATCACCCGGTTCGAGCTGCGCGCCTGTTCCACCTCGGGCCAGCCGGAGGTATCGTCGATATCGGCATAATCGGGGATGGGCGGCGCGTTCACCGCGGCATCCATCGCCCGGTCGAGCGTGCGGGCGGCCTTCATGTACCAGGGCTGGGTATGCGGGTTGATCAGCACGAAGCCGGGGCCGGCAACCGGCCGGCTGTCGGCCAGTTCCTCGCCGTGGGGGCCGAAGATCTGCAGGCGCATGTGCTGGCGCGCGGCAATGCGCGAGAGCACCGCCGCGCGCCCCTCGGGGCTGGTCAGCGCCAGGGCATCGGCGATGATCGCGGCATCGCTGCTGGCCTGGGCGAAGCGTTCGCGCACCAGCTGCTTGCGATAGCTGTCGAGGTAGAACAGGCTGAAGCCCATCAGCCCCAGCACGATCACGTTCACCGCCAGGATGCGGGTGGTGAGCGAAACCCCCCGCCAGCGCGAGCGGCGCGCGTGCTCAGCTCTCGGCAAAGGCATAGCCGGCGCCATAGAGCGTCTCGATCGCGGCAAAGCCGGTGTCGACCGCGCGGAACTTGCGGCGCAGGCGCTTGATGTGGGAATCGACCGTGCGATCATCCACATAGATGTCGTCGGCATAGGCCGCGTCCATCAGCTGGCTGCGGGTCTTGATCACGCCCGGGCGCTGGGCCAGCGCTTCCAGAATGAGAAATTCGGTGACCGTGAGCGACACCGCCCGGCCATCCCACAGCACCTCGTGGCGGGCCGGATCCATGCTGAGCCGGCCGCGGCGCACAGGTTCCGGCAGGGCTGCGGCCGGCGGGCCCAGCGCATCCTGCCGGGCCAGCTCCACCCGGCGCAGGATCGCCCGGATGCGCGCCACCAGCAGCCCTTGCGAGAAGGGCTTGGCGATATAGTCGTCGGCCCCCATGGCCAGGCCCAGCGCCTCGTCGGGCTCGCCATCCTTGCTGGTGAGGAAGATCACCGGCAGCGCCGATTTGGCGCGCAGGCGGCGCAGCAGCTCCAGCCCGTCCATGCGCGGCATCTTGATGTCGAACACGGCCAGATCGGGCGGATTTTCCAGCAGCGCCTTCAGCGCGCTGGCGCCATCGGCATAGAGGCGGGTGGCAAAGCCCTCGGCCTGCAGGCCGATGGAGACGCTGGTGAGGATGTTGCGATCATCATCGACCAGGGCGATGGTGTGGCGCGAAGCGGGCGCCAGCGCATCTGCGTGGCGCGCTGGCGTGCCGGGGGCCGCCTCGCCGGCAGGGGCCGGGGGCGTGGCAGGCGGGCCGGACGGGGCGGAAGGGGCTCCTGTCATATCCGGCATGGGCCTAGCGCGTCGCGGGGGCGCAGGCAACTGGCGGCGCCGTTGCGGGCCATGGTGTGGCAGGCTTGCGTCAGCCCGAGGGGGCGCGTGTTTGGGCCATTTGACGAGCGCGCGCGGCTGGATTATGCCGATTCGACGTATCGCATTCGTATGCGCGAGGCGTTGCCAGCCTGGCCGCGTCCGCGCTTCTCACGGGAGACGACCTTGACTGCCTCGCTCAGCACCCCGCTCGACCGCCAGGGCATTGCCACCGATGCCCAGATCTTCGCCAACCTCGGCACCTCGCCGCTGGTGGAACATGCGGTGAGGAACGGGGAAGGCCTGCTGGCCAAGGATGGCCCCTTTGTGGTGGCCACCGGCAAGCACACCGGCCGTTCCGCCAAGGACAAGTTCATCGTCAAGGACGCTGAAACCGAGAACACCGTGTGGTGGGGCAAGACCAACGTGGCGATGAGCCCGGAGCATTTTGCCGCGCTGAAGGCGGATTTCTTCGCCGAGCTGGCCAAGCGCGACAAGCTCTATGTCGCCGATCTGTTCGGCGGCTCGCAGCCCGAATTCCGCGTGAACGTGCGCGTGATCAACGAGCTGGCCTGGCACAACCTGTTCATCCGCACCCTGCTGGTGCGCCCCAGCGAGGCTGAGCTGGCCAGCTTTGCGCCCGAATACACGATCATCGACCTGCCCAGCTTCCGCGCCGATCCGGCCCGCCACGGCTGCCGCACCGAAACCGTGATCGCGGTGAACTTCACCGAGAAGCTGATCCTCATCGGCGGCACGGCCTATGCCGGCGAGATGAAGAAGTCGGTGTTCGGCATCCTCAACTATCTGCTGCCCACCAAGGGCGTGATGCCGATGCACTGCTCGGCCAACATCGGCCCCGATGGCGACACCGCCGTGTTCTTCGGCCTGTCGGGCACCGGCAAGACAACGCTGTCGGCCGATGCCAGCCGCACCCTCATCGGCGATGACGAGCATGGCTGGTCGGATACCGCCGTGTTCAACTTCGAGGGCGGCTGCTATGCCAAGATGATCCGCCTGTCGGCCGAGGCCGAGCCGGAAATCTTCGCCACCACCAAGCGCTTCGGCACGGTGCTGGAAAATGTGGTGATCGACCCGGAAACCCGCACGCTCGACCTCGACGATGCCACGCTGGCCGAGAACAGCCGCGGTTCCTATCCGATCGACTTCATCCCCAACGCCAGCGCCGACAATCTGGGCCCGGTGCCGCAGAACATCATCTTCCTCACCGCCGATGCCTATGGCGTGCTGCCGCCGATCGCCCGCCTCACGCCCGAGCAGGCGATGTATCACTTCCTCTCGGGCTACACCGCGCGCGTGGCCGGCACCGAGATCGGCGTGACCGAGCCGGAAGCCACCTTCTCCACCTGCTTTGGCGCCCCCTTCATGCCGCGCCACCCCAGCATCTATGGCAACCTACTGAAAGAGCGCATCGCCAAGGGCGGCGTGAAGTGCTGGCTGGTGAACACTGGCTGGTCGGGCGGCAAGGCCACCATGGAAGGCATCAAGCGCATGCCGATCAAGGCCACCCGCGCCCTGCTCAACGCCGCGCTGGATGGCAGCCTGAACGAGGCGACCTTCAAGAAGGACCCCAACTTCGGCTTTGAAGTGCCGGTGGCGGTGGAAGGCGTGGAAACCCGCCTGCTCGACCCGCGCGGCGCCTGGGCCGATGCGGCCGAATATGACAAGACCGCGGCCGATCTGGTGAACAAGTTCGTCGAGAACTTCGCCCAGTTCGCCGACCATGTGGACGAGGGCGTGCGCGCCGCTGCCCCTGCCGTCGGCACGGTCGAGGCCTGATCCACAGCCGCATTGCAACAGGTTCAGGGAGGGCCCCGCTGGCGTTTGCCGGCGGGGCCTTTGCCTTGTGGGGCTGCTGTGTAGCGCCTGGATTGCGCAAGAATCCGCCTGTTATCGCGATTCTTTCGCATAAATTCACCAACCCGTTGAAAATACCTATCCCCACGACCCGCAATTGGTTAGATATGTTACCGGGTTGCATCTCTCCGAAGGGGTGGGGAGTGGATAATGGTAATGCTGGCCACGCTGCGCCGTAGCGGCGGCATAGAGGCGATGGCGCGTAAACTGGGCGCACCGCCAGCCATGGTTGCCATGGCAACCGCTGTGTTGATGCCACAATTGCTGGCCGGCATGGCGCGCATCGTGCGCAAGGCTGCCGGCAGCACGGAGCGGGCGGATCTGGCCGCGGGCGTGGCGCATCTGGTGCGCCGGCTGGAACGGGCCGGGGGCGGTTCGCTGGCCGTGGCGGTGATGATGCCCGAGCCGCTCTCGCCAGAGCAGGGGCGCCGGTTGCTGGCCGATATTTGCGGCACGCCCGAAAAGCTGGCCGGCATGATCACCCATTGCGCCGACGAGGCCGCGCTGGAACGCGGCTTTGTCAGCGAGCTGCTGCCGCTGCTGACGATGCTGGTGGGCGGCTATCTGGCGGCAAGGGCCGAGGTGCTGGCGGTTTCCGATGGCGATCTGGCCACCGAATTCCTGCTGCTGCTGGAAATGGAAAACCCCGCCGGCTGATGCGCCAGCGGGGCGGGCCGGGCGAGGGCGCGCGGCCCCCGCCTTACCCGCAATCGCTTACTTGATCGGGCAATCGGGCGACAGGCGCATGTCGAGGTAATTGTCGACCGAGCGCATCAGATCGTCGAGTTCGTTCTCGAAGAAATGGTTGGCGCGGGGCACTTCGTCGTGGTGGATGGTGATGTGCTTCTGGGTGCGCAGCTTGTCCACCAGCTTCTGCACAGCGCCCGGCGCCACCACCGTGTCGGACGTGCCCTGGACGATGATGCCGCTGGCCGGGCAAGGCGCCAGGAAGCTGAAATCATACATGTTGGCCGGCGGCGCCACCGAGATGAAGCCGCGGATTTCCGGCCGGCGCATCAGCAATTGCATGCCGATGAGGGCGCCGAAGGAATAGCCGGCGATCCAGGTGGTGCTGGCCTCGGGGTGGATGGACTGCACCCAGTCGAGCGCGGCGGCGGCATCCGACAATTCGCCGATGCCATTGTCGAAGCTGCCCTGCGAGCGGCCAACACCGCGGAAATTGAAGCGCAGCGTGGCAAAGCCGCGGGCCACGAAGGTTTTGTAGAGGGCCTGGGTGATGCGGTCGTTCATGGTGCCGCCGGCCTGCGGGTGCGGATGAAGGATCATCGCCACCGGCGCGCGCGGGCGGGTGCCCGGCTGAAAGCGGCCTTCAAGGCGGCCTTCCGGGCCGGGAAAG
>DASRYE010000128.1:0-5007 GCA_035653915.1 Novosphingobium sp. | reverse complement strand
TGTTCCACCAGAGCATGGTCGATCGCACGGTGATGGACTGGGCCGGGCCGCTCGCCTTCCTCACCCGCCGCAAGATCGCCATGCTCGACCAGATCTGCCCCGGCGACCGGATCGAGGGCCATGCCAGGGTCGAGCGGGTCTATCGCGGCGAGAAGGGCGAGGGGCTGGTCGATTTCACGGTGGAGATCACCAGGCCGGGCACCGTGTGCTGCCGCGGCTGGGCCACCTTGCGCCTGCCGGAAAGGGCAGGCTGATGGCCATGCGCGAGGCCCTGGATGCCGCCTGCTGGCCAGACCGGCTGGCGCTGCGCTTTGGCGAGCGGCTGGCGCTGGCCGATGGCGCGCGGCAGGTCAGCTATGCCGATCTGGCGGCGCGCTCGGCGGCGCTGGCGGGGGCGCTCGCCGCGCGCGGGCTGGCCGCCGGTGACAGGGTGGCCGCGCTGATGCTGAACGGCGCGCCGCTGATCGAGCTGTATCTGGCCGCCGCCCGGCTGGGGGCGATCGTGCTGCCGCTGAACTGGCGGCTGGCCCCGGCCGAGCTGGGCTGGATTTTGGGCAATGCGGCGCCGCGGCTGTGGTTCGTCTCTGAAGGGCTGGCGGATCTGGCCGAGGCGATTGCGCCGGGCCTGGATACGGTGATGGTGACAGATGGCGCGGCCGGCGCCGATGGCTATGACGCGCTGCTGGCCGAGGGGCACGGGGCCCCCCCGTCGCCCGCCGATGCCGACGAGCGGCCGTGGATCATGCTCTACACCAGCGGCACCACCGGGCGGCCCAAGGGCTGCCTGCTCAGCCAGCGCGGGCAGATGATCTCGCTGCTGGCGATGATGGGGCAATGGGGGTTGCAGCCGGGCGAGGGGCTGCTCTTGTCGCTGCCGCTGTTCCATGTGGGGGGCACGGGCGTTCTGTTCGCGGCGCTGGCCTCGGGCGCGCGCATTCTGGTCGCGCCGCGCCAGTTCGGGGCGGAACAGGCCTATCGCCTGATCGCCGACGAGGCCTGCGTGGCCGCTGCCATCGTGCCGCAATATTACGAGGGGCTGATCGCCTGCCACCGGCGCGAGCAGGCGCCCCTGGCGCTGCGCATCGCCTCGGCCGGTGGCGGCATGCATGATCCCGCCTTCATCGAGGAAATCCGCACGGCGCTCGGCACCGAGCTGCTGCTGGGCTATGGCCAGACAGAGGCCGGCAATTACATCGCCTATCTGCGCGGCGAGGAGCAGTTGCGCGCGCCCAAGGCCTGCGGGCGCCTGCTGCCCCATCTCGACATGCGCGTGGCCGGCGAGGGCGATGCCCCGCTGCCACCGGGCGAGACGGGCGAGCTGCTGGTGCGCGGCCCCGGCATCTTCGAGCGCTACTGGCAGGCCGACGAGGCCAGCGAGGCGACCTTGCGCGGCGGCTGGCTGCACACCGGCGATCTGATGCGGCTGGATGGCGATGGCCTGCTCACCCTTGTGGGCCGCGCCAAGGAGCTGATCAAGACCGGCGGCGAGAATGTCTACCCGCGCGAGGTGGAGGCGGTGCTGCTGGAGCATCCGGATATCGTCGATTGCGCGGTGTTCGGCGTGGCGCATGACTATTGGGGCGAAAGCGTGAAGGCGATGGTGGCGCTGCGCCCGGGCGCTGCCCTGCGGCCGGCCGATGTGGCCAGCTGGTGCCGCCAGCATATCGCTGCCTACAAGCGCCCGCGTTTCGTTGAATTCGTGGCGGCGATGCCGCGCACCGATACCGGCAAGCTCGTCACGCGTGATCTGCGTGCGCGCCCCGTCACGGCCGATCAGGCCACCGACTGACCAAAGGAACCCATCCCGGATGACAGCCCCTTCTCCCGCCCATGTGCCCGTGATCGTTGGCGTGGGCGAAATTTCCGACCGGCTGGCCGATGGCCATGAAGGGCTGGAGCCGCGCGACCTGATCGCCGCGGCCGCCCGCAGGGCCGATGCCGATGCCGGCGGCGGCTGGCTTTCCAGCATCGACACGGTGGCGGTCGTCAACATCCTGTCCTGGCCCTATGCCGATATCTGCGCCAGCCTGGCAGCGGCGCTGGGCATTGCCCCTGCCCGCGCCGAGGAACTGCCCGCCGGCGGCAATGTGGCGCTCAAGGCCATTCACGATATCGCCAACCGCATCGCCGGCGGGGCCGAGGAGACGGCGCTGGTGTGCGGGGCAGAGGCCTTCCGCTCGGTGGCGCTGGCCCGGAAGGCCGGCCGCACGCCCGGCTGGACAGCGCCCGACAGCGGCCACTGGATCAAGACCATGGTGGATGTGGTGGGGCCGGACATGCTGCGCTACGGCTTCGATGGCGCGCCCAGCGTCTATGCCCTGTATGAGAACGCCATGCGCGCCGCGCGCGGCCTCAGCCATGCCGAGGCGCAGGCGCAGACGGGGGCCATGTGGGCGGCGATGTCGCAAGTGGCGGCAGGGGTGGAGGAAGCCTGGATCCGCACTCCCCGCGCGGCCGCCGAGATCATCACCCCCGGGCCCGACAACCGCCCCATCGCCTTCCCCTACACCAAGCTGATGGTGGCCAATGATGCGGTGAACCAGGGCTCTGCCGTCATCGTTACCAGCCTGGCGCGGGCGCGGGCGGCGGGCGTGGAGGAGGGGCGCATCGCCTATGTCTGGGGCGGCGCTGCCGCGCGCGACCGGCGCGATTTCCGCACGCGCGACCGTTACGACCATTCCCCCTCGATCGAGGCGGTGATCGCCGCCACCCTTGCCCAGAGCGGCCTTGCGGCCAGCGCCTTCGATGCGGTGGAGTTCTATTCTTGCTTCCCTTGCGTGCCGCGCCTGGCCCAGGGCGCCAGCGGCATCGATCCGGCCATCGTGCCAACGGTGGCTGGCGGGCTCACCTATTTCGGCGGGCCGGGCAATGATTACATGACCCATGCGGTGATCAACATGGTGCGCCAGCTGCGGGCCGGCAAGCGGCTGGGGCTGCTTTTGGGCAATGGCGATCTGGTCACCAAGCACCATGCGATGATCCTGGGCGCCAGCCCGCCGCCGGCCGGCACGCTGCCGGTGGCCTATGACGTGCAGGCCGATGCCGAGGCCCGCCGCGGCCCCGTGCCCGAGGTGATCGAGCGGCACGAAGGCCCGGCGCTGCTGGAGACCTACACGGTGAAATACCGCCGCGATGGCACCCCCGATTATGGCCTTGCGGTGTGCCGCACGCCGCAGGGGGCGCGCTTTGTGGCGCGCGTGCCGGGCAGCGATGAACGCACGATCGCCGCATTGGTGGGCGATGGCGGCGGCTGGGTGGAGCCGATCGGCCAAGAGGGCGTGGCCATCGCCCATGGCGCGGAGGATTTCTGCGAGTGGCGGCTGGGCTGAGGGGAGGGGCGCGCTAAACGCCCTCCTCCAGCGCCTCGGCACAGGCCCACAGCGCCGCCACCCCGGCGCGCGCATCGCCCCGCCGGCGCAGCAGCAGCAGTTGCAGGCGCAGCGGGGCATCGGCCACCGGGCGCAGCACCACCTGCGATCCGGCCAGCAGCGGGGCCATCCACTGGGTCACGATCACCGGCGTCTGCTCCTGCGCCACAAACAGCATCACCGCCCGCGCCGAGGCTTCCGGCAGGTGTTCCACCTCCACCCCCGCCTCGGCGAACAGGCGGGCCATGTGGTCGTAGACCTGCGGGTTCAGCCGGCGGCGGAAGTTGGCGATGCGCTGGCCGGCCAGCAGCGCCATCGGCACCGCGGCCATGGCGGCCAGCGGATGCCCATCGGGCAGGGCCAGCCACAGGCCGGTCTGCGCCAGCACGCAGGCCTCAAGGTCGGCCTCGGCCGGCAGCGGGCCCAGCGCCAGGGTGATATCCACCCGGCCCTGGCGCAAATGGTCGATCAGCGCGGTGGAAGGGCCGTTGACGATCTCCACCTCGATATCGCCGCGCGCGCGCAGGGCTGCCAGCAGCTGCTGGCGGGCGGCGATATCGGCGCTGAATTCCGGCGCGCCCAGCACCAGCCGCCGCCGCTGGCCCTTGCGGATGCGGCTGGCCTCGGCGCACAGGCGCTGGTGGCTGGCGGCCAGCGCGCGGGCATGGGGCAGCAGCGCCTCGCCCTCGTCGGTCAACACCACCGCCCGCTTGCGCCCGCGCGCGAAGAGGGCAAAGCCCAGCTGCTCTTCCAGCCGGCGCAGCTGCACCGACAGCCAGGGCTGGGCCACGCATAATTCCTCTGCCGCGCGGGTGAAGGAGAGGTGGCGGGCCACCGCCTCGAACATGCGCAGCGCTTTGAGATCGGGCCCGTCCATGCCGGCGGTTCTAGGCGGGCGGGCCGCGTCGATCAATCATCCCACACCGCCAGCGCGTCGAGCGCCTCCACCTCGCCGCCCGAAACCCGGAGCGGGTTCACTTCCAGCGAGACCAGCGCCGGCCCCAGCGCCAGCGCCGCATCGCCAATGGCGGCAATGGCGCGGGCAAGGGCAGGGATATCCGCCGGCGGGCTGCCGCGATGGCCGGCCAGTAGGCGGCTGCCGCGCAAGGTGCCCAGCATCTCCGTTACCTCGGCGGGGCTGACGGGCAGTGGGCGCAGGGCGGTATCGGCCAGCACTTCTATCCACACGCCGCCCAGCCCCACCGCCAGCATCATGCCCCAGGCAGTGCGCGCGGTGCCGACGAACAGTTCCAGCCCCGCCGCCCGCATGGGGGCCACCAGGCAGCCTTCCAGCCGCGCTGCGGGGTGGTGAGCGCGGGCGGCGGCCATCACCTCGTCGAAGGCGGCAGCGGTGGCCTCGGCGCTGGCCAGGTTCAGCCGCACGCCGCCGATGTCGCTTTTGTGGGCGATGTCGGGCGAGGCGATCTTCAGCACCACCGGCCCGCCGATGGCGGCAAAGGCGGCGCGCGCCGCGCCGGCGGTGGTGGCCAGGCGGCAGGGCACCACCGGCACGCCCTGCGTTGCCAGCCAGTCCAGCGTCTCGCGTTCGGAGGCAAGGCGCAGGCCCGGATCGGTGGCACCGGCGGCCGCGGGCAGGGCCCCGCGCGGCCGTTCCGACCAGCGCTGCAGCGCTGCCAGC
>DASRYE010000127.1:0-8494 GCA_035653915.1 Novosphingobium sp. | reverse complement strand
GTACCAATCGACGAAGGCCGGCACCCCCGCCTCGATGCCCGTGGTGGGGGCATAGCCCAGATCGCGCGAGATCGCCGCGATATCGGCAAAGCTCTGGCGCACATCGCCCGGCTGGATCGGCTGGAAGTCGATGATCGCCCGCTTGCCGCATTCAGCCTCCAGCAGTTCCACCACCTTCATCAGATGTTCGGAGCGGTGGTTGCCGATGTTGTAGAGCCGGTGCGGCTTGGTGCTGCCACCGGCCTTTTCGGCGCCATCGTCGGCCGGCGGATGATCGAGACTGGCGATCACCCCGGCGAGGATATCGTCGATGAAGGTGAAATCGCGCCACATATCGCCATGGTTGAACACCGGGATCGGCTCGCCGGCCATGATCTTCCTCGTAAAGATCCACATCATCATGTCGGGCCGGCCCCAGGGGCCATAGACGGTGAAGAAGCGCAGCCCGGTGAGCGGCAGGCGATAGAGATGGGCATAGGTCTCGCTCATCAGCTCATCGGCCTTCTTGGTGGCGGCATAGAGGCTGACGGGCTGGTCCACCCGGTCTTCCACGGCAAAGGGCAGCTTGGTGTTGCCGCCATAGACCGAGGAGGAAGAGGCATAGACCATATGTTCCACCTGCCGGTGGCGGGCCACTTCCAGCAGGTTCAGATGGCCGGCGAGATTGGCCGAAACATAGGCATGCGGGTTCTCGATCGAATAGCGCACCCCCGCCTGCGCCCCCAGATGCACGATGCGATCGAAGGCATAAGGCGCCAGCGCTGCCACCAGCGCCGGATAATCGGCGAAATCCTGCCGCAGGAACGTGTATTGGCCGGGCGCGGCGGCGGCCTCGGCGCGGGCCAGGCGGGCCTCTTTCAGCCGCACGTCGTAATAGTCGTTCACGCAATCGAGGCCCACCACCTCGTCGCCGCGCGCCAGCAGCCGCATGATCAGGCTGTGGCCAATGAAACCCGCAGCGCCCGTAACCAGAACCTTCATGCCCACAACCCGCCTTCTGCCTGATACACCTTTCATCCCCCGATAGGCCCGAAAGATAAAGGATTTGTGCCCGCCCACACAAACGCCCCCCGCACGGCTGAATGCGAGGGGCGTTCGGTGCATGCCGGGGTGGCTGTGCCCGGCAATCCGGTTTGGCCGTGGCCTAGTGCTTCACTTCAGCCCACACCCGGCGATAGGTGAGATAGGAAAGCACCGAGGCAAACAGCAGGAAGCCCAGCACCGCCCAGCCCGTCTGCCGGCGCTTTTCCAGCTGGGGCTCGGCCGTCCACACCAGGAAGGCGGAAACGTCGGTGGCCATCTGGTTCACCGTCGCCTTGGTGCCATCCTTGTACGACACCTGCCCATCGGCCGCCAGCGGCTTGGGCATCGCCACGTTGAGGTTGGCGAAATAGGGGTTGAAGAACAAGCCGTCGGGCGTCTTGGCTTCGGGGAAGCGCTTCAGCAGCTCGGCGGGCTGGTCCTCGTAACCGGTCAGCAGCGAATAGACATAGGAAGCCCCGCCATGGCGCGCCTTGGTAATCAGGCTGAGATCGGGCGGGCTGCCCTGCCCGGCATAGACCACCGGCGGGAAATGATCGGTGGGCGTGCCCGGGTGCATCTTCACCTCGCCGGTGGCGGCATTATAGGCCGGCACCTGATACTTGGCGGCGATGGCTTTCACCTCGTCGTCGTTATAGCCCAGCTGCTTCAGGTCGCGGAAGGCGACATATTTCAGCGCGTGGCAGTTCTTGCAGACCTCGTTGTAGACCTGGAAGCCGCGCTGCAGCTGCTGGCGGTCGAACGTGCCGAAGGCGCCGTCAGACTGGAGCGCCAGCTCCTTGGGGTGTTCGTGGAAGGCATGCTCCACCGTTTCGGCCGGCGGCTCGGTGATATAGCTCACCGCGCCCTTGCCGAAGGAATAGAGCAAGGCGACGCTGAAGAAGGCGCCCGCGACGAATGCGATCTTGCGGATCATGGGATAGTCTCCTCGCTGCGCGCTTATTCGGCCGGGGCCAGGCTGGCGGCTTCATCGTGGCCCAGCACTGCCTCGGTGATCGAGTAGGGCAGGGGCTTGGGCGTCTCGATCGAGGAGACCACCGGCAGGATCACGAAGAAGTGCAGGAAATAATAGGCCGCGGCCAGCTGGCTGATCATCACATAGGGCTCTTCGGCCGGCGAACCGCCGCAATAGCCCAGCACCAGCGTATCCACCACCAGCGCCCGGAACGCCCATTTGAACAGCGGGCGATAATGGCCCGAACGCACCGGCGAACGATCCAGCCAGGGCAGCAGGAACCACACCAGAATGGCGCTGAACATGGCCAGCACGCCCATCAGCTTGGCCGGGATGAAGAAGAAGTCGGCCGTGAACGAGCGCAGGATCGCGTAGAACGGCCAGAAATACCATTCGGGCACGATATGGGCCGGCGTCTGCATCGGGTTGGCCGGGATGTAGTTGTCCGGGTGGCCCAGCGCATTGGGGAAGAAGAACAGCAGCGCGCAGTAGAAGAACAGGAACACGGCCAGGCCGAACCCGTCCTTCGCGGTGTAATAGGGGTGGAAGGGCACGGTGTCGCTCTCGCGCTTCACTTCCACGCCGGTGGGGTTGGAAGAGCCGGGGATGTGCAGCGCCCAGATATGCAGGATCACCACGCCCAGGATCACGAAGGGCAGCAGGAAGTGCAGGCTGAAGAAGCGGTTGAGCGCGGCATTATCGGGCGCGAAACCGCCCAGCAGCCAGGTGTGCAGCGCATCGCCCACCACCGGAATGGCCGAGAACAGCCCGGTGATCACCTGCGCGCCCCAGAAGCTCATCTGCCCCCAGGGCAGCACATAGCCCATGAAGGCGGTGGCCATCATCAGCAGGAAGATGACCACGCCCAAAAGCCAGATCATCTCGCGCGGGGCCTTGTAGCTGCCGAAATAGAAGCCGCGGAAGATATGGGTGTAGACCACCACGAAGAAGGCCGAGGCGCCGTTGGCATGCGCATAGCGCAGCATCCAGCCCCAGTTCACATCGCGCATGATGTGCTCTGTGGAACCAAAGGCGACATCGGTGTTGGCGGCATAATGCATCGCCAGCACAATGCCGGTGACGATCTGGATCATCAGGCAGAAGCCCGCCAGAACACCGAAGTTCCAGAAATAGTTGAGGTTGCGCGGCACCGGATAGCCGGCGCCGATGGCGTTGTAGACGAAGCGCGGCAAAGGCAGCTTCTCATCGACCCAGCGCATGAACGGGTGGGTCGGCTTGTATTCATTTGCCCAGGGAAAGCTCATGATCTGTGACCTCAGCCGATCTTGACGACAGTGGCGGACGAGAAAGCGTATTCCGGCACCTGCAGGTTCTTGGGGGCCGGGCCTTTGCGGATGCGGCCGGCGGTGTCGTATTGCGAGCCGTGGCAGGGGCAGAAATAGCCGCCAAACTCACCCTTGGGCTCGCCCTGGCCGGTGCCCAGCGGCACGCAGCCCAGATGGGTGCACACGCCCATGGTGATCAGCCAGTTGGTGTGGCCGGCCTTGGTGCGCTGGGCCAGCGTTTCGGGATCGCGCAGGCTGGCGGTGGGCACCGCATTGGCCGCGGCAATCTCGGCCGGCGTCAGGTTGCGCACGAACACCGGCTGCTTGCGGAACACCGCCTTGATCGCCTGGCCGGGCTTGATCTGGCTGATGTCGATCTCGGTGGAGCTTTCGGCCAGCACGTCGGCCGAAGGGGCCATCTGGCTGACCAGCGGCACCAGCGTGGCAGCGCCGCCCACGCCCGCGGCGGAAAGGGCGGCGATATGGATGAAATCGCGCCGACGCACCCCGTCTTCGGCGCCGGCCCCTGCGTTTGCACCGGGAGGAGTGTCAGCGATGGCGTTCTCAGTCATGATGGACCCTTGCCTTGCACAGATAGCCCCCCGGGTCGAAGGGCTGGAACGAATCACATAACGCGTATCGTCGCGTCTTCAGGAAAATCCCCCAAGCCCGACGAAATAGCAGGTATGCCCTGCTTGCCCGGGCGCTTTTTGTGTTTGATAATCGTCAAAACCGGCACTGCCAACAGACTTTTTCTTGGGCCCTTCAGCCAATGGCCCCGGCCGGCAATCCGCCATAAGGGCCTGCCCTGAAGCGCGTGGCCGGCCCCGGCCGCCGCCTCAAAGCCCGATCAGGCTGATCTGCCGGCCATAGACGGGCTCTTGCCGGTGCGTGGCGCGGCGGAAGGAGAAGAAGCGGTCGGCATCGGCATAGGTATCCTGCCCCAGCAGATCGATCCGGCCGATGCCGGCGGCCGCCAGCCGGCTGGCCACATAGGCTTCCAGCGCGAATTGCCAGTGCCCGGCCCGCCCGGCGGCGAAAAAAGCCGCCTGCGCCGGCGCTTCTGCGCAAAAGCGGGCGCGAAAACCGTCGTCCACCTCATAGGAGGGCTGGGCGATGCAGGGGCCGATGGCGGCAGCGATTCGCCCGCGCACCGCGCCCAGTTGCTCCATCGCCGCGATGGTTGCCTCGCACACGCCGCCAAAGGCGCCCTTCCAGCCGGCATGGGCCGCGCCCACAACGCCGGCCTCTCCATCGGCAAACAGCACCGGCGCGCAATCGGCCGTCAGCACGCCCAGCACCACGCCGGGCTGGCGCGTCACCAGCGCATCGGCATGGGGCCTGGCCGCCTCAGCCCAGTCGCCCGCTTCCACGCACAGCGCCGAATGCACCTGATAGCAGGTGACCAGCCGCGCCCCCGGCGCCACTGCCGCCACCGCCCGGGCGCGGTTTTCCGCCACTTGCGCGGCGCCATCGCCATCGGGCCCGATCGCCCCTGCCCCCACGTTCAGCCCCGCCACCAGCCCGGTGGAAACGCCGCCCCGCCGGCCCAGAAAGCCATGGCGCAGGCCCGCCAGCGCCGGGCTGCGCAGCACCTCGGGCTGGCTCGCCTCAGCCAAGGGAGCGGCTCACCTGCTCGAACACATCCTTCGACAGGCCCGGCACCTGCGCAATCCGCTCCAGCTCGGCCTTCATCAGGGCCGAGCGGCCGCCCGCCATCCGCCGCCAGCGCCCCAGCGAGGGCACGAAGCGCGCCGCCGTCTGCGCATTGATCGGATCGAGCCGCAGGATCAGATCGGCAATCATCCGATAGCCCTCGCCGCTGGCCGCATGGAAGGCCGCCGGGTTCACCGCCATCGCCATATAGAGGGCGCGCACACGGTTGGGGTTGTGCAGGGTGAAATCAGGGTGGCCGGCCAGCGCCTGCACATGGGCCAGCACATCCTTGTGCAGCGAGCCCGCCTGCAGGCTGAACCATTTGTCGATCACCAGCGCGTTGCCGGCATAGCGGGCGTGGAAATGCGCCAGTTTTTGCGCCCGCAGCGGCGTATCCAGCCCGCACAGCACCATCAGCGCGCCCTGCCGGTCGGTCATGTTGGTGGCGGCATCATACTGGGCGGCGGCGCGGGCGGCGGCTGCCTCGGGCTGGCCGGCGGCCAGATAGACGAGGGCCTGCGTCTTCACCTTGCGCGCGCCCTTGGCGCCTGCCGCAAGGCTGAACGGCACCGCCGAGGCGCGATCGTGCAGAGCTTCCAGCTCTGCGGCCAGCGTGCGGCCCAGATGCGCCTTCAGCGCCTCGCGCTCGGCATGGAGGGCCAGCGGATCGACCAGCTCCAGCAGCTCGGCCAGATAGGCATGGGCCGGCAGGATCATCAGCTCGCCGCGCATCAGGTCATCCAGCGCCGGATCGGCGATGATCGCCCGCATGGCGCCGGCAATCGCCGCATAGCCCGCGCCGCGATCCGCCCCCCCTGCCTGCTCCTGGCCCTTCACCAGCCCGCACAACACATCGGCGATCAGCTTCTGCAGCGCCTCATAGCGGGCGAAAGGATCGTCATCATGGGCGGCAAGGAAGGTCAGGTCCTCGGGCCGATGGTCGGTGGCAAGCTTCACCGGCGCGGTGAAGCCGCGGTTGATCGACAGCACCGGCCGGCTGGCAAAGCCCTGGAAGGCGAAGCTGGCCTCCTCGCTATCCAGCACGATCAGCTGCTCGCCGCCGTGCTGGCCGGTCTGCGGGTTGAACAGGGCGATGCGCAGCGGCACCGGCATCGGCTGCTTCACCAGCTGGCCGGGGGTGGCCGGCACGCTCTGGGTGAGGTGCAGGGTCACGGTATCGCCGGCGTGGTCGAGGCGGGCGGTCAGCTCGGGCGTGCCGGCCTGGGCATACCACAGGCGGAAGCGGGTGAGATCAAGCCCGGCCCCTTCCTCGATCGCCCTGACGAAATCCTCGCAGGTGGCCGCTTCCCCGTCGTGGCGGCTGAAATAGAGATCGGTGCCCGCGCGGAAGCGCTCCGCCCCCGCCATGGAGCGCATCATGCGGATCACCTCGGCGCCCTTGTTATACACGGTCGCTGTGTAGAAATTGCTGATTTCCTGATAGGAATCCGGGCGGATCGGATGCGCCAGCGGCCCTGAATCCTCGGGGAACTGGGCGCTGCGCAAAATCCGCACATCCTCGATCCGCTTCACCGCCGGGCTGCCCATGTCGGCGCTGAACATCTGGTCGCGCAGCACGGTGAAGCCTTCCTTCAGGGAAAGCTGGAACCAGTCGCGGCAGGTGATCCGGTTGCCCGACCAGTTGTGGAAATATTCATGGCCAATCACCCCTTCCACCGCGTCGAAATCGCCATCGGTGGCGGTGTCTGGGTCGGCCAGCACATAGCGGGTGTTGAAGACGTTGAGCCCCTTGTTCTCCATCGCCCCCATGTTGAAATCGGAAACGGCAACGATGTTGAACAGATCGAGGTCGTAGGCCCGGCCAAAGGCTTCCTCGTCCCACTTCATGGCGTTGATGAGGCTGGCCAGCGCATGGTCGGTGCGCGTCTCCTCGCCCTCGGTGCCCGCGCGCGTCCAGATGTTGAGCGTGACCTCGCGGCCTTCCATGGTGGTGAAATGGCCGGTGTTGGCCACCAGCCGCCCGGCCACCAGCGCGAAGAGATAGGACGGCTTGGGCCAGGGATCGTGCCATTCGGCCCAGTGGCGGCCATCCTCGAACACGCCCTCGGCCACCTGGTTGCCGTTCGACAGCAGCACCGGGAAGGTCTCCCTGTCGCCCTCCATCCGCACGCGATAGGTCGAGAGCACATCGGGCCGGTCGGGGAAGAAGGTGATGCGGCGGAAGCCCTCGGCCTCGCACTGGGTGCACAGCATGCCGCCCGAGGCATAAAGCCCCATCAGCTGCGAATTGGCGGCCGGGTTGATCTCGGTTTCGATGGTGATCTCGTGGGTGTCGTCGGCCAGCTCGATGAGCAGGTCTGCCCCCTCCATCCGCCAGTCGTTGCGCACCACCTCGTCCACTTCCACCAGCAGCGGGGTAAGGCCATCGCCATGCAGGCGGATCGTCTGGTTGCCCGTGCCTTCCGGGTTGCGCCGCACCGAGAGGGTGGCGAACACGCGGGTCTTCTCCAGCCCCAGGGCAAAGGCCAGCGCCACTTCGGGCACCAGCCAGTCGGGCACGCGATATTCCTCGCGGCGGATCACGGGCGGGGCGGGCGGGGTTTCCTGCAGGCGGGCATCGGTCATCCGCCCTATCTAGCCCAAGCGTTTGCGAATGCCAGCCTTGGCCTTATGGAAAAAGGCAATGAGCACGATCTGCATCCTGGGCCTTGGCTATACGGCGGGCGAAATCGCCGCCGGCTTGCGCGCGCGCGGCTGGCAGGTGGAAGCGACCGGCCGCGCGGGCACGGTGGATTTTGCCGATGCCGAGCGCCTCAGCTGGCTGCTGGCGCGCTGCGATGCGGTGCTGTCCAGCGTGCCGCCAGTGGCCGGGGCAGGCGCGGCGGAGGATCCGGCGCTGGCAGCCTATGGCGCGGATCTGGCGGCGCTGCGGGCGCGGGGGGGCTGGCTGGGCTATCTCTCCTCCACCGGCGTCTATGGCCATTGCGCCGGCGCCTGGGTGGACGAGACAGCGCCTGTCGCCAGCGGCCGGCGCCATGCGCGCATGGCCGCCGATGCCGGCTGGCTGGCGGCCGGCGCGCATGTGTTCCGCCTGCCCGGCATCTATGGGCCGGATCGCCCCGGTGAGGCCCCGCGCAACATGTTCGCCCGGCTGGAACAAGGCCGCGCCCACCGCGTGGCCGCGCCGGATCAGCTGTTCTCACGCGTGCATGTGGCCGATATCGCCAGCGGGGTGATCGCCGCGCTGGAACGGCAGGCCCCGCCCGGCGCCTATAATCTGGCCGACGATGCCCCCTGCCACCCGGACCTGGTGGTGCAGGAAGCCTGCCGCCTTTCCGGCTGGCCGCTGCCGCCGCGGCTGGCGCCCGATGATCCCGCGCTCAGCGCCAAGGTGCGCGGCTTTTATGGCGAGAGCCGCAAGGTGGCCAATGGCAAGGCAAAGCGCCTGCTGGGCTGGCGCCCGCGCTACCCTTCCTGGCGCGAGGGGCTGGCGGCGATCTGGGCCGGGCGATCGGCGGCCGGCGACCGGCGATAGAGCGCGCCCAGCATGCCCGCCATCGCCAGCAGCGATCCGGCCACCGTCAACGGCCCCCAG
>DASRYE010000126.1:0-20975 GCA_035653915.1 Novosphingobium sp. | reverse complement strand
GGCAGGCGGCGGCGCTGCAGCGCGTTGTGGGGGGCCTTCTCGGCCGGGGGGGGAAGGGTGGCGCCGGTGCTCATGCCGTGGTGTGGCATAACGCGAATGGAATGTGAACAATGTTCTGTTCTATATCTCCTCGCAGCGGTTCCCGTCTGCCGGGCAGGCCATGCAAGGCTCGCCCGGCAGCGCACAGGCGGCACACAGCTGCTGCGCAAACCGGCCCGAGGAGGATGCAAATGGACAAGGCACTGGCGCAACCGGCTGCGGCGCAAGCACAGGCAGCCAACGACATCGACGAGGCGCTGATCGTCGACTGGGATATCTACACCGAACCGAAGCTGCTGGAGGATGTGCATCTGGGCTGGCATGCGCTGCATGACACCGCGCCCGACATCTTCTGGACCCCGCGCAATGGCGGCCATTGGGTGGTGATGCGCTATGAGGACCAGGTGCAGGTGCTCAAGGATGCCGAGCATTTCTCCAGCCGCGAACTGCACATCCCGCCGATGTTCAACGGCAATGTGATGATCCCGCTGAACCTCGATCCGCCCGAGCATACCCGCTATCGCGCGGTGTTGATGCGCTATTTCGGGCCGGCGGCGATCAACCGGATGGAGCCCAAGCTGGTGGCCTGGGCGCATCGCCTGATCGACCGTGTGGCAGCCGACGGGGCCTGCGATTTCACCGAAATCCTGGGTGCGGGTTTTCCGGTGTCGGTGTTCATGGAACTGATGGGCATGCCGCTCGACAGGTTCGAGGAATTTCGCGGCATCGTGCTGGAATACTTCAGCAACATCACGCCGGAGCGGCGCGGGCAGGTGCAGGAACGGATCTTTGCCGTGATGCGCGAGCTGTTCGACGAGAAGCGCCGCCATCCCGCCGACGACCTGGCCAGCGCCCTGCTGGGCGAGGAAGTGCGCGGCCGCCCGCTGACGCAGGAGGAGCTGGAATCCATGGGCTTCCTGCTGTTCCTGGGCGGGCTCGACACGGTGGCCAATGCGCTCACCTTTTCGATCCGCAACCTTGCCGGGCGCCCCGATCTGCAGCAGCGCCTGATCGCCGAGCCCGAAAAACTGCCCGATTATGTGGAAGAATCCCTGCGCCGCTTCGCTGTCGTCAACCAGACGCGGATCGTGAAGAAGGACACGGTGATCAAGGGCGCGGCTTTCCGCGAGGGGCAGATGGTGATGTGCCCGCTGACCGCTGCCGGGCTCGATCCGCGCCGCAACCCCCAGCCGGAAACCTTCGATATCGACAGGGCCGATCGCGGCCATATCACCTTCTCGATCGGCGCCCACACCTGCATCGGCAACATGCTGGCGCGGCTGGAAATGCGCGTGTTCACCCGCGTGTGGCTGGAGCGGATCGGCGCTTTCGCGCTTGCCGGCGCAGACCGGCCCGCCTGGCGGCCGGGGCTGGTGATGGCGCTGGAACACCTGCGGCTGCAATGGAAGGCGCCGGGGAATGCGCCGGCACAGGCTTAGCCAAAAGGGCGCGGATCTGACGATTGCGCGACGAAGGGGAGGGAGAGCAGGCGATGGCAAAACTGATGGTCACCTTGCGTTCCGGCGAATGCCGTGAGGTGGAGTGGAGGGAAGGTGTCAGCGTGAAGGATGTGATCCTGGACGCCGGCATTTTCGAGATTAACGGCATCACCAATTGCGGGGGCTGCTGTTCCTGCGGCACCTGCCATGTGATTTTCGAGCCGGAGAGCGCCGCGCGCCTGCCCGCGCCGGAAGAGGGCGAGCTGGACCTGCTCGATATCGTGCCCGATCGGCAGGGGGGCTCGCGTCTGGCCTGCCAGGTGCCTTGCAGCCAGGCGCTGGAGGGCGCGCGGCTGCGCATTGGCAGCGGCGAATGAGCGGGGCGGTGGGCATGGCCGGCCCCCGCTCTCTTGCCGGCAAGGTGGTGATCGTCACGGGCGCGGCTTCGCCGCGGGGCATTGGCTTTGCCACGGCGCGGCGGCTGGCGGCGGCAGGGGCCCGGCTGGTATTGACCGATCTTGATGGCGCGGCCGCGGCGCAGCGGGCGGCGGAACTGGGCGGCATGGTACTGGGTGCTCAGGCACTGGGCGCTCAGGCACTGGGTCTTGCCCATGATGTGGGCCGGGAACAGGGCTGGGCCGATGTGCTGGCGGCAAGCCTGGCCCGCTTCGGGCGCATCGACGGGCTGGTCAACAACGCTGGCATCGTGCAGCTGGCGCCGGTGGAGGCAGTGACGCTGGCCGACTGGCACCGGCAGATCGAGGTCAATCTCACCGGGGCCTTCCTGGGCTGCCGGGCGGTGATCGGCCAGATGCGCGCGCAGGGCGGGGGCGGCGCGATCGTCAATGTGTCGTCGGTGGCCGGGCTGGTGGGGATGCGCCGCACCAGCGCCTATGCCGCCAGCAAGGGCGGCGTGCGGCTGATGAGCAAGACCCTGGCGCTGGAAACGGCGGGCGATGGCATTCGCGTCAATTCCGTGCATCCCGGCGTGATCGAGACGGATATCCAGCAGGGCGTGCGCGCCGGCAACCCGGCTGATTCGGCCGCTATCGCCACGGCCATTCCGCTGGGCCACACCGGCCATCCCGATCATCTGGCGGCGGCGATCGCCTTCCTGCTGTCGACAGATGCGGCTTATGTCACCGGGGCCGAACTGGTGGTGGATGGCGGGCTGACGGCGCAATAGGCGCAAATGGTCGATTAAGGCACAAGGGGACGATAATTCATCAAACCGCGCTGCGGCGGCTTGACAAGGACAGGGCAGGCATTAAACCAATCGATGATTGATTAAGCGCGGACACAGGCGCAAATGGGAGAAATCGGGCATGGCGGATGGATATCCGGGCGCCCCTGCGGCCAGCAATGCATCTGGCCTGATCCGGGCAAGGTGTGTGGCGCTGCTCTTCGCCTTGTGCGCGGTGGGTATCGGCTATGGCGGCATCGTGCTGGTGGCGCTGGGCGGCTCAGCCTTCTTCCTGATCGAGGCGGCGCTGCTGCTTGGCGTGGCGATGCTGCTGTGGCGGGGCAATGGTTGGGCGCTGTGGCTGCATGGCGCCCTGCTGGGGCTGGTGCTGGCGTGGAGCTGCCGGGAAGCCGGGCTGGATCCCTGGGCGCTGGTGCCGCGCCTTGGCCTGCCCTATCTGCTTGGGCTGCTGTTGCTGATGCCGGCCATCGCCGGCCGGCTGGCAGGTGGCCCCGGCTGGCCGCGCGGCATCCGGCGGGCGATGCGCGGGCTGCTGGCCGCGGCGCTGGTGGGCGTGCCGGCGGCCGCGCTGCTTGGCCATGGCTATGCGGAATATGGCCCGCCCTATCAGCCTCCTTCTGCGCATGGCGCCGATGCCAGCGGTGCAGGTGCCGATTGGGCCGATTGGGGCGGCAATGGCGGCGGCACCCATTTCTCGCGCCTGGCAGAGATAACGCCGGCCAATGTCGGCCAGCTGCAGGAGGCCTGGCGCTTCAGCTTTGGCCAGCGTGTGAAGGGCGGGCTGGAAGGCACGCCGCTCAAGATCGGCGATGCGCTGTATGCCTGCGATTCGACCGATCAGCTGGTCGCCCTCGATCCCGAGACGGGCCGCGTGCAATGGCGCTTCGATCCGCATGTGCGGCTCGACGCGCCTTTTCGCGCCTGCCGGGGGATCGGCTATTATCGCTTGCCGGGGCGCTCTGGCCCCTGTGCCGAACGGCTCTATCTGGCCACCGTCGATGCCCGGCTGATCGCTGTCGATGCGCATGGCGCCGGGCGCTGCGCGGATTTCGGCCAGGGCGGCGATGTCGATGCGCTGGCGGGGCTGGGCGATGTGCCCAGGGGCTACTACTGGTTCAATTCCGCGCCCAACGTGTTTGCCGGCAGGATCATCGTCAGCGGCTCCATGGTCGACAACCAGTATTGGGGCCAGCCTTCGGGCGTGGTGCGCGCCTATGATGCGGTGAGCGGGCAACTGGCCTGGGCCTATGATGCCGGCGCCCCCGAACGCCGCGGGGCCCCGCCCGCCGGGCAAAGCTACACCCGCGCCACCCCCAATGCCTGGGCGCAGATGACGTTCGATCCGGCGCTGGGCTTGCTCTATGTGGCCACCGGCAATGCCACGCCCGATTATTATGGCGCCCAGCGCCGCCCCTTCGACGATGAGACATCGAGCGCGGTGTTGGCGCTGGACATGGCCACCGGCCGCCGCCGCTGGCTGTTCCAGACGACCCATCACGACCTGTGGGATTATGATGTCGGCGCGCAGCCGGTCCTGTTCGATTATGCCGGCGCCGATGGCCGCAGCGTGCACGCCCTGGCCCAGCCGACCAAGCGCGCCGAAGTGTTCCTGCTCGATCGGGCCACCGGCCACCCGCTGGGGCGGATAGAAGAGCGCCCGGCGCCCACGGCCGGCCATGCCGCAGGCGAGCGGGTATCGCCCACCCAGCCTTTTCCGGCCGATTTCCCCTCGCTGGCCGGGCCGCCGCTCAGTGAGGCGCGGATGTGGGGGCTCACCCCCTTCGATCAGCTGTGGTGCCGCATCCAGTTCCGCCGCGCCCGCTATGATGGCGCGCTGACCCCGCCGGGCGAGCAGCCGGGCATTACCTATCCGGGCTATCTGGGCGGCATGGATTGGGGCGGCGTGTCGGTGGATACCGACCGGGCGATCATGGTGGCCGTCAGCGCCTATGTGCCCAATTACACCAGGCTGGTGCCTCGCGCCCAGGCGGGCGATGTGCGGCCCATGAGCAAGGGGCGCGAAGGGCTGGCCGCGCTGGAAGGGCTGAACGCCATGGCCGGCACGCCCTATGCCTCGAGCACGAAGCCGTTCCTCTCGCCCTTGCAGGTGCCGTGCAACCAGCCGCCCTGGGGCCGGCTGAGCGCGATCGATCTGAAGACGAACCGGCTGATCTGGTCGCGCCCGCTGGGCACCGGGCGGGATAATGGCCCCCTTGGCATCGCCACCCGCCTGCCGCTGACCATCGGCGCGCCGGTGATGGGCGGCGCGCTGGCCACGCGGGGCGGGCTCACTTTTGTGGGCGCCAGCACCGATCGCAGCTTTCGGGCCTTTGCCACGGCCAGCGGCCGGCTGCTGTGGCAGGCCGATCTGCCGCATTCGGGCAATGCCGTGCCGATGAGCTACCTGTCGCGCGCCAGCGGGCGGCAGTTCGTGGTGATCGCGGCCGGCGGCCATGCCTCGATGGGGGCGGAACAGGGCGATGATCTGGTGGCCTATGCGCTGCCGCGCCAGCACTGACATTTGGGGAGAGTGAGGCATGCGCATGCAGGCCCCCGGCAATCTGTTTTTCGATTACGACGACCCTGCCGTGGCCGCCGCGCCGGCAGATGGCCGCGCATGGGCGGCGGTGAAAGGCGGCGGCGCCTTTCCCGATCTGGCCGGGCCGATGTTCTGCACCGGCGATGCGCTGGAGGCTGGCGAGCCGGCCCGTTTCGGCATCCGGCTGATGGCGCATCATTGCAATGCGGTGGCGGTTGCCCATGGCGGCCTGCTGGCCAGCTTTGCCGATACCGCGCTGGCACAGGGCCTGCTGTGCCTGGGCGATGTCGCCTTCAACACGCCGACGATCACTCTCAATGTGGATTATCTGTCGGCGTCTGTTCTGGGTGAATGGCTGGAAAGCCGGGTGGTGGTGGCCCATCGCACCCTCCGCATGGCTTTTGTCAGCGCGATGATCCTGGCCGGCGCGCGGCCGGTGCTGCGGGCAACCGGCCTGTTCAAGACAACGCCGCTGGCAGACGGGGGCGCCCGGACCGATAGGCAGGAGACCGATGATGAGGCATGAAACCCTGGGCGCCATGCTCGATTTCTGGGCCCGGCGCTGGCCGGATCGGCTGGCCGTGCGCACGGCGGCGCGCGATGCCAGCTGGGGCGATCTGCTGCGGGCCAGCGACAGCATCGCGGCCGGGCTGGCCGGCCTTGGCGTGGGTGCGGGCGATGCGGTGGGCATCCTTTTGCACAACCGGCTGGAATTCATCGAGACGATGCTGGCGGTGTGGCGGCTGGGCGCGCGCGTCACCTTGCTCAACATCCGCCTCACCGAAAGCGAAATGGCCTATCTGACAGCCGATGCGCGGCTGAAGGTGGTGGTGAGCCAGCACGAGCTGCTGGGCCGGCTGGCTGTGGCCCTGGCGCAGCAGGCGGATTTGCGCCTGGTGCTGGCCGAGGGCGGCGATGGGGGCGCGGATCTGGCGCAATGGCGGGCAGCGGGCGGGCAGGTGGCGCCGGCCGCGGCAGAGGCCGGGGATGTGGCGCTGATCTGCTATTCCTCGGGCACCACGGGCTTTCCCAAGGGGGTTATGCTCAGCCACCGCAACCTGCGCGAAGGGGGGCTGGCAACGGCGGTGCCCTGCGGTTTCACGCCCGACGACCGGGTGCTGATTTCCGCGCCGCTGGCCTACACATGGGGCGCGGTGCAATATCTGCGCGAGGCGCTGGCTACGGGCGCCACGGCCGTGCTGGTCGATCCGGCGATCGGGGTGGAAGAGCTGCTCGATGTGCTGACGGGCGAGCGGATCAGCCTGTGGTCGGGCGTGCCGATCCTGTTCGAGCGGGTGGCGGCCAGCCCCCGTTTTGCCGGCACCGCCTTTCCCCATCTGCGCCATGCCGTCAGCGGCGGCACATCGCTGGATCTGCTGCGCCAGTGGCAGGCCAAGGGGGTGCGTCTGACCCAGGCCTATGGCCTGACCGAGACGGCCGGCCATGTGGCGCTGCTGTTCGGCGAACATGCCGAGGGGCGGCTGGGTTCGGCCGGGCGGGCGCTGCTGGGCGTGGATCTGGCCATTGCCGATGAGGAGGGCGGCTTTCTGCCCGCCGGGCACAGCGGCGAGATTCTCGTGCGCGGGGCCATGGTGATGCAGGGCTATCTTAACAATCCGGAGGAAACCGCGCGGGCCATGCGGGGCGATTGGCTGTGCACCGGCGATATCGGCACGATCGATGCCGAGGGCTTCCTCACCGTGACCGGCCGCAAGAAGGACATGCTGCGCTCGGGCGGGCTCAACATCTATCCGGCCGAACTGGAGCGCGTGCTGGCGGGCATTGCCGGCATGGCCGAATGCGCGGTGATCGGCGTGGCCGACGAGACCTGGGGCGAGGTGCCGATGCTGATCGTGCATGGCGAGGGGGAACTGGATGTGGAGGCCTTGCGCGCGCGCTGCCTGACGCAGCTGGCCGGCTACAAGCGCCCGCGCTACCTGCTGGATTATGGCGCGCCGCTGCCGCGCACCTTTTCCGGCAAGATCATGAAACATGCGCTGCGGGCCGAATTTGCCGTGGCCCCCGAACAGGCCCGGCGCCTCACCTACAGCGCCTGAGCCCCCTTCATTTTGCGGAGAAGGCCGATGGCTGGCTATGATTTCCTGAAGACTGTCACCGTGCTGGAAGTGGCGCAGCTGGGCATGGATGCGCTGGGCGGCCATCTGGCCGACATGGGCGCGCGGGTGATCAAGGTGGAGGCCTTGCCCGGCGGCGATCCGGTGCGCTTCACGGGCGAACATGCGCTGGGCGGGCCCGATGGCGTGGGGCTGCTGCATCTGCGCTGGAACCGGGGCAAGCAGAGCCTGGGCCTCGATCTGAAAACACCCCAGGGGCAGGCGCTGTTCCGCGATCTGGCCAGCCGGGCCGATGTGGTGATCGAGGGGCTGAAGGGCGGCGCGCTCGAGCGGTTGGGGCTGGGCTACGAGGTTTTGCGGCAGCGGCGGCCGGCGCTGGTGTTCTGCGCGATTTCGGGGCTGGGGCGCACCGGGCCCTATCATGCGCTGCGTTCCCATGCGGTGGCCTATGATGCCTATGCCGGCCTGGTGCCTGCCGATGTGGACAGCCCGCCGCCCGCCGCCCATGCCTTCCGGCCGCCGTCCATCGGCATGCAGGCGCCCGGCCTGTTTGCCGCGGTGGGGGTGCTGGCCGCGCTGCTGCGCGCCCACACCACCGGAGAGGGCGCGCAGATCGAGGTGGCCGCGGTGGATGCGGCGGCCCATTGGGTGCCCGATGGCGTGGATGCGGCGGCCAATCCGGATGTCTGCCAGGCGCGCGCGGGCTTTCTCGATGAGACCGGGCGGATGCGCCATTGGCCGCGCCTGGCCCAATATGTCACGCGCGGCGGCGAGGTGCTGCTGCTGGAGGCCTTTGCCCGGCCGACCTGGGAGAAATTCTGCCACCTTGTCGGGCGCGCGGATCTGCTGGAGCTGGACCGGCTCGGGCTGGATGATGCCACCTACCATGCCCGCCTGCGCCAGGAGATCGCCGCCATCCTCATCCAGCGCACGCGGGCGGAATGGATGGCCGCCTTCATCGCCGCCGATATCTCGGCCATGCCGGTGAACGATCCGGCCGCCCTTGCCCGCGATCCGCATTATCTTGCCCGCGGCAACTGGTATGAGGTGGATCTGCCGGATGTGGGCCCGGTGCGGCTGAACGGCACGCCGATCCGCCTGGCGGGGGCCACCTTCGCGCCCGCGCCCGCGCCCGGGCTGGGCGAGCATGGCCCAGCGATCCTGGGCGAGGTGCTGGGCCTGGCAGACGGCGAGATCGCGGCCCTGCGCGCCTGCGGCGTGGTGGGTTGAGCGATGGCGCAGGACCCCTGCCAGCAAGCCGCCATGGCCGATATCTCGCCCGTTTTCGCGCGGGCGGCGATGTTGATCGATGGCGAATGGGTGGCCGCCGCCAGCGGCCGCAGCCAGCTGCATCACGATCCCTCCACGGGCCTGCCGCTGGGCGCATTCGCGCTGGCAGGGGCGGTGGATATCGATCGGGCGATCGCCTCGTGCCAGCGGGCCTTTCCGGCCTGGCGCGATGCACAGCCCGCCTTCCGCCGCGATGTGCTGCTGCGCGCGGCCGCCGCGATCCGCGCGCGCGGGGCCCAATTCGCCGCCATTGCCGCGCGGGAAAGCGGCGCTGTCTATGCCCCGCAGGCCGCCGGCCAGGCCGCCGAACACCTCGTCTATTACGCCGGCTGGGCCGACAAGATCGAGGGCAGCACGGTGGCCCTGGGGCCGGGCGCCTTCAATTATGGCCTGCTGGAGCCCTATGGCGTGGTGGCCGCGATCAATGCCTGGAACGGGCCGCTGGCGACGGCGCTGATGAAGCTGGGCGCGATTCTGGCCGCGGGCAATTGCGTGGTGCTGAAGGCGCCCGATCTGGGGCCCTTCGCCACGCTTTTGCTGGGCGAGGTGATGCTGGAGGCGGGCCTGCCGCCGGGCGTGCTCAATGTCGTCACCGGGCTGGCGGAGGCGGGGGCCGCCCTGGTGGCCGATCCGCGCATTGGCAAGATTTCCTTCACCGGCGGCTTGCCTACCGCGCGCAAGGTGATGGCGGCGGCAGCCGTGCATGCAACGCCGGTGGTATCGGAACTGGGGGGCAAATCGGCCAATCTCGTGTTTGCCGATGCCGATCTTGACCGGGCCGCCGGGATGGCGGCGCGGATGGGCTGCCTCACCCATGCCGGGCAGGGCTGCGTGCTGCCCACCCGCCTGCTGGTGGAAGAGGCGGTCTATGATGTCTTTGTCGAGAAGGTGCTGGCGATCGTCAGGGCCGCGCGGGTGGGGCACCCGTGCACGCCGGGTGTGGCCTATGGGCCGCTGATCAACGCGGCGGCGCTGGAGCGGGTGCTGGCGGTGGTGGCCCGGGCGCAGCAACAGGGCCATGGGCGGCTGCTGGCTGGCGGCCATCGGCTGGGCGGCGAACTGGCGCAGGGCTATTTCATGGCGCCCACCGTGTTCGGCGATGTCGATAACCGCAGCCCGCTGGCGCAGGAGGAGATCTTCGGCCCGGTGCTGTCGATCATCCGCTTCAGCGGCGAGGCGCAGGGCCTGGCGCTGGCCAATGACACGCCTTTTGGCCTGGCCGGCTATATCCACACCACCGACCTGGAACGCGCGCATCGCGTGGCCGCGCGGCTGGAGGCGGGCTACATCAGCATCAACGGCTTTGCACCGCTGCCCGCGCCCGCTCCTTTCGGCGGCTACAAGCAAAGCGGGTTCGGTCGGGAAGGCGGGCGCGAGGGCCTCGCTGAATTCCTGCGCCACAAGAATGTCTATCTGGAGCTGCAGCGCTGATGGCGCTGCCTTCCAGCCCGCTTTGCCGGCGGGCCTGACGAGGCGTGGGGCAGGCGCGCCTGCGCCGGCAGACCGCGCGCGCCCACCCGCTGGCCGCAATGGCGCGGTGGCATGGCCGACACGGATCGGGGCTTTCGCGCAAAAATGCCGCCGCAGGGCACGCAGCGTGATTGACACGCTTCGGCGGAGGTATATAGATTTGGGCTAACAACGAACGGATGAGCGATTATCGCTCACATTTGGGAGAGGGGGCCATGGCCGTCTACACGAATTTGTCTCGTTCCATTGCGGGCACCCGCCTTGCGCTGCAGCTGGGTGTGGGCCTGGCTGCGGTTGCGTTTGGCGGCAGCGCGCAGGCGCAGAACCAGCCCGCGGCAACCGGCGCGGCCACGCCCGCCCCGGCCGGCAGCAATCAGGAAATCATCGTCACCGCGCAGAAGCGGTCTGAAAAGCTGCAGAACGTGCCGATCTCGATCGCCGCGGTCAGCGGCCCGCAGCTGGCCAAGTCGGGCATCACCGAAGTGGCCCAGCTGCAGCAATCGGTGCCGGCGCTGCGCCTCAACTATTCCGGCAACACCGTGCAGCCCTCCATTCGCGGGATCGGCAGTTCGGTGGCGGGCCCGGGCCTCTATTCGAACATCCCGGTCTATGTGGATGGCTATTACATCTCCAGCCCCACCTCTTCCGACATCGACCTGATCGATGTGGACAGCGTGAGCGTGCTGAAGGGCCCGCAGGGCACGCTGTTCGGCCGCAATGCCACGGGCGGCGCGATCCAGATCACCACCCGCGCGCCGCAGCACGAGACGCAGGCCACCTTCAAGCTGGGCTACGAATCGTTCAGCCATTCGACCGCGGCCTTCTATGGCACCACCGGCCTCACCGATACGCTGGCCATCAGCCTTGCCGCCGATTACGAACACAGCAACGGCTACATCACCAACATCCTCAACGGCAACGACCACGCCGGCGAATATCGCAAATGGACCGTGCGCCCCAAGCTGCTGTGGACACCCACCAGCAATCTCAGCTTCACGCTGGGCTATGCCCACACCTATTCCGACGATCCGCTGCTCAACAGCACCAATGTGCGCGTGGATGGCAGCGGCAAGCCGATGACCGCCGGCAATGTCGTTCCCGGCCTCACCATCGCCACCGCGCCCAACCAGATCTCGCCGGGCGCCACCAATGCGAACAAGATCATCACCGATGCCGTCACGCTGACCAGCGTGCTGAAGATGAGCTGGGCGGATCTCACATCCTATACCGGCTATCGCAAGGACTATGTCGCCCAGGCGCTGGAATATGACGACACCACCGCCGCCATCGACGCGGCCGCCTGGACCATCCCCGACAAGAGCTTCACCCAGGAATTCAACCTGACTTCCAAGCCCGGCGGGCGCCTGTCGTGGGTGCTGGGCGCCTTCTATTACTGGGCCTCCGACGTCTACGACTACAATCTGGCGACGACAGCGGCCGGCGCGCCCTATTTCCACCTGTTCACATCGAAGAACACCACCAATTCCTATGCCGTCTTCGCCGATGTGACCTACCAGCTGCTCGACAAGCTCTTCCTCACCGCCGGCGGGCGCTACAGCAAGGATGACCTTGGCCTGTGGTTCAACCTGCTGGGCACCACTGCCTCGGGCAGCACCTCCTTCAACAATTTCTCGCCGCGCGGCGTGATCCGCTACCAGCTGACGCCCAAGTCGAACATCTATGCATCCTATACCCGCGGCTATAAATCGGGCGCGCTGCCGGGCTCGGCCTTTTCCTTCACGCCTGTGAAGCCTGAAAAGATTGATGCGTTCGAACTGGGCTACAAGGTGGCCAGCGGGCCGCTGCGCTTCAACCTGGCCACCTATTACTACAATTACCGCGATGTGCAGGTGGCCTCGTTCTTTGCCTCGGGCGTCAGCGTGGTGCGCAATGCCGCTTCGGAGCATATCTATGGTGTCGATGGCGATCTCTCCTATGCCATCACGCCCGATTTCCACGTTACGCTCAGCGGCGCCTACACCCATGCCGTTTATGGCCGGTTCGAGAATGCCATCGGCTATCAGCAGGATCTGAACACCAGCAGCGCCACCTATTCGCTGTTCGAGCCCTATAATGTGAATGCCACCGGCTATCCGGTGCAGAACACGCCGCGCTTTGCCGGATCGATCGGCGCGGATTATGGCTTTGATCTGCCCAAGGGGCGGTTGGTGCTGAATGGCAACCTGTTCTATTCCGATGGTTTCTATTTCGACCAGGCGATGCAGCTGCCGCAAACCTCCTACACGCTGCTCAACCTGCGCGCGACATGGACGGATCCGTCGAAGAAGCTGGATCTGTCGGTCTATGCCAACAATGTCACCAACCAGATGTATCGCATCGCCAATTTCACCGACACTTTCGCCAGCCGGCAGGTGTGGGGGGCGCCGCGCACGATCGGCGGTTCGCTGACCTATCGTTACTGATCCTGTCCATCGGGGGGGAGGCTGCGCCCTTGCTCCCGAGGAAAGGCGCTGCTGGCCGGTCCTCCCTCCGGCTGGTGGCGCCTTTCGCCTGTGGGCCTGCAGGCAGGGCCCGTCACCCATCCGCCCTGTCGATGCGAGCCATCCACACGACGGCCATGCCCTTGCCCGCCAAGCTTCTGCATAAGGCCGCAGAGCGAAAGCAAGGGAGAGAATGATGAAAAAGCTGATGCTACTGGGCGCCTCTTTGCTGTCGGCGGTGGTGCTGGCAGGTGGGGCCCGGGCTGCCGGCACAGACGCTTGCGGCAAGCCGATAACGCCGACCAAACAGATCCAGCGCCTGTCGGATATTGCCGAGATCACCAATGTGTCGTCCAGCCACGAATATTACCACGGCGCGCTGATGCATCAGGCCGAGATCGAGAATGCCTGGTCGAAGCGCGAGGACATCACCTGGACGAACGGCACCGACAAATACGCCAATCGCACCTCGCTGTGGAAGTTCTACGTCGATAACCTCAAGAACTTCCCGCACAAGGGCGCCTTGTGGTATCACATGCTGACCACCCCCTACATCGAAGTGGCCGCCGATGGCAAAACCGCCAAGGGCATCTTCATGTCCTTCGGCAATGTCTCGGGCGAGATGCATGCCGGCCAGCCGATGTCGCAGTGGACGGAAGAGAAATACGGCATGGACTTCATCAAGGAGGACGGCCACTGGAAGATCTGGCACTTGCGCACCTATGTCGAATTCTATGTCGATGTGAACAAGCTGTGGACGGATTCGCGCAACAATCTGGCCGCTGTCGACACGCTGGCGCTGGAAGGCAAGAATCCGGATGGCTCGCTGCGCGCCGGGGTGCAGGAAGAGGCCGGATCGACCTTCTATGGCGTGAAGCCCGACGAGAAGAAGATCTTCTATCCCGGCTATACCACCAGCCGCGATCCGCAATACAACCCGGCCATTCCCAAGCCCTATTGCACCTTCAGCCAGGTTGAGGCCTATTGAGGCGGGCGCGTGCCGGCAGCGGGCAAGCCTGCCGGCGCGCTGGCCGGGTGAGAACAGGCCGGATAAGGCCTTGTCGGATGAGGAGTGGGCATGACCACATCTGCTGACGCGATCCGCTACACGCGCATGGCTGTGCTGCTGCATTGGGCCATCGCCCTGATGATCGGCTGCAACCTCACGCTGGGCTGGTTCATGGAAGGCTTTGCGCCGCCGCTCAAGGGCGTGGTGCTGCCGCTGCATATCTCCTGCGGGCTCAGCGTGCTGGCGCTCAGCGTGGTGCGGATCGTCTGGCGGTTGCTGCATGTGCCGCCGCCGGCCCCGGTTGGCCGGCTGGAGCAGGGGGCGGCGCATATCGTCCATTTCCTGCTCTATGCCGGCATGGTGGTGCTGCCGCTCACCGGCTGGGCGATCCTGTCGGCCCATCCGGCCCCGGGCAGTCAGGGCTTTGCGGCCGAGCAGGCGCGCATGGCGGCGCAGGCCGGGCCTGCGGTGCACCGGCTGCGGCCAAAGCCGGGCATCACCGCCTGGTGGGTGATCCCGGTGCCGGCGATCGGCCTTGTGCAGGCGGTGGGCGATACGCCCGGCGGGCTGCCCGCGCAAAAGCGCCTGCACGACAGTTTCGTTGATTGGCACGAGGCGGGCGGTTGGGCGATGATCGCGCTGCTGGCGCTGCACATTGCCGGCGCGCTGAAGCACCAGTGGGTGGATCGCCAGCCCTTCCTCCAGCGAATGAGCTGGCAGCGGATGAGCTGGCGCCGCCGCTGAGGCGCCCGGCCACCACAGGCACACAACACACCGGACGCGACCGGCGCGGGCGGCCCCTGCCACAGGGGCGGCAGCGGACAGGCGCGCGCCCTTTTTCGGAGAATGCACAAGCATGGCCGCCGCTCACAACCGCGCCCGCACCCACAGACCGGGGTTCCTCACGGGCCTGTCGCTGCTGATACCCATCACCCTTTCCACCATGGCGATCGTGCTGCTGGCGCCCATTCTGCCGCGCATGATGGAAGAATTCCGCCAGGGGCCCCATGCCGATTACTGGGTGCCGCTGGTGCTCACCTTCCCGGCGATCTGCATTGCCCTGCTCTCGCCGGTGGCGGGCATGCTGGGCGATTATTTCGGCCGGCGGCGCCTGCTGCTGTGCTCGTTCCTGGGCTATGCGGTGGTGGGCATCGCGCCGCTCTTCCTTGTCAGCCTGCCGGCCATCCTGGCCTCGCGCGTGCTGGTGGGGGTGTTCGAGGCGCTGATCATGGTGCTGACGACGACGATGATCGGCGATTATTTCGACGGCCCCGCGCGGGATAAATGGCTGGCCGCGCAGGCTGCCACCGCCTCGCTTTCGGCGCTGCTGTTCTTCAACATCGGCGGGCAGCTGGGGGCGTTTGGCTGGCGCACGCCGTTCTGGATCTATCTGTCGGCGCTGGCGATGTTTGCCATGGTGCTGCGCTTCACCTGGGAGCCGGCCGAGGAAAATGCCGCCAGCGAGGCCGACCATGCCCCCCATCATGCCAGCTGGGCGCATTTTCCGCTGGCGCGCTTCGTGCCGGTGCTGCTGGTCACGATCTACAGCTCGGTGTTCTTCTACACCGTGCAGATCCAGGCCAGCGTGGGCCTGGCCCAGCTGGGCCTCACGGATCCGGCGCGGATCGGCTTCCTCACTTCCATCGCCAGCGTGGGCGTGCCGCTGGGCACGGTGGTCTATTCCAGAAGCGGCCTCAAGGATCCGCGCTGGCTGCTGCTGATCGAGATGGTGATGCTGTGCACGGGCTTTCTCGTCATGGCCCGGGCGCAGGGGCCCACGCCTTTCCTCGTCGGCTGCTTCATCAACCAGCTGGGCGCCGGCATGCTGCTGCCCACGTTGCTGGTGTGGGCGATGGGGCTGCTGGCCTTCGAGGTGCGCGGGCGCGGCTCGGGCCTGTGGCAGGGGGCGCTGGCGGTGGGCCAGTTCCTTTGTCCGGTGGTGGTGACCTATCTGGCCAACCGCTTTGGCGGGCTGTTTGCCGCCTTTGGCTGCCTGGCGGTGGGTGCGGGCGCGGGCGCGGTGGTGGCGCTGGCCACGCTGGCCTGGCAGCGCAAGCCGGCCGCCGCCTGATCCCCCTTGCCCCAGGAAAGGGCCGCGCGTGCGACAGGCGCGGCCCCATCGCCGGGGTTTACCTGTCGCGCACAGGCAGGAGAGAAGCCGATGCCGCAATTTCGTTTTCATCACGGCGCCATCAGCGTGCCGGATCTCGATCGCGCCATCGCCTGGTATGGCGAGACGTTGGGCTACACGCTGGAGAAGCGTTTTTCGGTGCCGCCGGCCCATTCGCGCGCGGCCATGCTGCGCAAGGACGACATGCGGGTGGAAGTGTTCGAGATTGCCGGCGCTGCCCCCCTGCCGCCAGAGCGCCGCAGCGTGCCGGGCGATCTGGGCGTGCATGGCAACAAGCATGTCGCCTATCGGGTGGCGGATTTCGAGGCGGCGCTGGCGCAGTTCGAGGCGGGCGGCGTGGAGATCGTGTTTGTCGTGCGCGAGGCGTTCGGCAAGGGCTTCTTCATTCGCGATTGCGCCGGCAACCTCATCGAATTCGTCGAGGAACAGGCGGGTTGAGGGCGGCTTGCCGGCCCCCGGCGGCCCGGCTATCACAACACTGGCAACAAGAGGCAGGGCAGCAGCCCCTGCGCATGGGGAATGAGGCGGCGGATAACCGGGCATGCGCTTTCATCGGCTGGATCTGAACCTGTTGATTGCCCTGCGCGCGCTGCTGGAAGAGCAAAGCGTGCGGCTGGCATCGGAGCGGCTGAACCTCAGCCAGTCTGCCACCAGCAGCGCGCTGGGCCGCCTGCGCGACTATTTCGAGGATGACCTGCTGGAGCTGAAGGGGCGCAATCTGGTGCTCACCGCGCGCGGGCAGGAGCTGCTCGATCCGGTGCGCGCCATCCTCGACCAGATCCAGGCGACGATGGCGGTGAAGCAGCCCTTCGATCCGGGCGTGTCGGACCGGCGGCTGTCTGTGCTGGCGTCCGATTATGCCATCGAGGTGATGCTGGGCCCGGCGATGGCCGCCTTCGAGGAAGAGGCGCCGCACATGGTCTTCGAGGTGAAGGCGCTGGGCGATGAGGTGGTGGAGGAATTGCGGCGCGGCAGGGCCGATCTGCTGCTGGCGCTGGACAGCGTGATTTCCACCGACATGCCCTTTACCGAGCTGTGGACGGATGATTTCGTGGTGGTGTGCTGGTCGGGCAACCGGGCGCTGCGCCAGGGCATCAGCCGGGCCGAATATGAAGAGATGCACCATGTGGTGACCCGCTTTGGCTGGACGCGGGTGCCCTCTTTCGAGGAATGGGCGCTCAAGAGCCAGTCGGTGAAGCGGCAGGTGGAAGTGGTGGCGCCCAGCTTCACCGCGGTGCCCAGCTTCCTTGTCGGCACGCAGCGGATCGCCACCATGCACCGCAAGCTGGCCGAGCGCATGGCCCGGTCGCTGCCGCTGCGGATACTGGAATGCCCGATGGACATCCCCGGCATCCGCGTTACCGCCCAGTGGACGCCGAACGGCAGCAATGATCCGGCGCTGATGTGGCTGGTGGGGCGCCTGCGCGCCTATGCCGGCCAGATCTGAGGCCGGAAACAAGCTGGCGCCCCGGGCCCCTCAGTGCACGATGCCCAGCGAGGTCTGCCGGCCATCTGTGTCCGTCTTCACGAAATCGAGATAGGAAACGATGATCCGCGAGAAGCGCCCCCGGGTGATCTCGTAGAAGATCACGCCGTGATAGTCGAAAGCCTCGCCCTGGCGCAGCGGGCCGAAGGGCGAGGTGGCGGCATCCGTGCGCACGGCAAAATGCGTGTGCATCACCACCGCCGCGCGGGCGCCATCGGTCACGTAATCCAGCACGTCCAGCGTTTCGTCCATGCAGGCCCAGATCGCCGCATAATGGCGCTTCATGCCCTCTATCCCTGTATATTCCAGCCGGCCGTTGCGCAGGCGCATGTCGGGGCTGAGATATTCGTCGAAGGCGCTGGCATCCTTGGCGTTGAAACGGGCGATATACGCATCGAAGCGGCAGCGCTCCATGATCTGCATCCTCTCCTTGGGGGGCGGCCGGCAGGCGGCCGGCGCCAGCGCCTCTCCTAGCAAGGGCGGCGTGCGCGCAGGCCCCGCGTCGGGTTGATGCGAGCCATCCATGGAAACGGTTTCCCGTCGGGCCGCTGTTTGGCGCAAGCCTTGGCCAACCGGAACTGTGGGAGAGGCAGGGCCAGGCAGGCGGCGCCAAGCCGCCCACCCCCGCTTGCATCGCGGCATCACCGCATCTGCCCCCTGCGTGAGCAGGGGGCGGGGAGCCGCCGGCCGGCGCCCCTTTCCGGGCCAGAGAGGACAGGGAGAGAACCATGAGGACCAGATTTTTGTGCGCAACAGGGATGATGGGCGTGCTGGCGTCGCCGGCGCTGGCGCTGGCTGATGCGCCGGCGCTGGCGATGGCCGATGCACCGGCCGCCGATGCGCCGCCGCCCGGCGATGGCGGCCTGCGCGAGATCATCGTGACCGCCCAGCACCGCAGCGAAAACATCCAGCGCACGCCCATCGCCATCACCGCGCTGAGCGGCGCCACCTTGCGCGATGAAGCGAAGAACACCATTGCCGCGGCAATCAGCGCCACGCCCGCGGTGGTGATCCAGGGCAATGCCAATGGCGCCCAGATCTATGTGCGCGGCGTTGGCTCCAACGGCGATTCCCAAGTGGGCGATGCCGCGGTCAACCTCAACATCGATGGGGTCTACCAGCAGGAAACCGAAGTGCCCACCAGCCTGATGTTCGATGTGGACCGGGTGGAAGTGCTGCGCGGGCCCCAGGGCACGCTGTATGGGCGCAATGCCAATGCCGGGGCGATCAACGTGCTCACCGCCGATCCTAGCCTCGCCGGGCCCAGCGGCTATGCCACGCTGCAGGCGGGCAATTATGATGCGATCCATTCCGAGGCGGCGGTCAACCTGCCTTTGGGCAGCAGCCTGGCGCTGCGCGGCGCCTTCGCCTCGGAACGCCACAGCGGCTATCTGTCGAACGGCAATGATGATGCCGATGTGAAGGCGGGCCGCCTCAAGCTGCTCTACAAGCCGGGCAGCGCGCTGCGCGTGGTGCTGGCGGGCGACTATCTGCACAATGCGGGCAATGGCCTGGGCACGGTGGATGCGCCGCTGTCGGGCCATGCGCCGTGGTACAGCACCAAGCCGACCGGCTATCTGCGGGTGGATGCGTGGAATGTGCGCGGGCAGGTGGATTACACCACCGCTGCGGCCAACCTCACCCTGCTGGCCTCGCACAGCTTCTTTTCCAAAGACGAGGCCAATGTGCTGGTGGGCACGCCGGGCGTGGGCGATCACCGCACGGGGCGGCAGGATTCGGTGGAGCTGCGCGCCGCCTCGCCCGATCGCAGCGCCATCAAATGGGTGGCAGGCCTCTATTATCTGAGCGGCATGGAGCGGCGCCAGGCGGCGGCAGAGCCGGTGTCCTTCGCGCTGGAGGCGGCAACCGATCCGGAAATGCGCGATGCCGGCACCAGTTCCTGGGCGGCCTTTGCCAATGTCACGGTGCCGCTTGCCCATGCCATCCGCCTGACAGGGGGCCTGCGCTACACCGGCGATGAAAAATCGGCGCGCTTCTATTATGCCAATGCCGCGCTGGGCACCGCCTATTCCTCCACCCGCTGGTCCTCGCTGACCTACAAGGCCGAGCTGGAGGCGGATCTGTCGGCCGCTTCCATGGCCTATGCGCAGGTCTCCTCGGGCTTCAAGGCGGGCGGCTATGGGCAGCAGTTCCCGGTGGCCACCTACAATCCGGAAAAGATCACTTCCTTCGAGATTGGCAGCAAGAACCGCTTCTGGGGCAACCGGCTGCAACTGAACGCCTCGGCCTTCTACTATCGCTACAGCAACTATCAGGCGAGCTATGCCGATATCGTCTCGGGCGTGTTCGCCTTCGTGACGCAAAACGCCTCCTCGGCCCAGATCTACGGGCTGGAGGCAGAAGGTCGGCTGCGGCTTTCCGCCAATGACACGCTGGGCGCCAGCCTTGCCTATCTGCACAGCCGGTTTGGCGCCTTTGTCTACACATCGGCGCTGGCCGGCACGGTGGATCACAGCGGCCAGACCCTGCCCAATTCGCCCGCGCTGACCGTCGACCTCAACTACGAGCACCAGTTCCACCTGGCCAATCAGGCGCTGCTGACAGCCCATGTCGATACGCATGTCTCGCAGGGTTATTGGGTGACGGTGGAGCGCACGCTCGATTCCTGGCAGCCCGGCTTTACCCGCAGCAACGCCTTCCTCAGCTATACGCCGGCCGGGCAGGTGTGGAGCGCGCGCCTCTTCGTGCGCAATCTGGAAAATACCGCGGTGCGCACGCTGGCCCAGGCCAATCCCTATTACAGCGTGCTGATGCTGGCCGCGCCGCGCACCTATGGCGGCGCTCTGACCGTGCATTTCTGAACCGGCCGCGGGGGCAGGATGGCGATCCTGCCCCCCTTCGTGAGGGGCCCTGCCGAAAAGGCCAGTTTTATTTATAACAACGTTATATAAAAATCGACGCCGGAGAGTGGCAGGTCAGGATTGCGCCCATGCAGGAGCAGGCCGGCCCGCCTGTGGATGTGACCGCATCTGAAAGGGCCAAAGATGACGATCGGCGTGACCGAACCTGTAGAACCGCGCGCGCCTGCCAGCCCCTACCGCGCCGTCAGCGCAGAGGAGATCGCGCATTATCAGGCGCATGGCTGGGTGCGGCTGCGCGGGTTCCTGCCGGGCGCGGATGTGGCGGCGATGCTAGCGGTGGCCAGGGCCCGCATGGGCGAGGATGCCGACCGCGATCTGGCACCGGGGGCGTTCTCCTATTTCAATGCATTGCCGATTCATGGGGTGGGCCAGCCGGTGTTCGATCCGGTGCTGCGCCACTACGCCCGGGCGGCGGTGGCCTTGCGCGCGCTGCGCCGGCCGGTGGGGGCGCGCTATTTCCTCGATTTCTTTGGCGTGAAGCTGCCGCTGGCCCCCGGCGAGGGCAATGGCAGGTCTGACTGGCACCAGGATTTTGCCGCGCAGGTGGCCGATCGCTCGGGCGGCATGGTGTTCTGGACCCCGCTGACAGACATGACCGCGGCGCATGGCACGATGGCCTATCTCAGCGGCTCGCACCGCCATGGCGTGATGGGGGATTATCGCAGCTATGGCGATGGCAACCTGCTCGATGTCTATCCCGAACTGGCCGATGCCTGCCCCAGCTCGGGCCAGCTGGCGCTGCTGGCGGGGGATGTGGTGGTGCATTCGGACCTGTGCGTGCACATGGCCGGGGCCAACACCGCCGGCACCCCGCGCTGGACCTATCTGGCGATCATGAACCCTGCCGATGCGCGCTGGACAGGCGCCCCCTCGGTGGCTTTCGACACCGCCGGCCTCACCCATCTGGGCGAGCTGGACGATGCCCGTTTCCCGCGGCTCGCATGACCCAGGCGCCCATCCACTACATCGG